>JAUXDC010000036.1 GCA_030618605.1 Holophagae bacterium | reverse complement strand
AAAATGGTGGAGCCGAACGGGATCGAACCGTCGACCTCCTGAATGCCATTCAGGCGCTCTCCCAACTGAGCTACGGCCCCACGGGGACGGTATTTTTAACAGAGGGAGATTCTATTGTCAACGAGTATCCCCGGGTGAGGGATTCCCGTGGATGAGTTGTGCCAAGGACCTGAAACTTCGGCGGCTGCAAAAAATGGAGGCGTACCACCCCGTACGTCGAGGCTTTTTGCTGTCATCCGGAGGCCAAGAACCTGGTGCAAATCGCCGCGAAGAATTCCTCACCCCGGGATCTGTTAGAATGCGTCGGTTCGGAAGCGCATGGGGCCTGGTGGTCTCCGCGGACTTCAAATCCGTTGGGTCGGCCCGGTGAGGGTCGATCGGAGGGTTCGATTCCCTTGCGCTTCCGCCAGTTTCACCAGATGAGAGGGGCTGACTCAAAACGAGATCGATGATGAGTAACAACGATTTCATTTTCCGTGGAAACTTGAGGCGGACGGCGCTTTCGGAGATATTGGCGACGATCCATCGGCATGGCGTGCCCGGTGTCATGGAATTTACACGAGGTCAGGAAACCCGAAAACTTTATTTCGTTGACGGAGACATCATCTTCGCCACATCGTCGGATCGGGGTATGTCGCTCGGCGACTATCTGGTCAGCAAAGGGCAGATCACCGAAGCGCAACACCAGGTTTCGGCGGAAGAACTGGATCGGGAGCCAGGCCGACGGCATGGGAGCATCCTGGTTCAGATGGGTTTTCTGCGAAAGGAAGAGCTGGGCGTTGCGGTCAGGGAGCAAGTTCAGGAACTACTGTGGACCCTGTTCAACTGGGACGAGGGCGAGGTCGTGTTCAAGGTCGGTTTGTTTCGGGATGATGAGGTCTACAAGATCAAGATTCCGACACCCCGGGCCATCCTCTCCGGATGCAAACACATCGCCGACGCCAAGACGGTAATGGGTAAATTGGGGGGTCGCAACACGGTCTTTTCACGCGGGCCCCGACCAGCTCATCTGGAAAACCTCTACCTCGAGATGTCGGAGATGACGATGTTGGAGATGGTCGACGGGCAGACGACGCTGTTCGATCTGTGTGAAAAAGGTCCACTCAATCCAGGAGTCAACGCGAGAGTGATGTACGCCTTCATGTATCTCCAACTGGTCAACCGCGAAGAGATTAATTCCGGTGGAATTCGAATTCAGGTCAAGAGTTAAGGGCTGGTGAGAGTTGAGAGATTAATCAATGCCGCTCTATGAATATGAGTGTTTCGTCTGTGGCATCCGTTTCGAACGGATCCAAAAAACGACTACCGAGCCGACAAAAATCTGTCCGGAGTGCGGAGGTGCAGTCCGCAGGTTGTTGGGTGTACCCGCCCTTCAATTCAAGGGCAGCGGATGGTATGTGACCGATTACGGCAAGGGAACCGGTGGAGCGGCCGGCACCCGGAAAGCTGAAACATCTAAGTCGAAAGCACCGGTTGTGTCCGACACCTCTTCGTCCTCGTCGACGAAGTCGAGCAGCGCCGATTCGTCATCGAAGGAGTCAAAAGCCTCCTGACCGGACGAAGCCGGAACCAAAGAGGTCCCGGCCGCGTTGAGAGTCATTGGCAGTCAGCTCTTAGCGGTTAGCTCAGAAAACGGTAACTTGAATGCCGTGTTGTTTTCTGGCTAACAGCTAAAAGCTGACAGCTTGATAAATTCCGCATAAGATTCCGGTCACAAGAGACTACGGCGTTGGTTCCCGCGGATATCCCGGAACCCGTTCAAATTTCAGACTGACGCCTTCGTCAAGGCCCTGACTCTCCGCCACACCTGCGGCGACCTCAAGAACTGCCAAGGCCTCTGTTCTCGGCACATACTGGGGGCAGGGGTCTGCCTTACAGGGCAGAGCGTTGTGGATGACATCGACGATGACCCCATCGGCGGAAAGAAACACCATATCCAGGGGAATCAGGGTGTTTTTCATCCAAAAACTGGGAACCCGTTCTTCCCTGAAGATAAACAGCATGCCCCGGTCGTTGGGCAATGAGTTCCTGAACATCAGTCCCTGACTAATTTCATCTTGCGTCAGCGCCAACTCCAAGGTCAGCCGGTTGCCGTCCGGAAGTTCGGCCTCAGGAAGGGGCCGTACTATTTTTGGGGTGGCTGGGGGATTGGTCGATACTGAGAGAGTTACCGGATCCTGCGGGCTGTCGCCGCACCCAACCAGGGCGATGACGACGAATATGATAACGAACGGATAGCTGAGAGCTGATAGCTGATGGCTTCTCATGAAGGCTCCTCGGGTTGGGGATGATCCGATGCCGTCGAGCCCCGGCTCAGCCCCAGTTTCTCGGCATGGTACCTGAACGCTCTGTAGGAGAGCCGGAGCATCTCGGCAGCCTGCTTCTGGTGGCCACCGGTCAGGTCCAATGCCTGTCTCAAGAAATCCGCGCGGAGGCCGTTGAGGTATTCTTCCAGGTCGATTCCCTCTTCAGGCAGGATATGTCTTCCGTGGGACGTGGTGTCGATGGTGCCGTGAAGGTGTTCGGTCAGCACGCCGGAAGAAATGAGTTCCCCTGCTTCCAGGGCGACAGTTCGTTCAATGACATTTTCCAATTCTCGGACATTGCCGGGCCAGGTATGGGTTCGCAAGAGCCGAATGGCATCCTCCGAAAGCCGCTTCTGTGGTATCCCGAATCGTTGACAACATCGTTGCACGAAGAAGCGCGCAAGCTCGGGCAGATCTTCCAGGCGGTCTCTCAGTGGTGGCAGATGGATAACGATGACGTGAAGACGATAGAAGAGGTCTTCCCGAAAATTTCCCTGACGAACCTCCTCGGCCAAATTCCGGTTGGTGGCAGCGAGGACCCTGGTGTTGACTTTGATTTCGCGATGGCCCCCAACAGGACGGATACTTCGTTCCTGCAAGACGCGGAGGAGTTTGACCTGCATGGAGGGCGTCATTTCGCCGACTTCGTCCAGGAGGATGGTGCCGTTTTCTGCCTGAGCTATCAGTCCAACGTGATCTTTGACAGCTCCGGTGAACGAGCCCTTGACGTGCCCGAACAGTTCAGATTCCAGAAGGTTCTCCGGCATGGCGCCGCAATTGATGCTCAAGAATGGTCCGGATGTGACCGGTGATTCGTTGTGGATAGCCCGTGCCAGCAGTTCCTTGCCGGTACCGCTTTCGCCGCTGATCAACACGGTTGAGGGTGTTGCAGCGACCTTCCCTACCAGGGAGAGAACCCTTTGGATCGCCTGGCTGGACCCGATCAACCCGGAGTTCTCCACGGGAGTCATGGAAGGCTCGGCGCCCAGGATGTTCCTGAGAATCAGCCGGAGGTCTTCGACGTTGAACGGCTTGGAGAGGTATTCGGCAGCACCGGCACGGAGTGCGTCCAGGGCATTTTGGGGTGTGGTGTGGGCCGTGATGATGATGAATGGTGGCGCTGATGGGCTCTTCCTGGCGTGGTCGAGGACTTCGAGGCCGGTTCCGTCGGGCAATCGGAGGTCACACATCACCAGGTCGAAGGCATTGGTATCGATGGCAGTGATTCCGGTCTCCACGGTATCAGCGGTTTTGACCGTGTAGCCCATCTCTTCGAGGAAAATTGTCAGCATCTCTCGAATTGACGGTTCATCGTCGATAACGAGGATCGTACGCTGGGTGATCATGCTGTCTCTCCAAGCCTCAGACAGGGCAGTTCGACTCTCACGGTGGTGCCGGTCCCGGGTGTGCTGTCAATCTCAATCGTGCCGTCATGCTGTTCTACCACGTTGTAGACAACGGCCAATCCCAAGCCGGTTCCGCCAGGGGTCGATGAAACAAAGGGTTCGAAAGCCCGTTCCCGGACGTCGTCAGACATGCCGATCCCGGTATCGGTGAAGGTCAAAACCATGGTTCCCGGACGTCTCTTGGCTCTGATCGTCAGAGTACCTTCCTCCGGCATTGCTTCCAGGGCGTTGCGAGAGAGATTCCAAAACATTTGTCGAAGCAGGGGTTCTTCGCCGAGCAGTAGAAGGCTCTTGGGGAGGTTGAGGATGATGTCGTGGTCAGGTCTCAGAAGGTCCGAACGGCGGAGGAGGTCTATACAGTCCCTGATCAGAACGGGTAGATCACACTGATGACGGCTCCCATGGCTGGGCCGTGAATAATCGAGGAAATTATCGAGGATCGTGGAGAGCCTTTGACTCTCATCAACGAGGATGCGGAGCAGGCGTGACGTCTTGTCGTCGGCGCCCTCTTTCGAGGCCAACATCTGGGCGGAACCCGAAATGCCGGCCAGTGGATTCTTGATCTCGTGAGCCATCCTTGCCGCCATTTCGCCGACGGCCGCCATTCGTTCCTGCATTCGTTGCCGGGCCGCAGCTCCTTCGATTTCGGAGAGGTCCTGAAAGCTGATGATGAAACCCACCAGATTGTCGGCCTCGTCTTCGAGGGGGCCCAGAGTCAGGCCCAGGTGCAGTCCCGTGGTGCGGTGGTTGTCCTCGATTCGAATGGAAGACATCGAACGCGCTCGGGTGTAGAGCAGGCCCCACGTATGGCCGGCCAGGGGCATGACTTCGTCGAGATCCAGTCCTTCGGCTCGGGCCTCCGGTGCGAGGCCGAGGATCCGTTGCCCTGCCGGGTTGAGATGAAGAACCCGCCCTTCGAGGTCGGTGGCAACAATACCGGCTGCAACCGATCGGACGACATGGTCGGCCACAGCGGCCAGGCGTTGCGCCCGTTCGATCTCCTCGCTCAACCGACTCCGGGCGAGACGGAGACTCTCGGAAAGGTAGGAAACCAGAACGGCAACGAGGACAAAGCCGACGATGTTGATCATCAACTGGGCCAGGATCCTCGGGAGTGACGGTGACACCTGAATCCCTGTCAGATTGGGAGGAATCGGGAGAAGGTTGAACACCATCAGGTCGACAAGGAGTCCGTAGGCGATCGCCGAGAGTCCCGCAAGAATCAGGCCGCCCCCGCGAATAATGACTGCGCCGGCGACGATGACCGCAAGGTAGAGGAAGGAGAAGGGTGAGTGAAAGCCCCCGGTGAAGTAGACCAGCCCCGTGACGATGCCGATGTCGCCGACCAACTGAATGATTGCCTGCAGCTTGGGGGAGAAGCCGACCAGGTGAAGAACAAGGTAACCGAGACTGAGGGCGTATGTAGCCAGGATGATGCCGTAAAAGTATTTGAGCGGGAGGATCAGTGGGGAAGTGGCCTGAATCAGGAGAATGCCGAGGAAAAGAGTGGATATGACGATCAGCCGAAGGCCGAGAAACCAGCGGAGGGTTATCGGGGACGGTGAAACGACGGGCGGGGTAGTAGCCCCGCCCGTCGTGGTTGATTGCCGTTCAGGCCTTGCGATCATCAGCCGATCTGGCTGATCAGGGAGAACATCGGCATGTACATCGCGACGACGATGACGCCGATGGCAACGCCGAGAAAGGCGATGATGATCGGCTCGATCAGGGCCATCATGCCCTCGACGGCCGCATCGACCTCGTCTTCATAGAAATCTGCGATCTTTGACAGCATGGTGTCCATTGCACCGGTCTGTTCACCGACGCCGATCATTTGACAGACCATTGGTGGAAATTGCTGTGTCTTGGCCAGTGGATCTGCGATGGTCTTTCCCTGCTCGACCTCTTTCCGCACTTGGAAGATCGCCTCCTCAATGACGGCGTTTCCCGCTGTTCTCGCAGTGATATCCAAGGCATCCAGGATTGGGACGCCCGAGGAAAGCAGAGTCCCGAGAGTACGGCAGAAACGAGCGACGGCGATTTTTCTTAGAAGGAGGCCGATCGCCGGCATCTTGAGCATCAACTTGTCGATCTGGTAGCGCCCCTGTTCGGTCGCATAGTATTGTCTCAGGGCAAAGATGGTTGCAAAGACCATGATAAAGATCAGCCACCAGAAGCGTCCGATGAAGTTCGAGGCGGCGACGACCACTCGGGTCAGGAAGGGCAACTGGGCGCCCAATCCCTCGAAAAGGCTGGCGAAGACGGGAATGACCTTCCACAAGATCACGTAGACGACGATGACCGCGATCGTGACGACGGCGACCGGGTACACCATTGCGGACTTGACCTGCCCTTTGAGTTTGACGCTCTTTTCGATGTAGTTGGCCAGTCGTTGCAGGATGGTATCCAGGATACCGCCGGCCTCACCCGCACCGACCATGTTGACATAAAGTTCATCGAAGGCCTGAGGGTGTTTTCTCATGGCCTCGGCCAGGGAGGAGCCTCCTTCGACATCCTGTCGAATCTGCAGGAGGACCTTCTGAAAGCCCTTGTTCTCCTGTTGTTGGCCCAGAATTTCGAGGCACTGGACCAGGGGGAGACCCGCATCGATCATCACGGAGAACTGCCGCGTGAAGATGGCGATGTCCTTGGACTTGATGCCGCCTCCGAACTTCGGCAGGGCAATTTCCTTCCCCTTCTCCTTGACGGTGGTTACAACGATCTGTTGCCGACGCAGGGCGGCGATGACCGCTTCCTTGCTGTCGCCGGTCAGAACTCCGGTCTTGGGGCTGCCGTTGCGATCACGACCCTTCCATTCATAATTGCCCATGGTCAGGACCTCCGCTTCTTCTTCGTGTCAGGAGTCTGGGTGGTCGTTCCGATACCGCGGTTGATCATATCCTGGAGTTCGTCGGGAAGGGAACTGTGGGCCATCGCGGTCTGGAGGGAGATCTTGCGTTGCTGGTAGAGCGTTGCAAGAGACTGGTTGAATGTCTGCATGCCGTATCTCAACTGACCGGCCTGCATAGTCGAATAAATCTGATGGATCTTGTCTTCTCGGATCAGGTTGCGGATTGCAGCATTGGGCACCAGGACCTCGCAGGCCAAAGCGCGCCCCTTTCCGCTGGTTCTCGGGAGCAGGGATTGGCAGATGATGCCTTCGAGAACGAAAGAAAGCTGGGCCCGAATCTGGCTCTGCTGGTGTTCGGGGAAGACATCGACAATTCTGTTAATGGTCTGGGGAGCCGAGTTGGTATGAAGCGTAGCGAAGGTCAAGTGACCGGTCTCTGCGATGCGGAGTGCGGATTCGATCGTTTCCAGATCGCGCATCTCACCGACCAAGACGACGTCGGGGTCTTCACGGAGCACCGATCTCAGGGCGGCGGGGAAGGACAGGGTGTCTGCGTGGAGTTCCCGCTGGTTGACCATGGCGGTCTTGTGGGAGTGAAGGTACTCGACCGGATCCTCGATGGTCAGAATGTGAAGGGGCTTTTCGCGGTTGATCTTGTCGATCATCGAAGCCAGTGTCGTCGATTTTCCGGATCCCGTCGGCCCGGTGACCAGAACGAGGCCTCGGGGCTTGTTGCACAGGGGTTCAACGGCAGCCGGCAGGCCCAACTCACGGAAACCGAGTATTTCATAGGGAATACGGCGAAATGCCCCGGCGACAGCCCCCCGCTGCTGGTAGACATTGGCCCTGAAACGAGCCAACCCCTTGACGCCAAAGGAAATGTCGAGCTCCAGATCCTCTTCGAAACGGTGCTTCTGAGCGTCGGTCAGAACCGAATATGCCAATCTCTTGGTTTCGACGGCCGTTAAGGGCGGCTGATTTTCCAAGACGCTGAGGATGCCGTCAACTCTGACAAGTGGGGGTGAGTTGGTCGTAAGATGAAGGTCGGTCCCGCCTCTGTCGACCATCAAATTGAGCAGTTGGTGCAAGCTGGTGGCCACTGGGCCTCCCTTCCGGTGCCCTAGAGCACGCTCTCGCGCACCACTTCTTCAATGGTGGTGACGCCTTCTCGGATTTTCTGAAGGCCTGAATATCGCAGGCCAATCATGCCTTCTTCCAATGCCTTCCTGCGGAGTTCGACGGCCGAGGCGCCCGAGAGAATCAACTCCCGAACGTCCTCGGTGACCTTCATGACCTCAAAAAGACCGACCCTCCCCTTGTAGCCGCGCTGGTTGCACGCTTCGCATCCGCGACCCTTGTAAAGCTGGATGTTCGGCGCTTCGCTTTCCGAAAAACCGACGTTGAGCAAGGCCTGGATCGGCACGTCTTCGACCTCTTTGCACTTTTGACAGATGCGGCGAATCAGCCGCTGGGCGACAATCAGATTGACCGAAGTCGCCACCAGAAAGGGCTCGATGCCCATGTTCATCAACCTGTTGATTGTCGATGGCGCATCGTTGGTGTGCAGGGTCGAAAGAACCAGGTGTCCGGTCAGCGCAGCCTTGATCGCAATTTCCGCCGTTTCGAAGTCCCTGATCTCGCCGACCAGGACAATATTGGGATCCTGGCGGAGGAATGATCGGAGAGCGGCGGCAAAATTGAGGCCGATGCTCTCCTTCATTTGAACCTGGTTGATGCCCGTCAACTGAAACTCCACCGGGTCTTCGGCGGTCATGATGTTGGTCTCCGGTGTGTTGATCCGGGAGATCGCCGAATAGAGGGAGTTTGTCTTGCCCGATCCCGTCGGTCCGGTGACCAAAACCATACCGTAGGGGGAAAAAATTGCCTCTTCAAACCATTTCAAGCTGTGCTTCTCGAAACCCAGCTTGGTCATATCCAGCATCAAATTCTCTTTGTCGAGCAGACGAAGAACGATCTTCTCCCCGTAGAGGGTGGGCAGAGTCGAGACGCGGTAGTCCAGTTCCTTGGGTTTGCCCTGGAATCTCATCTTGATCTTGATTCGACCGTCCTGGGGGAGGCGTTTTTCCGCGATATCCAGCTTGGCCAGAATCTTGATTCTTGATGCGATAGCGTCTTTGAGCTTGAGCGGGGGATTCATGATTTCGTACAGAATGCCGTCAATACGAAAACGAACCCGGAAAGTCTTCTCATAGGGTTCGATGTGAATGTCGGAAGCGGCGCGTTTGAGCGCATCGGTCAGAATCAGGTTGACCAACCGAACGACCGGCGCTTCGTCCGCCGATGCCTCGAGGTCGGCAACATCCAGTTCCTCCTCTTCCTCAAGGACTTCGAGGGAGGTCTCGTCAACGGTCGAAAGATCGTCCATGACCTTTTTCAGCTCGATCGCGTGGGTCGTGCCGAAATATTTGTCGATCGCCACTCGCAGCGCTTCCTCGGATGCGACCACCGGTTCGACGCGGTATCCGGTGATGAAGGTAATGTCATCCATCGCGAACACGTTCGTCGGGTCACTCATCGCGACAGTCAATGTTGCACCCGTTTTGGACACCGGGATGAACTCGTATTTCCTGGCAACATCGGCAGGGATCAGTCGAATGATGGATTCGTCAATGTCGAAATGACGCAGGTTGATCGACGGCACACCATACTGCTGAGACAGGCAATCCAGAATGTCTTCTTCGCTGACAAAGCCTCGTTTGACCAGATGTTCGCCGACTTTCCCGCCGGACTGTTTCTGGTCTTCAAGTGCTTTTTCCAGCTGATCATCGCTGATCAACTGTGCTTTGAGAAGAAGTTCTCCGATCTTCAGTGGCATTGAATCACCGTCCGTTCAGTCTGATTCCTCTCGAATTGTAACACCAGCCGGAGATATGGAACGCATCCTCCATTGAAAGTGGCAAGGAGATTGGAGGAAGTCGGGCCAAGGTGGCCAACGTTCGCGGGTCTGGATGTTGCGGGAATGTCCAGGATCATTGGCCTCTGGCATTCACGAGGCAGGAATGTCCTCTATGAGTTGGGAGACGCGTTTTTCGATTGCCTCGGCGGATGGCATGGGTCCCGGACTGACGCCGGCCGACCCCGGGCGGACGTATTTTGGGAGGATTGCGCCGGACAGGACCGCGGTCCGGGGACCCAACGGACCGTTGCGCCTCCAGTCTGTAGTCAGGAAAATGCCCAGGGTTGGCGTCCCGAGACTGGCTGAAAGATGGACCGGTCCGCTGTCCGCGCCGACCACGACCGAAGCACCGCCGAGCAGGACCGTCAGTTGCTCGAGGTTGGTCGGGGGGGCCACCTCGGCGGCCCCGTCGGTGAAGGCGACGACTGCTTCGGCTCGCTCCAATTCTCCTGGTCCCCAGGCGACCAGAACCTCAAGGTCCCGGGACGCCAGTCGGCGGGCTAGATCACCGAGCACACCTGTACTGAGGACTTTTGAAGGATGTCCCGCGCCGGGCAACAGCACGGCGTAGGGACATTTTCTCCGAACCTCCGGCCAGCGTTCGTTGGACCGTTTCAAGAGCCAACGTCCGTCCGGTGCAGGTATTTCGCGTCCGGGTTGGGCTTCGACAACTCTGACGAGCATTGTATTTGTGGCGACGACGTGGGGTTCCTCCCGAGAGCCGGGCAGGACCCGGGTGTAGACAAGGCCGGGAAGGAGTTCGCGCCGCCATGGTCGAGCCAGGCCAACCCGGTTCTCGGCGCCGGTCCATCGGGTGATCCAGGCTGATTTGAAGGTCCCCTGGGAATCCAGGACCAGGTCTGGGGCCAGCTCTCGAAGTTGAGTCTTGACGGCATCGGTCTCCGCGCGGGTTTGTGGTGCGAAGGGAGCTTTGCGCCACCGTTTGGTCGCTACCGTAATCACGGAGTCGACCACTGGATGGCCCTCGACCAGGGACCGAAAAGGCTCCTCGACCACCCAGGTCAGGTGCAGGTCGGGCCGATTGTCCCGCAGGGATTGTGCCAGAGGCCAGGTGTGAATGATATCGCCCAGGGCGGAAAGGCGAATCAGAGCCAACCGCATCAATCGGGCCCGAATCGTTCGAGTATCGTTCCGAGGACATCGGTCGTTGCGTGGTCCTTGGGGTCACCGCAGATCACGGTCCGACCGCCGAAGCTTTCGACGACTTCACGTTCGGGCACTGTCGAGACTGTGTAGTCCGTACCCTTTGCGTGAACATCGGGCTCGAGGATCTCGAGGATTGGGGCAACCGTCAGCGTGTCGAACAGTACGATCGCGTCGATCACTGCAAGGTTGGCGAGAATTTCCACCCGTTCTGCCTGGGGAATGATCGGACGTGAGGGACCCTTCGAGCTCTGGACGCTGTGGTCGGTGTTGACGGCGGCGATCAGACAGTCCCCGTGCCGGGATGCGTCGGTGAGATACCGAAGGTGGCCGACGTGGAGAAGGTCGAAAGCGCCGTTGACCAACACAATGGTCAAGCCGCCCTTCCGCCACCGTCGACAGTCTTCACTGATCTGTTCGAGCGACCTCAATTTGGCCATCGGGTTGGGTTGAACGGACATCACGACTGACTTTGGAGTGAATGCACGGCCCGGCTTAATTCGTCGGCATTGACGGTCGCGGTTCCCAGTTTCATGACAACCAGGCCACCGGCGATATTGGCCAATACGGCGGCCTCTCCGGGAGTGGCGCCGGCCGCGAGAGAGGCGACAAGAACGGCCAGTACCGTGTCCCCGGCGCCGGTGACGTCGGCGACCTCATCGGTCCCGAAAACCGGAATATGGATGGGAGCTCGGTCACCTTCTGCGAGGGTCATGCCCTTGTTTCCACGGGTGGCCAGGACGAATTGGGCGCCCAGGGTCGTTCGCAGGTCCTCGGCGGCCTCCGACACGGCCTGATCGGTTTTCAGCGGTTTTCCGGCAAACGCTTCCAACTCCCCAAGGTTGGGTGTCGCACCGCCGACCCCTGGAAACAATCCGATCCGGTACCTGGAATCCAGGCAAGTCCAGCGGACCGAGCTCCGAGAGCCCTCGATGGCCGACAGAATTTTGGCCGTGACCGATCCGTAGCCGTAATCCGAGACTGCGACCGCATCGGCCTCCAGGGCCGCCGCCGCCAGGTTCTCGGCCAAGAGGGTCGTCCAATTTCCTTCAGCGGGGAGTTGGTCCTCGATGTCGTACCTCGCTACCTGGTGTTTGAGTGACGAGGCGCCACCCCCAAGGATCCGGACCTTGGTCGGCGTTTGGTACTCGGACACCGTGACGATTCTGGTGGTGTCAATGCCCTGCCGGTCCAGCAGGTTCAGGAGTGACCGGCCCGGTTCGTCGTCTCCGACGACGCCCACCGGTTGAATCCGGATTCCAAGGGAGGCCAAGTTGGCCAGGGCATTGGCGCCCCCGCCCGCGATGTCCTCCTGACGTTCATGGCGGAGGATGATGACCGGCGCCTCCCGCGAGATCCTTTTGGGAGTTCCAAGAATAAAGCGGTCCAAAACCAGGTCTCCGTAAAGGACTGCCCGGGCACCGGGAAAGCGTTCAATAACCTTGAGAAGGCTCTGTGGGTCGATCATCGGGAGTAGTGTAGCGTAGCCGTTCAGAGTTTTGCACAACCTACTGAGGGTTTGGGGTTTAGGATTTAGGGATTAGGGGCTCGAGCCAGTGAATCCTTGATTTCTTGCCGTTCTCGACCGTCGAAATTGGTGATTCTGAATCTCACGCAGCCTTTCGATGATCGATTGATCCCCAGTTCCTGACCCCTAATCCCTATTCCCTGACCCCCCGGACCCGCTATGATGCCTCTGTAATGACTCTTCCTCTCTCTTCCGCCCCGCTTGTCCGATGGGACGATCTCCATGTGGTGTTTGACATCCCGATGGTCGAACGGATTCTCAGGCTGCGTTTGGCCGAGGTGGATGCTCTGTCGAATCCAGACCTGGTTGGACGGGACGACAAACTCGGCCTGGTTGTTCGAGTCCACTGGAAGTCCGTCTCGATGAAGGTTCGGGTGGAGCTGAGGGAGATCAGGCTCCGTCACCGTCGCCTGGGTTTTCGTCTGGGACATCTGAGGGCTTTGGGTGGTCTTCCGGTTCCAAAGATCGCGGTCCTCAGGACCCTCCGGGAGATCATGCCCGACCGGGTGACCATTCTTCCGGGTTCGGATGTTGTCGTGGTCGATCTGCGAACCTGGATTCCACCGGAGGTCCAGCTTCGGATCGTGGCGGTGCAGGTCGTCGGTGAAGGCCTTCATGTTTGGCTGGCTTCGGGCTCGGTGACCGATATTCCCTTGCCGCAAAACCAACAGCTATCGGCGGGAAACCCCGAAAAGAGCCTGCCCCCGCTGGGCTCAGTAACCACTACTTGACACCTGGAGGGTGCTCGGGTAGAGTCCGGCTCCCCTGTGTCTACAGGGTAAGTCCTTGTGTGGGGATCTAAAGATGCGTAGTTATATTCCGAAAATGGATGAGATCTCTCGCGAGTGGCTGGTGGTTGATGCCTCGGACAAGATCTTGGGGCGTTTGGCAACTGAGGTGGCGCGGGTACTACGGGGCAAACACAAGCCCGAGTACACCCCTCATCTCGACACCGGCGATTTCGTGATTGTGCTCAATGCTGGCAAGGTTGCAGTGACCGGCCGTAAGATGGAAGACAAGCTCTACTACAGGCATTCCGGATATCCGGGCGGGCTGAAAGTGGAGACTCTCCGTGAGCGGCTGGACAAGTATCCCGAGCGGGTCATTCGTTCGGCGGTCTGGGGCATGCTTCCCAAGAATCGTTTGGGGCGCAAGTTGCTCCGTAAACTCAAGGTGTATGCAGGGCCGGAGCATCCGCACCAGGCCCAGCTGCCGAAGACGATGACTTTGTGATGTCGATAGGGGGACATCGTGGCTGAGATCCAATATTACGGAACCGGGCGCCGCAAAACTGCGGTTGCTCGTGTCTACCTCCGGCCGGGGACCGGGAAGATTGTCGTCAATCGTCGCGATTTCGACAATTTCTTCCCCAACCGAGTGCTGAAAATGGTAATTCGACAGCCGCTGCTGTTGACCGAGACCCAGGACAAGTTTGACATCCTGGTCAACGTTGACGGCGGAGGTTCTACAGGACAGGCTGGAGCGATCCGCCACGGGATTTCGAGGGCTCTCCTCGAATACAACGGTGAGTTCCGTCCACAGTTGAAGGCTGGCGGTTTTCTTACCCGTGACGCCCGTAAGGTGGAACGCAAGAAGCCTGGACAGCCTAAAGCGCGGAAGCGCTTCCAATTCTCCAAGCGGTAAGGGAGAGCGTAGTGGCCACGATTCAGATGAAGGAATTGCTCGAAGCGGGAGTCCACTTCGGGCATCAAACTCGGCGCTGGAATCCGAAGATGAAGCCATTTATTTTCGGAAAGCGCAACGGCATTCACATTGTCGACCTGCAGAAGACCCTGAAATATTTCGAGGAAGCTGCAGAGTTCGTTCGCGACTTGGCGACCAATGGCCACAACGTCCTATTCGTTGGGACCAAGCGCCAGGCGCAGGACACGATCAAGGAAGAAGCTACCCGTTGCGGCATGTTTTATATGAACCACCGCTGGCTCGGTGGAACGATGACCAACTTCGACACGATCAAGAAGTCCATCACGCGCTTCAAGGAGATCGAGGTCGCATTGGCCAACGAAGACAGCCGTCTGACCAAGAAGGAGCGCATCGGTCTCGAGCGCCAGAGAAAGAAGATGGAACGTGCGATCGGTGGAATCAAGGACATGGAAGGTCTCCCGGAGGCCTTGTTCGTCGTCGATACCGAGCACGAGCACATCGCGATCAAAGAGGCCAATCGTCTCGGAATTCCGGTGATTGCGGTTGTCGACACCAATTGTGATCCGGAAGACGTAGATTTCCCGATTCCGGGTAACGACGATGCCATTCGAGCAATTCGGTTGTTTACCTCTCGGATTGCCGACAACATTCTCGAGGGCCTGAATCTGTCCGACAAAAAATTTGTCGGTCCGGAAGGCGCCGAGAGTTCGGCGGTTCCGGATGAAGAGCCGGTTCAGCCCGAGGAGTCGGTCGCTGACGAGGCGCCGGTAACCGAGGAGATCGTGGCCACCGAAACTGTTCCGGAGCCGGTTGCTGCAGCCGAGGAGACCGAAGCTGCTACTGAAGCCGCCGCCGAGCCGGAACCGGTTGAGGCAGTTGAAGAGGCGACAGTATCCGAGGAAAAGGATGAGTCTTTAGCCGAAGAGGCAACGACCAAGGCCTGAGAGTCGAATCATTGATTTCTATGGGCCGGGCGCACCCTGCGCTCGGTCTTTTTTTAAAGAGGTGTGATATGGCGATAACAGCAGCAGCGGTAAAAGAATTACGGGGGCGGACGGGCGCCGGAATGATGGATTGCAAGAAGGCATTGGTCGAGGTTGACGGCGACCTGGATGAGGCGATCAAATATCTCAGAACAAAGGGATTGGCGGCTGCAGCCAAGAGGGCCCACCGTGCCGCGAATGACGGCGTGGTCGTTATTGTTGGTGATGCCGGCCGCAAGGCAATCCTCGAGCTCAACTGTGAGACCGAACCGGTTTCCAAGCTTCCGAATTTCAGAGACTTTGCAGATACGTTGGTCCGCCAGACGCTTGAAAGCGGCGCCACCTCGGACGACGAACTCAAAAGGCAACCGATGTCTGGTGATCCCGCTCATACAGTTGAGGAGTCGATTTCCTTGATGGTTGCGACGATCGGCGAGAATATCGTACTCAACCAATGTACGGTCGTCGATGCCGGAGAAGGCCACTCGTTGGCCTCCTACATTCACATGGGCGGTCGAATGGGCGTTGTCGTTGAAGGAAGCAGTGCGGTCAGCGAAGAGGCTCTCCACGATGTTGCCCTGCACATTGCTGCGAGCGCCCCACGCTTCGTTGCTCGTGAGGAAGTCACCGAGGATCTTCTGGCAACCGAGAGGGAGATTGCGATGAGGCAGGCGGTCGAGCAGGGGAAACCCGAGCATATCGCCGAGAAGATGGTCTCCGGGAAGATGGAAAAATTCTTCGTGCAAGAGGTTCTCCTGGCGCAAGCGTTCGCCAAGGACTCCGCGGTGTCGGTCGGGGAGTTCCTGAAGAACACCTGTGGACAGGACGCAACCATCGTCTCCTTTGTCCGCTACCAGCTGGGAGAAGGAGCCTGACGGCGTTCGATTTAATTGGACTCAACACCCGCCGGAATGGCGGGTGTTTTTTTTGCTGTATCATCGTGCGGCTGTAGGGGATCAAGATGGGTGGTTATTCAATGACAAGCGGAGTTCCCAAGTATCGCAGGATTCTGGTCAAGCTTTCCGGTGAGGCCCTGATGGGAGATCAGGCATTCGGTATCTCTCCCGAGGTGGTCAAGACTATTGCCGAAGAACTGGCCGAGGTTCACGCTCTCGGAATACAGATGGCGTTGGTCGTCGGGGGTGGCAATATTATTCGGGGAGTCTCGGCCCAGGAACAGGGCATTGATCGAGTAACCGGTGACCACATGGGAATGTTGGCGACGATTATCAACGCCTTGGCCATGTCGTCAGCCCTGGAACAGTGCGGGATCGAAACCCGTGTTCAGACGGCGATTTCTCTGCAGGAGGTTGCGGAACCCTTCATTCGGAGGCGGGCGGTGCGGCACCTCGAAAAGGGTCGGATTGTTTTGTTTGGCGGAGGGACGGGGAATCCGTTTTTCACCACAGATACCGCGGCAGCGCTGAGGGCCAACGAAATTCAGGCAGACGTCTTGTTGAAGGCCACCAAGGTTGACGGCGTGTATACCGCCGATCCCGAAAAGGACCCAACGGCCTGCCTGCTGACGCGGTTGACCTATAACCGAGTGCTGAGAGATAACCTCAGGGTAATGGATGCAGCAGCCATTTCCCTCTGTATGGAGAATGGGATTCCGATCCAGATCTTCAATATTAGGAAAGCTGGTATTCTCAAAGATGTGGTCATGGGAGCAGAGATAGGATCTCTCATTGGGCCAGAGGAGGACGTATGAGTGAAGAATTGAGAGCAATCGAGGCAGACGTTGAGAGTCGGATGGTGGGTGCCTTGAATGTGTTCAGGGAGGATCTGGCAAAACTTCGGACAGGGAGGGCCACCTTGGGCCTTCTCGACGGGATCAGTGTTGATTACTACGGAAGCCCGACCCCGCTGAACCAGGTGGCGTCCCTGTCGGTTCCCGATTCAAGTTCAATCCAGATTGCACCGTGGGAACCCAAGGTCTTGGCTGATGTAGAGAGGGCGATCCTCAAGTCCAACCTTGGTCTGACGCCCAACAACGACGGCAAGGTCATTCGGTTGAATATCCCGCAGTTGACGGAAGAGCGGCGCAAAGAGTTGGTCAAGGTTGCTCATGACACAGGCGAAGGCGCCCGGAATGCCGTCCGTCAGGTCAGGCGGGACGGAAATGAGTCGGTCAAGAAGCTGGAAAAGGCCAAAGAGGTTTCCGAGGACCAGATGCACGATGGCCTCGAGGTCATTCAGAAGCTGACCGATACCTATATCGGTAAGATCGAAGAAGTCCTCCAGGTCAAAGAAAAGGAAGTCATGGAGGTCTGAGGGGAGCTCTCAGCTGTCAGCTCTCAGCCCCACTGGCGAACCATGAGTGTCCGACAAGGCCTTTGCGAACCGGCGCGCCTCCGTAGTGAGGACTGCGGTGAAATTGCATTGACCGGCTCTGGATTGTTTATGAGTATCGAGTATCGAGTATCGAGTATCGAGCCGCTGGCTTTCGGTCATGCCTCAGGTTTAGAGCTGGTTGGAGGCTGACCGGTGACTGGCCCCAATCTCGGCATCGTCTGTGTGGCAGGGGGTAGTGGAGAGCGATTCGGCGGCGACAAGCTGGCAGAACCGCTCGGAACCACAACCGTACTCGAGTGCTCCCTGTTCGCCCTTCGCCAGGCTTTTCCGTCGGCGCCCATGTCGGTGGTGGTCGCGGGCGATCGAATGCCCTTCTGGCTGGAACGGTTGGGGACCGAATGGGACGGTCTCCGTTATGTCGAGGGGGGCGCACGCCGACAAGATAGCGTCCGGCGAGGCGTTGAGGCTGTCGCAGATCCCGGGATCGAGATCGTGGCAGTTCACGACGGCGCCAGACCTTTGGTACATCCTTCGGACATTCGGGCCGCCGTCGAGGGGATCGGGAGCACCGATGGATGCATCCTCAGTCAACCGGCTGCTGATACGGTCAAACGAGTTGATGCCTGGGGAGTGGTTCTTGAAACGATTCCCCGGCAAGACATTCTGTTGGCCCAGACGCCCCAGGTCTTCCGGCTTGAGGCCCTGCGCCGGGCCTGGTATGTGGGCGATTTCAAGAGTGAGTGGACCGATGAAGCGGCCCTTCTGGAGAGCCTTGGAATGACCGTGGCCACCGTGGCCGCCAAATATCCCAACCCGAAATTGACCACTGAGGGAGATCTGGCGGTTCTTCGTGCCATGGTCAACGACCGTTGAATTTCTTCGCAAGATCGTAAGAAAGCTGTTAGCCTTTAGCCGTTAGCTGTTAGCAAAAACAGGGCGAAGCATTTTTTCGCAAAACTCAATCGACGCTGGCTAAACGATGGTGGAACGACCTCAGGAAGGGTCACCCAAAGGTCTTGAGCTCAAGGCTAATGGCTAACAGCTAACAGCTTCCGGCTCCGCCGGGTTAGGGGCATGCCGACGATGACATCCATTCGAATAGGCCAGGGATTCGACGTCCACCGTCTCCGGTCCGGCAGGCCCTTGGTTCTGTGCGGAGAGGTTCTGCCGTCTGAGATCGGCCTTGAAGGGCACTCCGACGCGGACGTTGTGTTGCACGCAACCACGGATGCGATCCTCGGGGCGGCGGGGGCGGGTGACATTGGTCAGCATTTTCCGCCCTCGGACCCTCAGTGGAAGGATGTTGATTCCAGGATCTTTTTGGATCGGGCGCTCCAGTTGGCCGAGGCCCGGGGCCTGAGGCCGGTCAACTGTGACGTTACTCTGGTTGGGGAGCGCCCAAGAATTGGTCCACATCGTGACCGGTTGAAGATGGCTCTGGCTGCCCTTTTGAGCCTCGAGCCTGAGGACGTCAACATCAAGGCGACGACCACCGAGGGGCTCGGGTGGACCGGGCGGGGTGAGGGCCTGGCATGTTTGGTCATGATTCTGATGGCAAGGGACGGCTGATGAATGAAGCAGATTGGGTCGTCGGCTTTCATGCGGTTCTCGGTCTCCTCGAGAGTGGCCAGGCGGTCGAGGTAGTGTTGGTTCAAGACGGACGTCGGGACTCTCGGGTCCGGACAATCGTGTCGAAGGCCAGAACGAGGAGTGTGAATGTCCGTTTCGTGCCCTCCGGGAAACTCAGGGAGGTCGCCGGATCAGTTGCTCACAACGGGTGTGCCGCCAGGAGCGGGCCTGTAACTCTGCGAGAGATCGACGACTGTATCGCTCCTGAAGGCAGGCCGGGGAAGCTCCTTCTCTTGGATGACGTTGCCGACCCTCACAATCTGGGAGCGGCGATTCGTTCGGCGGCTGCCTTCGGAGTCGACGGCCTGGTCATCGCCGGCCCTCAGGCACCACCCCTCGGCGGGGCTGCGGCCAAAGCGGCCGCCGGTCATATCCACACGGTACCTCTGGTCCGGGCAAAGGTTGCCGCTGATGTCCTTGTTCGACTGGCCGGTGAGGGCTACTGGGTTTTTGGGGCCGATTCGGAAGGAGAGAGCCTCCGGCAGGTCAAGGTGCCCGACCGTTGGGTTTTGTGCGTCGGTTCCGAGGAACGTGGACTCCGTGCCAAGACCCGTCATCGTATTGACGAATGGGTTTCGATTCCAATGGGGCCCGGGGTGGAGAGTCTTAACGTGTCCGTCGCGACAGGTGTCTTGCTCTATGCATTGACTGGTGGCCGGTCGTAGGTCGTCACGAGCTGTTTTCGAGACGGAAAGAAGTGATTTTTTGCCAAGGTCGAGGAAAACCAGGATTCCCGAGGAGTCGTACTTTGGTACGTCGAGCAAGGGAATCCGCAGTTTGACGTTGAGATTGCAAAAAAGCACGATTTCCGGCCGGAAACAGGCTTGCACCACACACATCGCTGTGGTACCTTCCCTCTCCCACTGCCTCTGGCAGAGGTGTGTTCTTTTACATTTAGCGGGATTCGAGAGTTTCAGGATCTGCTGGCGTAGCTCAATTGGCAGAGCAGCTGATTTGTAATCAGCAGGTTACGGGTTCGAGTCCCATCGCCAGCTCCAACAGCGACATTGAAGAGTTTTCTTGTGCAGGCGTGGCCGAGTGGTTAAAGGCAGCAGACTGTAAATCTGCCGGCATATTGCCTACGGTGGTTCGAACCCATCCGCCTGCACCATTTTTAGTAATTTGCGGGAGTAACTCAGTGGTAGAGTCTCGGCCTTCCAAGCCGTTGGTCGCGGGTTCGAGCCCCGTCTCCCGCTCCAAAATATTCGTTGACGAGCCCACGTAGCTCAGTGGTAGAGCACGTCCTTGGTAAGGACGGGGTCACCAGTTCAAGTCTGGTCGTGGGCTCCACATATTGTTAATCCGGGCGGGCTCGTCACCTCGCGAGTTCTTTAAGTCCGGGAAACTGAGGGAGGCATTATATGGCCAAGGAAAAGTTTGAGAGGACAAAGCCGCACGTCAACATTGGGACGATTGGTCACGTTGACCATGGGAAGACCACGTTGACAGCGGCGATCACCAAGACCCTTTCATCGAAGGGGTTGGCAGATGTCATGTCGTTTGATTCGATCGA
Source organism: Holophagae bacterium (assembly GCA_030618605.1). GTDB lineage: Bacteria > Acidobacteriota > Thermoanaerobaculia > Thermoanaerobaculales > Sulfomarinibacteraceae > DAOWGJ01. Next base: position 564 of record JAUXDC010000036.1, on the reverse strand, counting down.
CAAGGCGCCTGAAGAGAAGGCGCGTGGGATCACGATCAACACGGCGCACGTTGAGTACCAGTCTGAGAATCGGCACTACGCCCACGTTGACTGTCCTGGTCACGCCGACTACGTGAAGAACATGATCACGGGTGCGGCGCAGATGGACGGTGCAGTGTTGGTTGTGTCGGCTGCAGACGGACCGATGCCGCAGACGCGGGAGCATATTTTGCTGGCGCGTCAGGTGGGGGTTCCGTTCATCATCGTGTACATGAACAAGGTTGACCAGGTGGACGACGAAGAGCTTTTGGATCTTGTGGACATGGAGATCCGGGAGCTTTTGAGTGCGTACGATTTTCCTGGTGACGAAATTCCGATCATTCGTGGTTCGGCATTGAAGGCCGGCGAGAGTGACGATCCCGATTCTGAAGAGTGCAAGTCGATTTGGGAGCTGGTTGAGGCATTGGACACCTACATTCCTCTGCCGGAGCGAGAGATTGACAAGCCATTTTTGATGCCGATCGAGGACGTTTTCACGATTTCGGGACGAGGCACCGTGGTGACGGGCCGGATCGATCGTGGAGT
>JAUXDC010000393.1 GCA_030618605.1 Holophagae bacterium | reverse complement strand
CGACGGATTTCAGGCGATTCCATTGAGTTGAGGGAGGCCGAGGCAGGCGGCATCCCCGGAAACTGGGAGGCGGGCGCAGCGGGCGAGACGGCCGCCGCCACAATGAGATAACTTCGTGTTCCTGGCGACCTTTGCGAGAGGCTCTTTTCCGTCGTTCAGAAAAATGGGCGGGTTTGAACCCCGCCCATTCATCGAATTATTGAATCTCTTCGAAGTCTAGGCCAACTCCGCCAGCACACCCTTGAGGTGTCTATAGAACCTCTGCACGGACGAGATCTGCACCTTCTCCTCGGGGGAATGGGCGTTATTGATTTCCGGCCCGATGGAGACGCAGTCCATGTCAGGGATCTTTTCGATCAAGAGACCGCACTCAAGACCCGCGTGAATCGCCTTAAGATCGGGGGTCTCTCCGAAGATCTTTTCGAAGACCTTGACCGTCGTCTGCACGATGGGCGAGTTGGGGTTGGGTTTCCAGCCGGGGTAGGAATCTCTGATGACGACGCTTGCGCCCGTCTGCCGGAAGATCGAACCGACTCTTCGGCGTACGGCAAACAGGGCCGGCATGACCGAGGACCGATGCGAGCAGACGAAGTGCGCCGAGTCATCAGAGGTCCGAACGACCGCCAGATTCGACGAGGTTTCCACGAGGCCCGGCACGTCCCGAGACATCGCCAGCACCCCATGGGGCAGGCTGTCGATCAGGCGCAGGAAGGTGTCGCGGACACTTGTTTCCAGCACCTTCTGGTTTTGGTCGGTGTCATCGAGTTCGTCAAGGCTGAGCTCGATCGCAGGTTCCGCCGAGCCGAATTCCTCTTTGAAGCCCTTCTCGCAATCGGCCATCACGGTCTTGAATTGGTCGATCCGGTCCTTGAGGATCCGCAGCGTGACGAACGACTCCCGGGGAATGGCGTTGTGCTTGGTTCCGGCGTCGAAACCAACGACGTCGATATCCGCGTCCTGTTGCAATGCGGCGAGAATGGTCTCGACGGCAAACCTTATGGCATTACCACGGTTTTCGATGATGTTCAGGCCGGAATGACCACCCCTGAGACCGCGAACGGCCAATCTCACAGGGACGGTGCCCAACAGACCGCGCCGCCGTACGAGGGGCAAATGGGCGTTGCTGTCGGCGCCCCCGGCACAGCCGATGTAGACGGCGCCGTCTTCTTCGGTGTCCAGGTTGAGCATGACGCGACCGGAAACGATCGAGGGGTCCAACTGCTTGGCGCCGGTCAAGCCGGTCTCTTCATCGACGGTGCAAAGGAGCTCGAGGGGGCCGTGGACGGCCTCAGGATCATCGACGACAGCCATGGCCGCGGCCAGCCCTACGCCGTTGTCCGCGCCGAGGGTGGTGCCGATCGCATGGACCCAGTCACCATCGACAGTGACCTTGATGCCTTCGGTCATGAAGTCGTGTTCAATGTCGGAGTTCTTCTCACAGACCATGTCCATGTGGTTCTGAAGGACGATCGTCGGCGCCTGCACATGCCCGGGCGTCGCCGCGACGTGGATGCAGAGCGTTCCGGCCGCGTCCTGATGGACTTCATGGCCGCCGTCCGTGCCCCATTTCTTCATGTGTTCGATGATCTGTTCTTCGTGCTTCGAGGGGCGCGGGGTCTGTCGAATACCGTCAAAATGGGCCCACAGGCCACGGGGTTCGAGATTGGTCAGGGGACTGCTCATGCGTTTCTCCTTGTTCAGGCCGGGCAGGAATTCCGGCCGGTCGCCATCATAGCGGAGATTGGTCCTTTGTTAGAAACTGGACACTGGAAACTCGAAACTGGACTCGCAATTCGTTGGACGAATTGCTTGAGGGCAACTCAGCCCTTGCCAAACCCCTCAAGCATCGAGGCGACGGTCACCGCACCACCGATCTGGAGCCCGTCGACCATGGCCTGAAGGGTCAACATCTGCCCTCCGGGAGAGACTTCGACCTGTGTCACGCAGATCCCCTCTCGATCACTGACACCGTCGATGCTCAGTGATGATTTCTTTATTGAGAGACCAGGGGCCTGTTTTAGAGCCCGAACGGCTGGTGTGACGGACACGGCCGAGGCAAAGGTCAGACTCAGGATGACCAGGTGGCCGTGGAAGCAACCGCCGAGCGTCCTGGTGGCGGCAACCTCCAGATCAGAGAAGAGGAGAGAAGCCTCCTTCCCCAGGTCGGCGCCGGAAACCGCCGTCATGTTGAACGCCGCGATGTTCTTGTTGATCTTCTCGGAAACGGTGTCACCTTGCAAACGCTGGGCAGCTTGATGCGCCAGCGTCGTCACAGCATCCTTGCCGTAAATCGACACCGGCTCGATGGCGGCAATCGTCAGGGTTGTGGGCTTGAAGGTGGCGAGGGCCCGAAGAACGCAGTCCGCCACAACGATTGACGGGTGGGCCGGGCAAAGCCGCGCTCCTGAAGTCATGGCATCTGCATTCAGGGCGGGTGATGTGAGGTGGCGGTAGTGGCCGATGGACGAGGCGTCAATGAAAACAAGGGCGCCGTCATCCTCGAGCGCCTGTTCGAGCACCTTGAGGCGAGGGCTGGTCCGATCGGCCGCCAGAATCACGACGTCATACTCCGACAGGGAT
>JAUXDC010000189.1 GCA_030618605.1 Holophagae bacterium | reverse complement strand
CAACTAGACTCGATGAGATGGTTGAGGCGCACAATGATTTTGTCGATGCGGTTATTGAAGGGAGAGTCGGTGGCACGAACCGCTTCGACTACGAGGCTGCAAGACAGAAGGCCCGACTCGAATGGGCGGTACGTCAGCTTTCCCCACCAACCCGGATTGAAGTTGAAGTTAAACGAGAATAGAGATTTGGCATCGGAAGCCAGGGTCACACCTGTTTGTGGTTGAAAATCAGGTTGTTACCAATACACCGGACCCCTCGGTTTTTGAGTCACCCACCAACACGCCATCGCACACGCCAGCACGAGATCATCATTCGTGCCTTCCCTTGCCCCAAACTTCTCATTGGCGGCCTTCGATATCGTGACTTTGAAATTCATCAACTCAGATATCAGCGTTTCGGCCTCATCTAAAGGTACAAGGGACACTGTCTAATTCTTCTGCCAGCAAAAAGAACAGTATCCCCTCTATCCGGGTTTATGTCTTTCTGTGAGGATTGCTACGGCCCCTCGCTCGTCCATTGCTGGGTGCTTGCCGGACCGAAGCCGTCGGCAAATACGGGGGCACCGGTTCGGACAGGCCAGACGTGGCATTGTTCAAGGCCCCAATGCGAGACTCTGTCACCGTATTCGAAGTCAATCCCCCAGTAATAGGGAGGATCATATATCCAGAAATTCATGTCAGGAGTTGAGGACCAGTACGGGTCTGCCTGTATAGAGAAGAATGGGTTTCCTTCGGTATTCTTCCCTGTTCCGATCGTGTCCGGCACAGCCGGAAGGTATTCGCCGAAATGAACCAGGCTTCCGAGCTCTCCGATGTTGGGAAGCCTCCAATCGCCCTCGCTGGAACCGTCAATAAGACCGCAATAGCCTTGCGCCAGGTTGTCTGCCGAAATCAGTGCGCTGTATCCGCCCCTCTGGTTGCCGGCATTTGGGTCGCCCTGGTAGAACACCCCGCAGTCGGCGTTTCTCAGCCACACGAGTCCGGTAAGGTTGTCGGTGACCGTTCCGTTGCAGGCTTCCCCGGCATCGCTGCAATCCCCATCGCCGTTCTGGTCGACGTTGGAGGTGAACCTCGGGTTCGGCCATGTCACACCCTCCTGCATGGCGGTGTCATCCGGATAGGTGGTTCCGATTGGATAAGGCTTTGCTCCCGTCTTCGCAACCTGTGCCGGTGGCCAGCCGATGTCCTGGCCGAAGAGCGCTCCACATTGAAGCAACACGGCGACGAGTATCGGTCCTGCAATTCTTCGCATACCCTACCTCCCTCAGCTGTTTGGTTATCAGTAGCTGAAGATTAGCGCGATCCTAGGGTCCGGTCAACGAGGGTGCGTTTACGGCGTTGGCCTGTCGCTGTCAGGGGGCTACTCACCGAGTCCCCAGGCCTTCATTCGTAGTGTGTCCACATTCTCAGCACCTTGACCGTACGAATGTCCTTGAGCACTTGATAGACCAGGCGATGTTGCAGATTGATCCGCCGCGAATATGCGCCCGCCAGATCACCCACAAGTTTCTCGAACCGTGGTGGCGTTTGGAATGGGTCGTCGGAAAGGATCACCAACAATTCTTCGGCTCTTTGTTTCAAGTGGGCCCCGGCAAGCTTGCGGGCATCTTTTTGAGCCTGCCGAGTGAACACCACCCGCCAACGGCTCACCAGCCCGGCTCCTCACTGCAGTGCTCAATCGTTTCGGCAAGACCCTCACGGATGGACTCCCGCATCCCGGGAATCGAGAGCAGGTGAAGCGTCTCCTGGATGGAGCGCCAGTCATCCTCGCCGACCAGTACGGCGTTACCGTTCTTTCCGGTGATCAGCACCGGTTCGTGTTCCCGCCTCGTCTGCTGAACGAGCGCATACAGGTTTGCCCGAGCCTCGGTCACATTGATGGTCGGCATCCCTCACCTCCTTGAGCAAGCGTACGCTTTTCCGTACTTTTTGTCAAACAAGGCGCCCTATCCGGGCTACAGGTTTTCCACCGTGCGCTTCAGAACCTGGAAGACCTTGTGGTTGAGGTCTTGAATCCGGCCGGGCTGAACCATGAGGGTCGCCTCGTCGAAAAACCGGGGCGAGAGGTAGAGCGCCCGGCTCATCTCAATCTGCACGAAGGGCATGGGGCCTCCGCCCACGCGTTGGGTGATGTAGCCACCGCTGAAGGGGAGGTTGGCGGTGGCAATGTCGGGAACCTCCAGATCTACATCTTCATGGGCGAAGACCTTGCGAAACTCGTCGCGCATGAAGAGCACCAGTTCGGGCGGGGAGGTGATGCGGCGAAAGGGCTTGCAGACCAATCCTTCGGCATCGCCCAGGTTGCCCAGGCAGATGAGGGGCCGAGGGGTGCCGGCGTCGCTCTCGATGGGCGGGGATACGGCCGCCATGGAGTGGCAGTCCACACCCAACTTCAGGTTCTCCTGCTGCAGAGCCTGGTCAAGGTCGTCGTGGTAGGGCCGGTAATACCGATGCAGCAGCAATTCCTGGAGGTCGGGACCGGGCAGGCAGTCCGGCTTGTAGACCTCCACGTTGTAGCAGGTGTGCGATTTTACGACCCCGTCGGGGTTTGCGGGAGCGATGTCGTCTTCTCTGCGGTTCAGGTCGATGACCGCCCGGTAGTACTCCATGACCAGTTGCGCCTCGACGCGGTCGGAGAAGTCGTAGATACTTGCGGTGTAAGGATCCCCATCGTGGAAGGCGTCTTCCTCAGAAAGGGCCCAGATCTGCTCGATCTCGGGCGCCACCTTCCGGCCGCCGTGAGGAATTGACACCAGGATCGGCAATTTGCTCATGGCTGGATCTTCTCGAAGCATGGCACGATGGCTGCAATCTCGCCGGACTTGAAGGAAGTGAGCTTGTCGGTGGAGGCCCGGTTCAGGAAGCCGCCGATTTTGCCGTCGTACATGTAGGGGTTGACATTGTAGATGCAACGGGCCGTCTTGACTTGGCCGTCCTCCCAGTACTTCATGTCCATTTCGGGCAGGTCCAAGACTTCCTGGACGACCCAGTCTCCCTTGAGAGACTCGTCCACGATCTCCTCCCATCGGCCGGCCTCCGTGTCCATGCCGAGGAAGACCGCCGCCGAGGAATAAGAATTGGCGTGCTTGATCACCAGGCCATCGCGGTTGGCCAGCAGCCAGGGCCTGGCTTCAGCTTCGTTGCCGTCGGGGAGTACCATCCACGGCTTGATCTTCTTGGTCCACGGGATGATCTTGCGGACCACCTGCAATGCGTCGGCCAGTTCGGGGGGAAAGACATCGTCGTACTGCTCGTCGCGAAAGAGAACCATGATGTTCTTGGAGTCCACCCGTTTGGTGCAAAAGGGGTTCACAACCGCTACCTCGGCTTTGTCCCAGTCGATCGCCATCTGCCAGCTTCGCTCTGCAAACTTGGGCAGTTCGTCGGCGGTGAAGCGCCGGTAAATGAGGTCAATGCGCCGTCCGTCGGGGTGGTATGCCTTGTTGGCGCGAATTTCTACCCGGTTGGGGTCGATGACATCGGCCTCATGACCCTGTTCCCGGATGAAGTTCATGAGGATGTCGTACTCGCCCAGAATACGGTCGATCTCGGCCTGCCACTGGGTGAGTACGATGAGAAGCCGCTTCTTCCGGGGCATGCCGAAGTGGTCGGCCTGGATGCCGTAGTACTTCATCAAGGTGTCGTAGACGATCTCCATTCGGGGGACCGCCTTGAGCCCCTCGGGCTTGATGATTTCCAAGTACTGCTGCTCGAGGAAGTAGCTCTCCTCGTTTCCGCCGGGGATCTCGCAGTTGGACTCCACCATCTTGAGGCCGTGCTTTGTCAAAAAGAGATCCACCCTGGCGGCAGCCAGGTTGCTGGGATAGATGGTCAAGGAATTCAGGTAGTTTTCAAGATCGGCCGGATACTCGAGAACCTCCTGGATCTTGGTGTTCACGGGGAAGTTCCGGAACACGAATTCGAGGAGTTGGTGGTACGACAGGGCAATAGTCTCCATTTCCTCCCAAAGTGCGCGGTCATAGACATAGGGACCGATGCACAGCTTGGATGTCCTACAGCCTGTGGGGTCCAGGACATCCTTCACGACGGCTTCGTAGTGTTGATATTTCTCCTGCATTTTCTCCTCCTCGGCGGAGTGGCAATTCTAGCACTGTAACTCCTCGTCCTACCCCGTCTTGCGAGAATGGAGATTTTTGCCACGCTTGAAGGATGGAAGACCAAGATTTGAAAACGTGGTGTGAGCAGCTCAGCCAGGAGCTGGCGGAAGGTAGGACTTCGGGGCGCAGCAAGAAATGGAGATGTCCCCCTGAGCTGCAATCGAGGGTTGTCTCCTATGACAACATCGGCATCGGTGCCTGGTCCCACTTACACACTTACAAGGGACACTGTCTTCCCTGCCCTGTAGGGGAAATATGGGTTCCCAAGAGTGTCCTGTCAAGGGGAAGGGGTGAAGGTCGAAAGATCATCGGGAGTAAACGAATTGTTTGACTTTCTGGTTTGATAACCGATATTGAAAGGGAACGGAATTCACAATAAAGGGGAGGGCCTTATGTATCGCAGTGTCGTGGTGCTATTGGGGTTGCTGTTCGGGATCTGTTCAGGGCTGGTGTGGAGCGGGGACATTGTCTTCTATGACTCGTTTGAGTCTGGGGACACTGCTGGATGGTGGGCACCCGCACGAGTTGGTGAGACGGGTCAGAAGACGTGTTATGACGAGGCGGGCGGCGTGATTACATGTACGGGCACAGGTCAGGACGGTGACATCCAGCCGGGGATGGAATGGCCGAACCCTCGTTTCGTCGACAACAGTGACGGCACCGTGACCGACATGCTGACGGGTCTGGCGTGGCTTAGGGATGCCAGCTGCAGTAATTTGGCGGGGACCAACACCAGTGGCCAGGCTGACTGGACAACGGCTTTGACGGCGCCGGTGGTATTGGTCAACGGTGTGTGTGGTCTGAGCGACGGGTCGGTGGCGGGTGACTGGCGTTTGCCAAGCGTCAACGAGCTGCAAAGCCTGATTGACTACGCGTACTGGAGTCCGGCGTTGTCGGACGCAGCCGGGACGGGGTGGTGGAGTGAAGGCGACGTGTTCTCGGGTGTGCAGACGCTCTACTGGTCATCGACGTCCGTCGCGATCAGCCCGTCGTACGCGTTTCTCCTGTACCTCAGCTATGGTGGTGTGGAGAGTGATGAAAAGACGAGCAGCCTTTATGTCTGGCCGGTACGAAACGGACGTTAAGCGGAACTCCGCCCTGGTACAAACGCTGCCCTCTATCCAGCCCGGCTCATTTGACCAGGCGGTGGTATTTCCGGTTTCAGAGCCGTCGGAGAATATGCTGCTGATGATCGTCTTGAAATCAGCCGCCAACGCCCACCCGGGATTGCCGCCGGGGTTGAAGAGGTAGGCGCCGATACTGCTATGTTACCCAGCAGGAGATGCCGCAATGAAAAAGATCTGGATCAAGAATTGGCCCGCTGATATTCCGCGGAGATTGACCTTTTCCGGGGGAGAGGTTCCGATCCACGAATACCTACGTCTCCGCGCCCGGGAGATGCCGGACAAGGCGGCGATTGTTTTTTACGGGCGGGAGATTTCCTACAGGGAACTTGATGCGTCTTCCGATCGTTTTGCAAACTATTTGCTGGCGCAAGGGGTCACGAAGGGAGACCGGGTTGCGATCTTTATGGGCAATTGTCCCCAATACATGGTGGCCCATTTCGGTATCCAGAAGATCGGAGGCATCGTCTGTCCGTGCTCTCCGCTGTTCAAGGAGATGGAGCTCGAATACGAACTGAAAGATTGCGGGGCCGTGATTCTGGTTGCGTGGGAACATTTCATGCCGATCGTCGGCGTGGTCCTGGAACGGACGACGGTCCGGAAGATCATCACAACGCATCTCCTTGATTTTGTTCCCGACGTTCCGACGCTGCCTCTCCCGGAGGCGATCAAGAATTTGCCCCGTCAGGAGATTGCGGGAACTGATGATTTCCTGTCCATTGTTGGCGAGGGACACACCGAATTGCCGCCGGTTGCCATCGATCTCCAGAAAGACATTGGGCTTTTGCAGTACACGGGCGGTACAACCGGGATGCCCAAAGGCTGCATGCTGACCTACTATGCCGCTCTGTTCAAAACGGCTGGGGTCTGCACCCTCACGAAGATGACAGCGGAAGACGTCTGCCTGGTCACGATGCCGATTTTCCATATTGCCGGAATGCTGGCCGGGATGAATTCCTGTATCTATGCGGGAGCCACCCAGGTGTTGATGACCCTCTTCGATGCCGAGGCGTCCATGAAGGCCATCGAGAAATACCGGATCAGCTTCTGGTACAGCGCGGTTCCTATGAATGTCGCGATCATGACCCATCCCGAACTGGAGAATCATGATCTCAGTTCCCTGAAATTGTGCCTGACCTCTTCTTTCGGCATTCAGCTTTCTGAAGAAATTGCCCAACGGTGGGAAGCCTGCAGCGGTGGGGGAGTTTTGGTTGAAGGGGCTTATGGGCTCAGTGAAACCCACACTGCCGACACCTTCATGCCCCGACAGAGAATCAAATACGACTCGGTCGGGATCCCAGGCATGGAGCAGGAATTCAAGATTGTTGATATCGAGGATCGGGCACGGGAGATGCCGATTGGCGAGCAGGGCGAAATTGTGCTGAAAAATCCCGCGGTTTTCAAGGGATACTGGAATCAGCCCGAGGTTTCCAAGGGTACGCTGGAGAACGGATGGGTCTTTACGGGTGACATCGGGAGATTCGATGAGGATGGCTATCTCTATCTTCTGGGCAGGCTGAAAGAGATGATCAAGGTTTCCGGCTTTTCCGTCTTTCCGGAGGAAGTCGAGATGCTGCTCAACAGCCATCCGGCAATTGCCCAGTCTGCGGTCATCGGCATCGAGGACCCGAAAAAGGGCGAGGCTGTGAAGGCCTTTGTTGTCTTGAAGCCCGGTGGGAATGCCTCAACTGATGAAATCCTCCAGTGGGCAAGAAACAACATGTCATCCTACAAATGCCCGGTTCAGGTGGAAATCAGGGAGTCTCTCCCTACATTGGGAACCGGAAAGCTTCTCAGGCGGGCCCTGAAGGAATAGCCGTACCGAGTGGCGTGGCGACTGATAACGGGTTCGCAGTTTCAGTCAGACCCTATCGACGGTTCCAACTCAATCAACTCCATAGCGTCGGGAATCGTCTCGATATCACGAAGCAGGTTCTCACAATTCTGTTTGGCGGATACATCGGGCACGGCGCCATCCCTCCACACCAGTCCGACACTCCTCGCGCGCCCGCGTTCCTTGGCCAGATACATCAGGCGATCCGCCATGTCGATCAACTGGGGCCACTGGTCGCTTGATTGAAAGTCCGTCGTGCCCAACGGAATTTGCAGGAATCCGAACGAGGCCCGGATGGGAATAACAGTACCGTCAGAGCCTTC
>JAUXDC010000078.1 GCA_030618605.1 Holophagae bacterium | reverse complement strand
TGAAGCCACCGCCCTCGAGTGTTACAAGAAGGTCATCGATCTCTGCGCCCACAACGCTGATCATCCTCACGGACAAAGGGCCAAGCGATCACTGGGACACATCCTCGCCGCTGCGGTGTAGGCGCCCAACCAAAACATAGAGAAATTCACCACGAAGACACGAAGAACACAAAGAAAGTGTTTTAAATAATACCCTTGGTGCTCTTTGTGCCTTTGTGGTTCAATCTATTTCCTGCGGTCCAGCAGGAGACGGGTTGCTCCGATAAGGGCATCGCGTTCGGGGCTTTCCGGAAGGAACCGAGCAACCTCAACCGCCTGATCCGCCAGTGTGGCTGCTCTCTTTCGAACCTCGGCCAACACTCCCGACTGAGTGACGCGGTCCAGGAGTTCCTCTTCACTCAGCGAGCCAAACGACCTGGTCCGGGCCACCTCGGCAATCCTGTCTCGAGTTTCCTGATCGGCCATTTTCAACATCAAGATAATCGGGAGGGTCACTCGTCCTTCGCGGAGGTCGGCCATCACCGGCTTGCCCAGCTCTTCCCGGGCCGAGGTGAAATCCAACACGTCGTCGATCAGCTGGAAGCAGAGTCCCAGATTGATGCCGAATTGGTGAAGATGACCCTCGAACCTGTTGAGGGAAGGTTCAAAAAGCGCCGGGAGGCAGCAGGCAGCGGCGAAAAGTTCCGCTGTCTTTCGCTGCGTGATGTCCAGGTAGGTCGTTTCACTGACATCGACACGACCTCGAACCGATGCCGAAAGGATCTCACCTTCGGTCATTCGTAGAGTGGCTGCGTTGAGCCGCCGCATGACCTCGACGTCACCATATTCCAGACACAAGTCCATCGACCGAGAATAGAGCCAGTCGCCAACCAGCACCGTGATCTCATTGTTCCAGCGACGGTTGGCCGTAGGCTTTCCGCGACGGAGATCCGATCCATCAATGATGTCGTCGTGAATCAGGGTCGCAGTGTGGATCAATTCGACAACGGCCCCGTAGCGCACGTCTCGATCGCCGCTGTAGCCCAACATCCGGCTAATCAACAAAACGAGGGCCGGTCGGATGCGTTTGCCGCCGCTGTTCAGAACGTAGCCGCCGACCTCCCGTACCATCGGCAGAGCCTGCTCCAGTTCCCGCTCGAAGAACTGATCGACCATTTCCAGACGGGGCTTGACCGGATGAAAGAACTCCCGAATCCGCACCGCCTGCCGCACCGTTGAAACCGCACCTTTCACGCGGCGCAGTCTAGCATTGAACTCGGCTGAACCGTTATTAAAAGGCCGGGATTCAAAACTGGAAACCGGGAAGAAAAAACCGGAGAGTGCACAAAGGATTTCCTCTGAGCGTACTCAGATCGGACCACGAAACGAACCGCTGGTGTAGGGCATTGAGGAGTTAAGCGCCTCACCTATCACCAATCAGCCCAACCGAAACAGCGCAACGCGTTTCTAGTTTCGAGTTTCTAGTTTCCAGTTTCTTAGGGGTTTCTATCCCAGTTTTTCAACCAGACCAAGGGCACGTGGCTCAACATCATCGGTCAGGTCTCAGCTCCATACTCCATTCCGGTGGTCCCGGAAGAAACGGTGTCGGACGGCCATCGACCCAGTCCTGATGACCGGACCGGTAATGCGGCGAAAGAGGATGGGCACTTTGACCGCACGGCATATGAAACAGTCCCTCGGCTTCCCGCCCCGGGGACACGACGAAGCGCTCCGAGGCGCCGAACGAGAGTCCCTGGACCCGGGGCATGTGATGGTCACCCGGCAGAGCCACCGGCGCCATATCCAAATACCGGGCGAACCGGCCGGGCAGAGATGAACTCAAGGGGTGTCGGATACGAACGGTGTTTCTCTCGCCCCACGGATGGTCGGCGATCGATGAACCGTCCGCACCGAAATCACCAATCACGTGGTCGGCGGCGGCCAACAACAGATCGTGCCAGCTTTCGAAGTGCGGATTCAGCAGGTGGGGCGGTCTCTCGCCTACCAACCGGCGAACGGGACCTTCCCGCTGCCCCAGCAGTTCCCATCCGCACGGTCCCTCGATCCCGGTACAACCTTGGAACAGTGGATCGAGGACCAGCGGCCTGACATAGACGCGAAAAGCCCTGACCATCCGGTAGCCGGCATCGTCAACGCCCGCCCGTCCGCTCCACCCTTGGACCACCTCCAGCAGCTCTCCCCGCCGGGCATCGGCCATGACCTCAGACGTGTCCAAGGTCTCGACCAGCAGCTCCTGCCACCACCGGAGGAAGAGCGCCCGGTCGTCCAACTGCAGTTCCAGCAGGTCGCGTTCGGAGGCGGCCCCAAGCGCCGTCAGACCATCCCGAATCTGGCCCGCTCGCGCACCGAGGGCATAGCCGCCATCACCCAGGAGTTCCAGCCACTCCCCATCGACCACCCGGGCATTGGCCGTCCACACCTGACCTGAGGGCGGGTTGATGATCCGGGGATAATCTTCCGCCGCCAACCACCCGTCCCAGCGGCAGGGTCCCTTCTCTCCATCCTCCTCCAAACCCGATCCACAACCCACTCGTATGGGTACGCGGCCGACGACTGTCCAGCCGATACTGCCGGAGCTGTCGGCCATCATTAAATTCTGGGGCGGCATGCCGATCAACGCGGCAGCATCAAGAGCCTCGCCGACATTTTCGGCCGTCTCGAGGGAGCACAGCCCCATGCCGACCGCCTCTGGGAAGTGCGCCGTCCAACGCAAAGCAACCGGGCGGTGATGATGATCTTCGCCGATCACCGGTCCCCACACTGTGCGACTGAACTCGGCCTCGATCGGCTCCGCACCGGCCACAGCAATCATCTCGGTCCACCGTTCATACTCGACCGGACCGTCCGGACCCTGGTATGCCCGATGACCCAGGGGTTCTATCGGAACGACATCGACCCAATCCCCGTAACTATTGGTGAAGGACCACGCGACCCGGCCGTTGCTGCCGGCAATGACGAACGGCGTCCCGGCCAGAGTGACGCCGGTGACGTCCCAGGATTCGCCGCTCGAGGAGTCGTTCCACTGGAGCCGGACCCGGTACCAGGTATTGGGGACCATCAGGCCCAAATGCATATCAGAGGCCAGAATAGCGCCACCGTGCTCCGTCCGGCTGCCCGCCAGGGCCCACCCATTACTACCCGGCACCGGAAGATCTTCTGGTGCACCGGTCCCCCCTCCGCCCGGCGCGGCCGTTCGCAAGTCGAATACCTCCGGCCCCGGAATCGGCGGAGTCTCGAATGCCTCCCCCATCATCGGTGCATCGAATTCAGTGCCCTGGAGAACCAGGAAATCAAAGAGTTGGGGAGGAAGGACGTCGGCCAATGCAGCAAGGCCAAGCTCCCGTTCTCCACCCCACGGGTTGAGTCTGAGGAACATCGACAAGACGACCAGAATCGTGTCCTCGGGCGCCCAGGCGCGGGGTTTTGCCTGAAGCAACAGGTACTCGAAGGGTCGCTCGGCCAGATCGGCCAGACCGGCGTTGACACCCTCAGCGTAGGCCTGGAGCAGGGCCCGTCCCTCGGCATCCTCCATGGCCACGGCGACTAGGGCAACTTCCGAAAGACGATGGGCTCGCACCTTGGTATCCCAGCCGGCAGCATGCTGACCGAAGATCTCGGCCATCTCCCCGGAGGCCCGTCTGCGCTGCAAATCCATCTGAAAGAATCGCTCCTGGGCATGGACAAAACCCAGGGCCCGGGCAACGTCTTCCCGGCTCGAACCTCGTATTGTCGGAACACCTGCGGCATCCCGCTCGACCTCGACCGAGGCCCCGAGTCCGGCCATAGCAACCTCGCCCTCAAGGCGGGGAAGACTGGCGTGAAGAGCCAGTCCGGACCCTATCACGGCTATCAGAACAAGGCCGACAACCACGGCCACTACCGCCGCAGGAATACGCCACCAGGAAGATCGTTTCGTCATCGGTGGAGTGTATCAGCCGGGCTGGTCTGGCGGTGAACGCCGCTGCTCTACGCTTCGCTTCGAGCGTCCGGTCTTCGGCAGTCGTCGACCTTCACCTTACCTGAGCGACTCTCAGCATCAATCTGCACCATATTCTCCAGAATCACTCAGGCTTGGATGAGGTCTCCTCACTGCTGAAAGTTCTGAAAGGTGAAGGGAAAAAGAAAATGGAATGGGCGCTCGTAGGGTGGGCCTTGGCCCACAATTATCGCTAATCCGTCACAGTCGGAATCGATGCAACACCAGCCTCGAAAGTCAGGGCGCCATCCCCTCCGGATGGTTTCTGGTTGTAATGGAAGGTCAGATTCACGACCTCACCTATTGTGACCGGCGCATCGGCAGAGAGGGATTGAAAAGGCTGCGAGGCAGCCACAGCATTCCATGCGTTCGTGTCGAAGCTCGGAAATTTTGAACGTTCCAGAAAGTCCATGCACGCCAGATTCCCGTTGAGCTTAATCACAAAACGGAGCTTGACACTTCCTCCCGCACCCTGCCTTGCCAATATCGGAATCTGCCAGTTTTTCCGAATCTTGGCCAACATCGCGTCGGCGTACTCGGACCAATCGTATTCATCTGACGTATCTTCCAATTCAAAACCATCACATGAAAACGGCTCCGGGGATTCTACAGCCGGAATCTCGGCTCGGTTTGAGCCGAAATCCTCATTTCGTGACGTTGTGCAGCCCCATTCCAGCCCCACGACCATCACCAACACAATCGATAGAAGCACCCTAGGCAATACCACACCCCTCCAAACGCCTCTTTTATCGGGCCATCTTACCCTGCCGGTCCGGGTAGCAGTCGCGGTCGCTGCCACTGTCCTCTTCGACGCAATTCAGCCAACACCCTCTCATAGCACCCGAAAACCTCGGAATCAAAACAAACCAGCAACACACGTTTCAGGGAGGTGTCGGTTGTGAGGAAGTCGCCCACTGCCTCCACCGCAATGTCGGCGGCAGCGGCAACTGGGAACCCATAGATTCCACAACTGATCGCAGGGAAGGCGATCGATCGGGCCCCGTGCTCAACAGCCAGTTCCAGGGACCGTCGATAGCAGGAGGCCAGCAAGGCCGGCTCGCAGTCCTCCCCGCCGCACCAGATCGGTCCAACGGCATGAATCACGTATCGGGCCGGAAGATCGTAGGCCCCGGTGATCTTCGCCGATCCCGTATCGCAAACGCCGAGGCGGGAACACTCTTCAATCAGGCCAGGTCCGGCCGCCCGGTGAATCGCGCCGTCAACGCCGCCACCACCGCCAAGCGCCGAATTGGCCGCATTGACGATCGCATCAACCTCGATTGTCGTGATGTCGCCCTGGAGTATGGAAATTCGGTCCATCATCATTCGCCGATGACTGATTCTACACAGCCTATTTTCCAATTATAAAAAACCAAGACAGAGTCTCAAGCGGCTGATCACTGGGTGGTTTGGCAGGAGTGCCATTTTCCGCCTCTCCCCCTCTCCCCTGCTCCCCCTCCTCATTGACTCCCCACTCAAACGAGGGTACAACCCATTCGCGGAAGGAACATGGCGCCATGCTGATTGAGATCGACCCAATTGAACCCGAATCGTGGCTGGTAGCACGCTGTGCCGACATCATCCGCCGCGGCGGTGTCGCCGTTGTCCCGACCGACACGGTCTATGGCCTGGCCTGCGGCATCTCCCACGTGGGCGCCGTTAAACGGATTTACCAACTCAAGGACCTTGACCCCAAGAAAGAACTGGCACTCCTGGTCCCGGATATGCAGACCGTTGGTCAATACGCCAAAGGGGTCACAACCCCAATATTCCGCATGATGAAACGGGTTCTCCCCGGACCCTTCACCTTTATTTTTCAATCCTCTCCCGAGGTGCCCAAAATCATGCTGCGAAAACGAAAGACCATCGGCATCCGGCTTCCGGATAATCCGACCCTCCTGGCCATTCTGGCCGAGCTGGATGAACCAATGATCACAACATCCGTCCGAACTCCGGACGATGACTTCATCAGCGATCCGCTGACGATAGACGATTTGTACGGCACCCGAGTCGATCTTGTCATCGACGGCGGCCCCCTTGACCCGGAACCTTCGACCGTCGTTGATTTTTCCCAAGGTTTCCCTGAGTTGATCCGTGCGGCCAAGGGCGACGTCGACACTCTGGAGCTCTTTTAATGCAACGCCCGAAGCTGACTTTGATCCCCCTCTTGATTCTCCTGGTCGGATTGTCCGGATGTTCGCCCAAGGCGCCGGAGCCCACTCCTGAAGAGGCCACCCGAATCCACGTTGGAGACCAGGCGCCGGCTTTCAACGGCCACCTGATGGATGGAACCCCCTTCTCTCTGGAAGCGCAACTCGGCAAGGTCGTGGTCCTTTCCTTCTTCGCAACCTGGTGTCCACCCTGCCGGGAGGAACTGCCTCACCTCGAAAGGGAGGTGTGGAAGACTTTCAGGGGTCCAGACTTCGCGATAGTTGCGATCGCCCGAGAACACAAGGCATCGGATTTGGGTGAATTCATCACCCAGATGGAAATGACCTTCCCAGTCCTACCCGACCCGGATCGCGGAATCTTTTCGCTGTTTGCCGACGCCTTCATTCCGCGGACGATCGTCATCGACCCCAAAGGCCGAGTGATCTACCACGGCACCGATTACAAGCCCGAGGAGTTCGCCAAGATGGTGGAGTTGATCAAGAACACCCTGGCTGTCGACTCGTCCTCGGCCCCGGAATCAAACCAGGAACCGACCTCAGACGGGCCGATCGCCGCCGGCTGACACATTGGTCGCCAGCAATACTCGAGGGACATGCCACGAAGAGGGGAAAATAGCCACAAAAAGGCGCAAAAAGGTACGAAGAGAAACATTCTGAAACAGTGTCTTGGTCTGCAATCCTATATGAATGAATAATTTGCCCTCTTCTTGTTCCCTTTTTTGTGCTTTTTCGTGCCTTTTTGTGGCTGCCCTTCTTGTGGCTTATTGCAGGAAACTTCGCAGACAGCTCCCGGCTTCGCCGGCCTACTCATGCCACTCGAGACTTGCCTTCCGACCGAGAGTCCAGCAAGAGCTTGACGTCCGGCTTTTTCGCCTGCCGCAACAGCGCCACCTTTTCCTCAACCGGCCCGAGATCGAGAGTAATGTCGTGGGAGGCCAATTCACCCCGCATCTTGTACTCGAGCTGCTTGAGGCGCCTGTAGGTCCCTTTGTAGGCCTCGCAGACGATCGGATGAAAGTTCCTTGAAATGAAGGGGTTGTGCTTGCCCATCAGACGGCGCATCCGATTGGAAGGCACGAAATTGTAGGTGTTGACGTCCGGATTGGTGCGTTGAAGTTCCTTTCGGGCCTGGGTAAACCGCGTGTAGGACATCGTCTTATAGTCCTGTTCGACGACCCACATGTTTCCATGACTGCGATTAAACCCGGCTTCTTCGGAAATCAACGGCACGAACGGGTCAATGACGAAGACCAGGTCGGCACCATGATCGATCGCAGACCGTAAATTGGAGGTCCGGGTGACGATGCCGTCGGTGTAGTACCGGCCACCGATCTCCACAGACGGGAAGAACGGGTGCATGGCCGCACTGGCCTGAACCGCCCGGCTGATCGAGACATCGTCAAAACCGACATCTCCAAACAAAACAGGCTCTCGCCGATCCTGATCTGTCGCCCCGATGTAGAGTTCCGGTCCCAATTCTCTGAAGTCGTTGGTCTGGCCGCTTTTCTTGAAAAGGCTCCGGATCGCCTTCTCGAACTGGGCGTTGTCGAAAACTGGTCCCAATAACACAGCATAGATACCGAAGACCGAGGCTATGCTCAGCTCATCCTCTCGCTTGAGCATTCGCATCCCATACCGCAGCATCTCCCGCTGCAACAGAAATACTCGGCGGGGAAGCTCCATGACGTTGAGCTGGCGCCAGCTTAGCTTGAGGCGATAGTTCCAGGTCCTGTCCAAATCGCCGATCTTGGCAATGATTTCGTTGATGGAGATTCCGTTGGCCAGGCAACTGGTGACAACCGCCCCACCACTGATCCCCAGGAACATGTCAAAATCCCGGATGTCGGTATTGAAAGCATCGTGCAGGCATTTGAGGACGCCAATCTCGTAGTAAATTCCTGTTATACCGCCCCCGGCGGCCGAGATCGCCTTCTTGCCTCGCCGGACACCAATCAGAACACGATCACAGTGACTCCAGATCTGTTCGACGAATCGAGTCCGAGCGGCGTCTCTGCCCCCGACCGGCCGCGGCGACAGCGACATGTCCCGCAGACAGGCGCCGACATGCCTCTTTCCCATATCGAAAATCAGCCGATCCACCCGTTCCTCGTCGGTATCTCCTACCAGGACCGCGACTCGACGTTGGGGGTAACGGCGCTCGGGGTCCGGCTCGTTGGTCAGAACCTCGAGAAAGGCATGGAGTCCCCGTTCCTGTTTTTCGTGATCGATACCCTCGATCGCCACGTGCCTGCAGTCGACCATCACCAGGTTGTAGTACCCGCCGTGCAACATCTCAACGGCTTTTTCCAGACAGTCGACCATATCGATCTCGAAGTGCAGCCCGCGCCCCTCCCAGGAACATTCGCGCTCCCCAACCTCACTCTCCACCCACGACTGTTTACGGACCGATAGACACAATTCCTTGAAGGTCTCGGGAGCGGGGGCATAAACCAGAATATGGCGGGATTCTGCAACCATGGGAAATTCGACCTCCTGCGTCAACTTTACCGCAGCGCGGCATAAATACGCAACTACCAGCCAATACTTCCCATTTTGCAAAACCTGAGATAATCGTCCTTTGGGAGGCTATGATGTTACGTTTCCCAACAACCACCTTTCATTCGGTCGTCATCGGGGTGGCGACCGCATCGGTGCTGCTCTGTTCTGCGGCATGTCTTGCCGAGGGTGACGGGACGCAGGTCCCGGCCCGGGAAATCTCCAGCCGCGGAGAACTGACTCACGAGGAACGCTCCGTGACCGAGCTGTTCAAAGAGGCCTCACCATCGGTCGTCTACATCACCTCGATCGGCCTAAGACGCGATTACTTCAGCTTCCGTGCCATGGAGATTCCTCAGGGCACGGGATCCGGGTTCATCTGGGACGACCAGGGCCACATCGTCACCAACTTTCACGTCATTCAAGAGGCTCGCCGGGCGGAGGTCACCCTGGCAGACCAAAGTTCATGGCCGGCCGAGCTGGTCGGCTACGCCGCAGAGAAAGACCTGGCCGTCCTCCGCATCGATGCACCCCCCGAAAAGCTCGAGGCTATCCGACTGGGCACATCTCATGATCTGGAAGTTGGCCGAACGGTGTTGGCGATCGGTAACCCATTCGGCTTCGACCAGACGCTGACGACTGGGATTATCTCTGCCCTGGGCCGGGAGATCTCATCGGTGGCCGGCCTTCCAATTCGGGACGTCATCCAGACCGACGCCGCGATCAACCCAGGTAATTCCGGAGGCCCTCTGCTGGATTCGGCCGGTCGGCTGATCGGCGTCAATACCGCCATCGTCAGCCCGTCGGGCGGCTATGCGGGCATCGGCTTCGCCATTCCCGTCGATACGGTGCACTGGGTCGTCTCCGATTTGATCAACTACGGCAAGCTCCAAAGGCCCACCCTGGGGGTCGAGTTGGTGCCGGACACCGTCAGCCGCCGCTTCGGCCTCGACGGACCGGTAGTGCTGCACGTGACGCCCGGCAGTGGAGCGGAACACGCCGGATTTCACCCGACCCGGCGAAATCGTCAGGGCCGAATACTGCTGGGAGACGTCGTCGTCGCTATCGACGGCCAGCGCATCCGGAAACGCGGAGAACTGGGCCTGGCCCTGGAACGCCGGACAGCGGGTGAGACCGTCACCGTCACCCTCGTCAGAGACGGCAAGGTCAAGGAGGTCAAGGTCAAGTTGGATGGGCCGGGGTAGGGACGTCGCGCGTTGCCCGAAGGGCAATCACGGCGGAGCCGTGGCTTTGCGAACCGACCCGCGTGGGCTAGAGAGCTGTCGGCAAGCTGGTGGGCCAAGGCCCACCCTACAAAGAACCGAGATTCCGTAGGGTGGGCCTTGGCCCACCATGAGACCTGAGCAGCACCCCAAAACCCTACCGTCCCAGCTTCCTAGCCCGCTTCCACCGTTGCCACATCCCTCCGCCTCAAGAATAGTGCCATCGTCACCCCTGCAATCATCAACAGTGTTCCAATCCAAACCAGGCTGATCAGGGGTTTGATCGAGATGTCTACGACCAGGCTGGCGGGGTCTCCAGGCTGTTCAGCGAGAAATGGATCGTAGAGCCTCAGTTCAACCGATCCGTCGGCGGCGGAGACCCGCCCCATTGTCAAAGACATGCCGCCGGTCCCGGGGATTGAGGCCGGATCAACGGTAGGCCCATCCTCGAGATTGCGATATTGCGGCACTACCTCGTTGGTTTCGCCTGGTCGCTCCACCGAGAATACGGCGCCAAAACTGATTTTCCCTGCATTGGGATCGAAATCGGACAGGTCAAAACCGTCAAAGGTGATGTTCATCTCCTGGTATTTGACGCTTTCACCGATCTGGATAACCTGATCCAGCCCAATGCCGCCGCCGAGTCCGTGCAGCTCAACATGGACCCTGCCGACATCCACGGCCATTGCAATGGCGTGGAGCGTTCCCGTGGTGCCGGGGATATCGGCCGGCATTCGCCGCATGCCCTGATCGGCCGCCACCATGTGAGGCATCACGATCACCGGCTCTTGACCGGGCCGCCGGATCTCGACCACAACGCCGATATCCATCGCCTCACCCATCGCATGCTGACCGTCCATGTCAAAACCCTGGAAGACCAACGTCCAATCTCGGAAAGCTACCGGCTGATCCTTGGTCAAGACCAATTGACCACTTGCAGGCGTCGGGTCGCCCGGCTGGTATTCGACCGGGGCGACATAAAGATCTGCACCAAAGGTCGATCGGACATCGGGATTAGCCACCAACTGGTTACTCTGCTCGTTGACCCACATCAGCGGCCGCAAGACAAACTCGGCGCCGGAGCCGTCTTGAATTTCAACCACCATCGTGTCACGACTGGCCGGCGTCGGCTTGTCGACCCCGACAAAGGTCATTGTGTATCCGAGAACCTCTTGCGGTTCCCCCTGGACCAATCGAACCTTCGATTCGACGTCAAATGCGCCTGTGGTCAGGAAGCCCACCAGCATCAGGCCCAGGCCAACATGAGTCAACTCACCGCCGATGCGCCGCCAGGCGCCGGCCCGTACCTTTTCGGTCAGTGCCCAGCCGTTTGCGATTGTGGAAAAGAAGACGACCAATAAATAAAGCAGCGCGCGAAAATCCCGTACACCAAAGACCAGAGTGACACCGACCATGACGACCGCAAACGCCACGATCACGCCAAGTCGGCGACCGACGTCCTTGCGGATCCTGTGCCAGGCAAGAAACGGGGTCGCACCGAGAACCAGCGTCAAGACGATGGCCAACCAGAAACCCAGACCGTTGTAGAAGTCCGGACCTACCTGGGCTGGGTTCGCCATCCACAATCTGGTGATCAGCGGCGCCGAAGTTCCAAAGACCACCACCAGGGCGATCAAGATCAGCATCAAGATTCCCAGCACGAAAAAGATCGTTCGCGAGAAGAAGGGCTCGTCGCCCTCAGCGCTGGGAATCTCACGCCACCTCCATGCCAACATCACGACGGACAGGACCAAGAAGAAGACAATATTAAAAATCAGCCACCCGGAAATACCCAGATCGACGAAGGAGTGCACCGAGAAATCGGACAGCACACCCGAGCGGGTCAGGAAAGTGGCGTAGACCACCAGCAGGTATGCAGCGATGGCCAGCACCAGGTTCAGACGGCGGAATCGCTTGCGCCCTCGTTGCAGCAGAAATCCATGGACCAGGGCGACAGTCACCAGCCACGGGACCAGGGAAGCATTTTCGACCGGATCCCAACCCCAATAACCACCCCATCCCAGGGTTTCATAAGCCCAGTAGCCACCCATCATGATGGCCGTACCCAGCGTACCGACCGACAGCAGGACCCAGGGCATCGAGATTTTGACCCACTCGTCGTACCGGCGCATCCACAATGCTGCCAGGGCAAACGAGAACGGGATCGCCAACGAGGCATAGCCGACAAACATCACAGGCGGATGAATCACCATCCACGGGTTCTGCAGTAACGGGTTGAGTCCTGTCCCGTCCATGGGCACCATGGCCGAGGTCAGGCCCTGATGAAATCGGAATGGATCCTGCTTGATCAACAAAACGACCAAGGACAGGAGCGTCAGATTGTAAAAAATCATCACCCGCGATTCATAGACCCGCGCAAACCGAAGCAAGGGCAAGCCCAACAGTGCCCCGCAGATAGCCCACAGAAGGAACGACCCCTCCTGGCCACCCCAGAAGGTGGAAACCAGGTAGTTCAACGGAAGTGAATTGTCCGAGTAGGCGTAGACGTAGGCCAAACGGTAGTCGTGGGTCAGGATCAGATACATCAGCAGGGCCGAGGCCACAACCACGCCCGCCGTCATCAAGACATAGGCCTGACGGGCGATCTGGCGCCACCGTGCAGGATCTTTGATGGCCAGAATATACGCCACGGTCGAAACGAGGCCGAGAAAAAAGGCCATCCAGATCAGCATGGTGCCTGGGAGGTACATGGGAACTCCTTGAGGAGCTGTCAGCTATCAGCTGTCAGCTGTCAGTTTACGGCAGTCAGTTCTCGGCCGACAGCCGAGGGAAATTCATGCTTCTTCGCTGTGTTGTGTCGGGTCCTCATCGACGCCCTGGTATTTGGAAGGGCATTTGACCAGGAGTTGTTCGGCTTTAAAGACATCACCGCGCCACGAACCCACCGCGACGATCTGAGTCGCTTCTTCGAAGTTCGCCGGCTTGACGCCGGAGTAGCGGACCGCCATCTCCACTCCTACCTCGTCATAGATGACAAAATGAAGCTCCTGATCCACATCGATGTAGTCTGAGGAATCTTCCACCAGCGCGCCGGCAACTTGGACACGGGAGGCTGTCTTCATTGCCTCTTCAAATGAAACGTAGGGTGTCAGGTTGTTTTTGAAAGACGTCGCTCCGTAGGCCAGAAAGGCAACGACCAGCGCACCGCCGATCAGATACCACAATTTACGTTGTTTGTTAGCCATGGTTCCCCCTGCAGTCTGGAAAACCCTTCCGGGTATTCAATCGGCTGATGGCTAAAAGCTGAGAGCTGAGAGCTTTCCCCTCACTCATGGTCCAAGCCCTTGGTCTTCCGGTCGACCGAAAAAACATAGCCGAACAGGGCAACCCAGATGATCATTGTCACGAGCGCGAGCCCGGTAAGACCACTCATCACAGCACCTCCTCTTGGCGCCGGTGCCGGATCCGTTCAATCCGGCACTCAAAACTGTAAATCCAGGCAGAGAGACCAGTGAAACCGGCCAAGGAGGCCATCAGGACCATCGTATACCTGGGGTCGAATTCGTTGGTCCCACGAGTGTTGATGATCGTATCCGGGTGCAGGGACCAGTAGATGCGAGGCACCACGAATACAAGAAATGGAACAGTGACAAAGGCAAGGATCGCGTAGACCGCCGCCAATGCCGCCCGTCGTTCAGGATCAGGAACGGCCGACCTCAGGGCGAAATAGGCCGCGTAGATCAGCAGCAGAATCGTGATCGACGTCTGCCGGGGATCCCAGTTCCAGTAGGAATTCCACATGATGCGGGCGAAGATCGCACCTGTCACCGTTGCCAGGACGGCAAAAAGCAGGCCCAGGCGGGACGCCGCCGCCGCTCGAATATCGTCGGCGGGATCGCGCCGCATCAAATACCTGATCGAATAGATGCAGGAAACCAGGAAGGCCAAAACACAGACCCACGCGGTCGGTACGTGGAAGAAAACGATGCG
>JAUXDC010000107.1 GCA_030618605.1 Holophagae bacterium | reverse complement strand
TCCCCGCGTTTCATGGGCCTCGTATGCCGGCATCTGGTCTCCCGGCTTCCCGAGAATGGGATCGCCCAGGGGTGACGGATTTTTCGTCTTTCTTCGTTAATAAATCGTGGCGATATCATCAATTCCACCGTCCGTTCATACGCGCACCCCCCCCCTCTCCCCCTCCTTCTCCTCCCCCCTCTTGATACTCTGACTCTGCTAATCTCTCCCAATGATGCGTGGAACTCCGGGTGGTGGTTGGATAGAAGTGGTCGCAGGGCCGATGTTTTCGGGAAAATCGGAAGAACTGATCCGGTTACTCAGAAGGGCAGCAATTGCCCGGCAAAGGCTCCAGGTCTTCAAGCCGGCTACTGACAACCGCTACTCCGATGAGGATGTCGTATCTCATTCCAGACAGAGAATTCCCTGCGAGGTCGTTGAAAAATCGGAAGACATCCTCGTCAAGGTCGATCCCAGGACCGATGTTGTCGGGATTGATGAGGTCCAATTTTTCGACGATGGTCTGCCGAAGGTCTGTTCGCACCTGGCCAATTTAGGGAAGAGGGTCATTGTCGCCGGTCTCGACATGGATTACCGGGGTGTCCCCTTCGGGCCGATGCCGGAACTCCTGGCTCTGGCTGAACAGGTCATGAAGATTACGGCGATCTGTTCCCGATGCGGCGCCTCGGCCGCCTACACCCAGCGTTTGATTCCCTCCGATCAGCAGGTGGTCGTCGGTGCGGCTGGGGTCTACGAAGCCCGATGCCGCCGGTGTCACGAACCAGAGGGGGCGCCGGTTGATGAAACTCCGTGGCTCTTTCCTCCGGTTGAGGCGGGTGTCGAGTAGCTCCTGATCCTTTGTCACGGAAATGTCAGTCTTGAAACTGAAGAACTGCGGTGTTACATTTGGCTCAGCGCGGCATTTAGCCGGCGCGTGAAAGCAAGGAGGCTGATATGAAGAAGATGTCCCTGGTGTTGTTGGTGATGGTAATTGTGGCTGCTTCTGGAGTGGCTTACGCCCAGGATCATGCGTATGTTGGTGCGTCCAAGTGCAAAATGTGCCACAAGGTTCAGTTTGCTTCCTGGGAGCAGACGACTCACGCAAAGGCTCTCGATGTCGCCAAGGCTTCGACCGATCCTGCGTATGACGCCGGCAAGTGCACAGCGTGCCATGCAACCAACAATGACGAAGCGATGGCTGGAGTTCAGTGTGAAGCCTGTCACGGGCCTGGTGCTGACTATAAGAAGATGAGCATCATGAAGGACAAGGAGAAATCCGCCGCCAACGGACTGGTCCTTCCCACTCAGGAACACTGTGATGGGTGCCACAAGGACGACGGTCACTCCAAGGTTGTTGTTTTGGCGACCGAACTCAACAACAATGCCGCCATTCACGAGTTCAAGAATCCCCCGGGTCAGTAACGATTCGGAAAGACTATTGAGCGGCGCGACCAGGTCGCGCCGCTTTTTCGTATGAGGAGAGTTCTGTGAACGCGTTCACCGTCAGTGAGGGGAGCCCTGGAGATTTTGTTGCCAGGGTCCAGAGTGAGATCAAGTACAGGCAGTTCGAGGATATTGCCTCGATTCGCACTGAGGGTGACCTCTTGATTGTTGCTTTTTCCTGGATCGGGACGACGTCATTAACATACCGTCTTCAGTCCCAAAGCCAAGGATTCTCCGCGGTTCTCGAACGACAGAAGATCTCGCCGTTTCACGCCCCTTTCAGAGCCGGATTTGAAGAACGCTTCGATCAGATATTGGCCAAGGTCGGTGCGAGGAGCGTCGGGTAGAATAGCTATCAGCTATCAGCTCTTTATTCCACCTCTGCGAACAACTCGATCAACTCTCCGACGCGTTCCGAGGAGTCATCACCGGCTGGGTAGCGGTAGACCATTTCGACGATCCGACTGGATCTTGGGTGAATGCTCAGGAGCCTGGTTTCCTCGACGGTGCCGTCGGCGCCTTTGAATCGCCCCCGGGAGTAAAAGGCGGTACCCATGGGTCCGGTCAGTTCCTGTGCGCCGGAATAGACCCCGTCCGGACGGCTCTCGATGTCCTCTCGATGAGTCTCAACGGCTGCGACAAGATTGATTCCGGGTTCTTCCGGGCCAACAAGGAATTCAATCTTGCCCTGACGCTCTACATTCGAGGGCGCGAGAAACAGCGTTCCCCCCAGGTTGGCTTCGATGACCCATGCGTCCCCCAAATCGCCTAGTGAGATGTCCAGTTCGGCGTTGGACGTGTCCGTCTGTTGTGGTGGAGCGGGTGAACATCCCGTCCCCAGAGGAATAACGGCCAGCAGGATGGTGAGTGAGATCAGCTTCGGAAGTGCCGATACCATTCGGAGTGAACGTACTGGGGGCTGCAAATGAACGCTCATCATGATTGCTCTCCTATCGGCAGGCCGGCAAATTCGAAAAACCCAGGATTCACTGTCGCGGTCCCACTGGCTGGGGAGCAGTTTCCCCTTGGCGCTGCACCTCGGGAGTATAGGTGATGTTCCGGCCGGATCTTGAAAATACTTCGTCCCGCCAATGGGGTTGAAATCTTGCGGAAACGTTGTAGATCGAGTATGATCCGCGGAGAAGTCCTGTTGGGGGGACCCATTACGAATGAAATTCAAAACGATTTTATTGGCTGGATTTGTAATGCTGGCGATTGCCGCCGGAGCGGGAGCTCAAGGGTTTCCCTCGTCCACCGGTCGATCCGCTGAGGCCGGTACGGTTCCTTCGTTGGGTAACCAGCCGATTGCGGTGGGCCCTTTTCTGTTCAGCCCGGCTCTGCAGTTGAGCTGGGAGAACCACAGCAATTTGTGGCAGAGCGCGACCGATGAAGTCAAGGACGATATTTATGTAGCACGCCTTCGTCTTCTGTTCGAGGTGCCCATCAGGGAGTCCTTCGTCAGGATTTCCTACACGCCCCAGTATCGCGAGTCCAAGAATAGGACTCTCCACAACAAATGGGACCATTTCCTGGAAGTTTCGGGAGATTTTGAATTTTCCAGCGGCTTGACGCTTGGTGCGGTCTACCGTTTGGTTGATGGTGATGTTGCGACCGACGAAGTCGATCCCGGCGGTGAGATGGTCTATAGCGGCCGGCGATTCAGCAAACACCACTTCGGCCTCAATACTGACTACTGGTTCAGTTCGACGGATGGGCTCTCACTCGATGTCACGGCGATGAAGGTCGAGTGGAGGGGAGAATCGACGGTTCAACCTCCAGGCACCGAATCGTGGTACGACTACAACCAGACGACGGTAAGGGCAGGTTGGTTGCACCAACTCAGCCCGACCGTGGTGATGGACGTCAGCCTGGGTTACAGGGATTACGAACCCCAGGCTACTACCGATACAACCCGCGAATACACATCAATCAATCTGACTGCCGGCTTTCGGGGTCAATTGAACGACGTACTGTCCACAGAACTGAGAATCGGCTATGAAGAAACCGATTTTTCGACAGCCGAGTCGGTTGTGCCGGGATTCACTGATTTCTCAGGGTTGATCGTCAACGGTAATATCACGTGGGCCTTGGCACACGGTTCCAAATTACGGCTGGATCTTCTGCGGCAGCCATTTGCCTCCAACTACGATTTCAATTCGTATTACACGGCAACCGGCGGCCGTCTCTTGTACGACCTTGACCTTGGTCGTTTCTACGGTCAGGCCAGGGCCAGGATTCAGACTAACGACTACGAGATCCCTGACAGTCTTTGGGGTGTCAAGCGCTCTGATGACTTGATGATTCTTGGTGCAGGACTGGGATTCCGGTTCACCGACAAGTTATCGCTGCGTGCCAGTTACATCTACGAGGATCGTGAATCCTCCATTGATCAATTCGGCTACCTGAATAAGGTGTGGCTCATTGATCTGATCATCGGATATTGAGCCTTAATGTCGGTGGGGCTGAGCTGAATCGAGTGAGAGGTTGAAGCGTGAAGAGCCGCTATGTCATTGTTCTCGTGTCGTTTCTGGCGGTCGCCTTATGCGGGATGGCCGACAGCCCTGAAACGGGATACAGGGTAGGCGCCGGTGACATCATTGAAGTGACCTCCTTTCAGCACGATGAGCTCTCCGGCTCTTTTCAGGTCTCGGAAAATGGTGTGATCGCCTACCCGCTGATTGGGCAGGTCGAGGCGGCCGGTCGGACAGTAACCGACATCTCGGCTGAGTTGGAGCGACTGCTCGAGAAGGACTTTTTTGTCGATGTCCAACTGAGTGTCAAGGTCCGAGAACATCGCTCCCAACCGGTCGTAGTCCTCGGCGAGGTGCGCCGTCCCGGCACTGTCTTCTTGAATGGGACGACGATGTTGACAGACCTCATTGCCGAAGCCGGAGGCCTTGCAGCCGGGGCAGGTCCGGGCATCGAACTCAGGCGGGTAGGAGCAGAAGAGACCCTGGTTTTTTCGACAGAGAAAGTCAGGACCGGGGAAGAAGGCAGAGACATTGAAATTCAAGTAGGGGATGTGATTTCCGTCTCCTCGAAACAGCTCTTTTTCATTACGGGCGAGATCAGTTCACCGGGACAATACGAAATTTCCCAGGGACTGACGCTGATGCGGGCTGTGTCTCAGGCCGGAGGTTACAGCAAGTTTGCTTCCAAAATTATTGAAATCCACCGAGAGGCCGGTGGAGAAAAGGCCATTGAGACCCACAACCTCGGAGATATCCGCAAGGGCAAGGCCGAAGATCCGGCCATTTTGGCCGATGATGTGCTCATCGTACGGCGGCGCTTTTTCTAGGAGAGGAAGCCGTGAGTTTGACCAAGAGCTTTCGGCATAGTATTTTGAGAGTGATAGGAGAGGGCATGAAGGCGAGAATCCTGATTTTTTCGATGGTTGTGGCGCTGGTATTTGGCGCGATGCTCCCTGGTACCGCCTGGGCGCAGGATGAAGGTTACGAACGTCCGGTGACCCAGACAGAGTTTGCCATCGGGGTGGTGGGAGCGATTCTTGGGCAGGACAGGTCCCTCGTCGATGGTGCCGAGGCCATGAAGGTTCTCAAGGATCGGGGCATTGTGCCGGCAACGTGGACCGGAGATCCCAACGTTTCGATGGGTGAGGCCGCTCAGGCCTTTCATCAGTTGGGATTTCAGATCTATGTTGAAGAATCTGAATTTCTGCTGTCGGTAGGTGTTTTTGAGCAGATCCTCAGGCATCATATGGGCGAGATCAAGAAGACCAGACATCACTGGGATATCGTTCATCATTTTTCGATGGGCCTGGAACTCGGGGAATATCGCGAGAGAATTCTCGGTCTCAATCAGGAGGGCGACGGAGGTGAGCAACCACCCATCAGCCCCTCTGGTTTTTGAGGGCTTTAAACCATCAAGTACAGCGGCGCTTCGGCGCCGCTTTTTTATACTACCCGTTCCGTGCGGCTCGAAGATCGTCAAGCACCGGATCGAGGTCGGTAATTCCCTTATCCGCTGCAAGTTCGCCTAGGGTGCCCCAGTAGGGTTCGCCACACCGGATACAGACGATATTGTATTCAGCGAGGATCCGGACGGCCTTGGGAAAGGCCTCGACCAGATCTTCCACGGGCGTCATCGCAGTGATCTCAAGCATGGGGTCAATACTAGCCTCTCCTTGGGAACCGCGATACACTGAAGCAACGCAGACAGGAGATGACGCATGGAATACGAAAATCTGAATCTCGATCTTCGGGGCAGTGTCCTCTGGATCACGATCGATCGTCCAAAGAAACTCAATGCCCTGAATATTGCAACAGTTGGGGAGATTGACCGTGCGTTCAGCGAGGCTGCCGGAGATCCCGGGATCTGGGCAGTCTGTTTGACTGGCGCCGGAGATCGGTCATTTGTTGCCGGCGCCGATATCGAAGAACTCAACACTCTCGGCCCGATTGAGGCCAAGGATTTTGCCGAGCGGGGCCAGGCGGTCTTCGGTCGCATCGAAAAGATGTCCAAGCCTGTCATCGCCGCCGTGAATGGATTCGCTTTCGGTGGGGGCTGTGAATTGGCAATGGCGTGTCACTTCCGGATCGCCACAACGGCTGCCGTTTTCGGTCAACCCGAGGTGAAGTTGGGATTGATCCCAGGCTATGGCGGGACTCAAAGGTTGCCGCGTTTGATAGGGCGCGGGCGTGCCATGGAGTTGCTTTTGAGCGGGAGAAACGTTACCGCGGAAGAGGCTGAACGTATTGGTTTGGTCAATCGAGTGTGTGAGCCCGAAGAGTTGGAGGGAGTTGTCGAGGAATTCCTGAAGCCGATTCTTCGCAACGGACCTCTGGCCGTGGCCCACTGTATTGAGGCAGTGAATCGAGGCCTCGGCCTCTCGCTCGATGAAGGGTGCGCTGTTGAGGCCACCCTGTTCGGAGTGGGGGCCTCAAGTGCCGAAATGACGGAGGGTACGGCTGCTTTTCTTGAGAAGCGTCGGGCCGATTTTCGCGGGGGGAGTTGAAGGGCTTGAGTCCGGCAGGTTTGATAGGCCATCTCAGGGCCTCTTTGGGGCCGGGTTGCACTCCACTTGAGGGTGGGTGCAGCCGATGGCGGAATGCCCGTCCTGGGGGGCGGGGGTTCTTTCTCGGCGTTGTTCTGATCCTGAGCGTTGGTGTCTGTTTCGTGGATGCCAATCCCCTGTTTGATGCGTGGGGACAGGTTCAAAACGCCCTCGCCGTCGATCAGAAACAGAACCTCGAGATTGGTCTTCAACGACTCTTGATTGCCAAGAAGGAAGTCGGCCTCGATCGTGTGACTCCCTTTGCGGAAGCGTTGACCGAAGCATCCGTCGGGCGCCCCGGCCCGGTCGGGAGCCTGCTTCTGGAATCGGCGAAGCGTCTGGATCCTCTTCTTCCTGGGCCCCGGTTTATGATGGGAAGACGGGCATGGGACAGTGGGAATCGGGTCAAAGGCCTGGGCGAATTCGCAAACGGCGCCGTCAACATGATGCGATTGCGCTCAGTGCGTCGAGCGGTGATCAGTTCCTGTATTCCATGGGTTTTAATCACCCTGGGATTTTCTGTGGTGGCGGCGATCGCAGTGCAGGCTGTTGCATTTTTCCGGTTGATTACGGCAGACGCCTATATCCTTGGGCTCCGCCTCTTCAGCAGGATTAACGCCTTGATATTTGCCGCTGTCGTTGTGAGTCTGCCGCTGTTTGCCGGCTTGGGACCGGTGTGGGTGTTGATCTACCTGTTTTCTCTAGTATGGATCTATATGGCCTCTTCCCAGAGGATTGCCGCCGTTATCTCATTGGTCGTGATTGCTGTGATCGTGCCGCTCCTCGGACTTTGGCAGAATGTGTGCCTCGTGCCGGCGCAACTCCAGGATAGAGTGGTCGAAATATTGTCCGAGCGGAAGGCAGATTTTGTCACACTTCGAGAGTTCATCGATTTGGAGATGGAATTCGAGGGATCTGCTGCCTACCACATTGTGGCCGGCGAGCTGCTGAGATTGCACGGTGACCGGGAACTGGGACGGCTGGAGTTCGAAAAGGCGACCATTGTTTCGTCAAATTCAGTCCTGCCTCGACTTTTTCTTGGCGCCTATGCGCTTGAAGATCGGGATCCCTGGCGGGCCCTGGAACTGCTCAGCAAGGTTGTGGAGATGGACCCAAACGGCGCACTGGGCCATTACAATTTGGCGATTGCGTTAGACCTGACCCGCCGATTCGATGAGGGAGATGCGGAGAGGCGTAAGGCGCGGGAGCTCGCAAAGGGACCTCTCGAGAATCTTGGGATTCCGGGTCAGGAAGATCGAGTTCTTTTCCCCCTGATCGGGTCCGGCATCGTCGAGAGCCTCGCCGAAAGAGCCCCTCCGGGCGCTCGGTTTGCCTTGAATAATCGAGTGCAGGGGCGGAGCCTCTTTGGTATGGATGCGTTTTCTCCTCTTTCTCTTGCCGCACTGGTCGGGATCGTGGTTGGGGTTGGGATGTTATTTGTCCGGAGGCGATGGTACGGACCGGCCCTCGAGTGTGGGAAATGTGGACGGGTATTCAGGCCCGAGGACAAGAGTTCGTATTGCGAACAATGTGTTTCCGTTTTTTTGAAGCGGAATGCCGTTTCGATTGAACAGCAGACTGCAAAAGCGGCCCAGGTTCGGCGATGGGAGCTGATGAGCGGCCTTGTGGTCAGGGGACTTGGAGTGGCCGTTCCCGGAGGGCGGCAGATCGTCGGTGGGCGTGTCGTGTCCGGGATTCTCTTGACTTTCATCGTATGGCTCCCGTTACTTGGCGCTGCGGTCTGGGTGCCGCTCTTTCTGCGAACAATCGAGCCTTCTCTTCCGTTGAGGGGCCTTCAGTTGGGTCTGGTTTTTGCTGGTGGTGCGGGGTGGGTCGTAGCGGCATTGTCCTCTTGGAGTCGGCGGTAAGATGGCACTCGAAGGTACTCTCCGGGATTTTTCGTTCGCCGATATTCTGCAGCTGATTTCTCTGCAGCGCAAGACCGGGGTCTTGACGCTGAAGGACGCCGAGAACGTTGTGACGATCTCCTTTCTCGAAGGGAGCATTGTCGGTTCCTCATCGTTGAATCAACACCCTGAAGATCGCATCGGGTTGATTCTGCTCAAACGCGGTGAGATTACTGAGAACGAGCTCGAGACGGCTCTCAAAAGGCAGGAAGAGACCCTTCAACGGTTGGGCCGGATCCTGATTGATAACAAATTGGTAGACGGCGAGGCCGTCAGGGTTGCGCTCAGCCAGCAGATACTTCAGATCGTCTATCGGGTGTTCAGGTGGGGAGATGGGGAGTACCATTTTTCCCAAGAGACTGACATTGATTACGACCGTGACTTGATGAAGCCGATGGCGGCTGATTCGATCATCATGGAAGGCGCCCGGATGACTGATGAGTGGCCTTTCATCGATCAGAGGATTCCTGATCGAGAGGTCGTTTTCATCCAGGTTTCTCCGGATCGGAAATTTGAGATTGGCGAAGAGGACGACGACGACTTCGAGAACCTCGGATTCAGCTTCACGGAGACCCCCGAGGAGTCTGTTCCCGAACCCAAGTCTCAGGATGATCGTCTGCTCCCTGTGCAGTTCGAGGTCTATGAACTGGTCAATGGCGTTCTCTCTGTCAATGAGTTGATTGCCGAGAGTCCGTTTGTTGAATTCGAGACCTGTAAGGTCCTGGCCGATCTTCTCGACAAAGGCATCATTCGGATGGCCAGCCAGGAAGAAGTGGCAAGGTCGCTCAGTCGGATCATGGAGCCGGTTGCGAAAAAGAGTTCTGTGGGGTTCGGGATTGTGCCCTGGCTGGCTGTGCCGTTCCTGGTGCTTTTTGGTTTTTCCCTCTCCGTGATGCCCCGCAATCCGGCCAACCCCGGCTTTGGGCTGATTTCCAGAGTTTGGGACGGCTGTGTTTTGGAGGGTGTTTCCTGGTATCGCATTGATCGCTTGAGCTGCGCTGCTGAATCGCAGTTCTTCCTCGAAGGGTTTTACCCGGAAAATGGTGGAGACCTGATTGAAAAATCGGCCTCCCTGCACGATGGATTTGCCGACCCGTGGGGTCAGAGCTATCGCGTTTCGACGCAAAGCTCGAAGCTGGTGGTCTCAGGGCTCGACGCCTTGGGACGACGGTCACCCGGTTTGCTGCTCAATCGACCGCTTGCCTGGGAAGGGGAAGGCGGAATCGGCGCATACGAGGGCCCGGGCGTTCGGTTGTTGTCCCGCTGACGGCGTAGCCGCCTGCCGCTACAATTTTTCTCTGGCATACGAATTGTGACGGCGGGCGTCCCGCCCGCCGTGCCCATCGGGACAGTCTCTTTCTGATGGATCGAGCCGATCGTGGCTCGTGCGAAGCTTCTCTGAAAAAAGACTTGACAACAGATGGCTCAGGTTTTAAGATGCAAATTGACAGTGAAACTTGAGGAGGATCATAGCATGTCTCGTGTCATAGGAATCGATCTCGGAACCACCAATTCGGTGGTAGCAGTGATGGAAGGCGGCAAACCAGTCGTCATTCCGAATCAAGAAGGCAATCGGACCACTGCATCGGTGGTAGCATTTACGGACAATGGAGAGCGACTGGTTGGGCAGGTGGCCAAGCGCCAGGCAGTGACCAATCCGGAGAACACGGTCTTTTCCTCAAAGAGGTTTATGGGTCGCCGATTCGACGAGGTCGCATCGGAGATCAAAACCGTGCCGTTCAAAGTGGTCAAGGGTGAAAACAACACCGCACGAATTGAGGCCGCCGGCAAGATCTACTCCCCGCAGGAAATATCGGCCATCGTGCTTCAGAAGCTCAAGGGCGCGGCAGAGGACTATCTCGGTCAGAAGGTCGAGAAAGCCGTCATTACCGTTCCGGCTTATTTCAATGATGCTCAGCGCCAGGCAACGAAAGACGCCGGCCAGATTGCCGGGCTGGAAGTGCTCCGCCTGGTGAATGAACCGACCGCGGCGGCGTTGGCCTATGGGTTGGACAAGAAGGACGACGAAACCATCGCCGTGTTTGATTTTGGCGGTGGGACCTTTGATATCTCCATTCTCGAGGTAGGGACTGGCGTGGTCGAGGTGAAGTCGACCAACGGCGATACCCATTTGGGTGGCGACGACATCGATCAGGTGATCATTGATTGGTTGGTTGACGAGTTCAAGAAGGACCAGGGTATTGACCTGTCCAGCGATAGTATGGCCCTGCAGCGGCTGAAGGAGGGCGCCGAGAAGGCCAAGATGGAACTTTCTGCGACGATGGAAACCGAGGTCAACCTTCCCTTTGTGACGGCTGATGCTTCGGGCCCCAAACATCTGGCGATCAAGCTGAGCCGATCCAAGCTTGAACAGATGATCCAGCCCCTGGTGGATCGGACAATGGAGCCGTGTAAGCAAGCATTGTCGGATGCCGGCCTTTCGCCGAAGGATGTCGACGAGGTTGTGTTGGTTGGCGGGTCCACGAGAATTCCCATGGTCCAAAAGGCTGTGGCTGACTTCTTCGGCAAAGAGCCCAACCGAGGCGTCAATCCCGATGAGGTCGTCGCGGTCGGCGCTGCAATTCAGGCCGGTGTCCTCGCCGGTGAGGTCAAAGATGTCCTCTTGTTGGATGTCACCCCGCTGTCATTGGGTGTGGAAACCCTCGGAGGCGTCACAGACGTGGTCATTCCCCGGAACACAACGATCCCGACCCGGAAGTCCAAAGTGTATTCGACCGCGGATGACAATCAGAATCAAGTTGAGATCAATGTTCTGCAGGGTGAACGTTCGATGGCGCCCGACAACAGGACTCTGGGCCGGTTTCACTTGATGGGGATTCCACCGGCGCCGCGGGGTGTGCCCCAGGTAGAGGTGACCTTTGACATCGATGCCAACGGCATCCTCCACGTTGCCGCGAAGGATCGGGGTACGGGAGTCGAACAGAAGATTCAGATCAGCGGTTCTTCGGGGCTGTCAGAGGACGAGATCGGCAAAATGGTTGATGAGGCCCAGGCTCACGCCGGGGATGACGAGACCAAGAGGCGTCAGATCGAAAGTCGAAACAAGCTCGATGGATTGGTCTACTCGACCGAGAAGCTGGTCACCGAGAACAAGGAAAAACTGGCCGAGGATGATGTGGCGTCGATTGAGAGCGCTCTCGCCGAGGCCAAGAGTGCGCTTGAAGACGGAAATCCGGAAGGCATGGACTCGGCCTATGAGAAATTGACCGCTGCCAGCCACAAAGTCGCCGAGACGCTCTACCAGAGTCAGGCGCAACAGGCTGGACCGGACGCCGGCGCACCAACAGATGCACCGCCAGCCGAGGCCGCGGGACCCGAAGACGATGTCATTGACGCCGATTTTGTCGATGTCGATGCCGAAGCCGACCAGTAGGAGAGTTTTTGATGGTGCCCGGAGAGTCCGGGCGCCATAGCCTCTCGGTAGGTGGTACATTGGATAGGCGAAAAGGAAGAGAATGAAGTCAAAGCCTCGCTATAGAATGATTTCCTGGGTGGCAGAACGCTAC
>JAUXDC010000049.1 GCA_030618605.1 Holophagae bacterium | reverse complement strand
CAGGACCACGGAACCCAGGAGGAGCAGTTCACCCTGACCTGGAAGGCGACCCGCTGGCTGGTGGAGATCATCCACCGCGGTTATGAGCTCGCCATCGTCCACGGCAACGGACCCCAGGTGGGCAACATCATGATCCAGGTCGAAGAGGCGATCACCAAGATTCCGCCGCAGAGTCTGGATGTCGCCGTGGCTCAGACTCAGGGGTCGATGGGCTTCATGCTGGCAAATCAGCTGAGGAACCGGTTCAATGAAGAGCAACTGGACAAACCGATCGCCTGCATGGTGACCGAGGTCGTCGTTGACCGGGAAGACCCGGCTTTTGAGAATCCGACCAAACCGGTCGGGCCCTTTTTCACGGCATACCGTGCCAACGTCTTGATGCAGGAGCATGGATGGCAGATGGTCGAGGACGCCGGCCGGGGCTGGCGCAAGGTGGTGCCGTCGCCCAGGCCTCACCGTATCCTCGATGCTCCTCTCATGCGTCGGCTCGTTGATAGTGGCGCCTTGCTGATCGCTGGTGGTGGTGGTGGCATTCCCGTTTACCAGGATGTCGGCGGCTACTACCGTGGTGTCGAGGCCGTGATTGACAAGGACTATGTTGCTTCGATCCTGGCTCGGGAACTGGAGGCTGAACTCTACATCGTCCTGACCCAGGTGCCGATGGTCGCCGAAAATTTTGGACGCCCCAATCAACGGTGGATCCGAACTCTTCCGGTTGCCAAGGCATGGGAAATGTTGGAACAAAATCAGTTCCCACCGGGCTCGATGGGCCCCAAGATTCGGTCCGCGCTTGAATTTATCGAGGCGACCGGTAAGGAAGTGTTGATCACCGACGAAGGGAGTCTCAAGAAGGCGCTCTCGCGGGAGGCGGGGACCTTCATGGTGGCCGAAGGCGAGATCGAGTACGTGTAGGGGCGGACCCCCGTGTCCGCCCTTCTTTTTGAACACAAGGGTCAAAAGGTCAAAGAGTCAAAGGGTCGAAGGGATCAATAGGGTCGAAAAGGTCGAAAGGGTCGCAATGTCCCCCAACAGACCACTGCACCCTGGGCTCTTAGACCAGCTATCCTAGGCTCATGAGTGTTCTGATGCTATGGATCTACCGGATCTTGATGACGGTCGTGGTACCGATCGCGATAGGGTTTCTCGCCCTGAGGGACCGGCTGATCGGGAAGCAGAGACCGCCCTGGTCCGAGAGGTTCGCTCGACGCGTACACCCTGCCGAACCGGGTGGTCTGTGGATTCATGCCGTGTCGGTCGGAGAGGTCGAGGTGGCCCGCAGATTGATTGACGAACTTGATCAGGATGTCTCGGCGGGTCCGATAGCGTTGACCTCGACGACGGCGACAGGGTTGGCATTGGCCCGCAAGAACCTGGCTGACCGCGTGAGGGTCCTGCCGACTCCTATCGACCTTTTCGGTCCGGTTGGGCGCGTGTTCGATGCCCTGAAACCCCGGGCCCTCATTCTGGTCGAGACTGAACTGTGGCCGGAGATGCTCCATCAGGCGGGATGCCGAGGGATCCCGGTCTTTATCGTCAACGCTCGGCTTTCGGATGTTTCTTTCAGGCGCTATCGGCGGGTTGCAAGGGCCCTTCGGCCGCTCTTGAAACCACTTTCCCTGGTTTTGACCCGGGACGAGACCGATGCCGAGCGGTTCAAGGATTTGGGTATTGAGGGTGAGCGAGTCACGGTCGGCGGTAACGTCAAATACGATCTGGAGGCAGACCGGCGACCCCTCGAGTGGGACGACGAGATTGCTTCGTGGGCGGCCGGCCGGCCGGTGGTTGTTGCCGGTTCGACACTGGAGGGTGAGGAGCAGTTGGTCCTCGATGCCGTCGAGACTGTGGTGGGGTCGGACGGGCGGAGGCCCCTGGTGATCCTGGCGCCGCGCCACCCCGAGCGCTTCGATGCGGTCGCTCATTTGGTCTCCGAGCGTGGCCTGACCCTGATCAGGCGCAGCAGTTTGTTCGATGAGGCCGAAACGGGCGCCGACGTTTTTCTGCTGGATGTGATCGGTGAGTTGGCTCGGGCTTTTCGGCACGGTGCCGTCGCCTTCATCGGAGGCTCCCTCGTCCCAAGTGGAGGACACAATCCGTTGGAACCGGCGGCGTGGGGAGTGCCGGTTCTCAGCGGTCCCTGGGTGGCGAATTTCGAGGAAATTTACCGTGAAATGGTGGCGGCGGGAGCGGTTCGCCTGGTCGCCGGCTCCCGAGACTTCGGCGCCGCCTTGGATCAGTGGCTCTCGGCACCCGATGTGGCCCGGCATGCCGGTGAAGCGGGTCGACGAGTCGTCGAAAAGAACCGGGGGGCCACGGCGAGGATCACGGCCGAGATTGTCCATCGTCTCGACGGGATCGAAAAATAATGAGGTGGTCTCACCTGTTGACACCGTTGAGTCCGGTCTATGGAGCGATAGTGCGAATACGGGTGGCGGCTTTCCGTCGCGGGCTGCTCAAGAGCGACCGCTGTGGTATTCCGGTGGTGTCGGTCGGGAATGTGACCTTCGGCGGAACAGGGAAAACACCGATGGTGATCGCCCTGGTGAAGGACCTCATTTCACGCGGCCATCGACCGGCGGTCCTGACCCGGGGCTACGGCCGGACGAGCTCCGAGCCTTTGGTGTTGACGGGCCCTGAAATTCGGGCATCCGTGACCGAGGCCGGGGATGAACCGCTGGAGTTGGCCCAGCGTTTACCGGGTGTGCCGATCGTCGTCGATGCCGATCGAATTCGTGGGGGACGGCTGGCGGCCGAACTCGGTGCCGACATTGCGATTCTCGACGATGGTTTTCAGCACCTGCGGTTGCACCGCGACCTCGATCTGGTCCTGTTGGATGCGGGAGACCCCTGGGGTGGGGATCATTTACCGCCTCGCGGCCGCCTTAGGGAACCGGTGGAGGCTCTCGGACGGGCCTCGGCCGTCATCATCACCAAGGTGGATCCTGCGGCCGATCAACCGCCACAAGAAATTGTCCGGAGGATCTCTGCCATCCGTCCGGACCTGCCGGTATTTGGCGCGCGGCTCGTGCTTCGAAGGGTACGAACTGAAGATGGTTGGGTCGACCCAACAGAGTTGCGGGGTCGCAGGGTTTTCGCGGTGGCAGGACTGGGACGCCCCGAGGGCTTTCGTACACTTCTTGAGTCAACCGGCGCCGAGGTCGTCGGCCACCGGTGGTTTGCGGATCACCACCCTTACGGCCCCGAGGATCGAGCGTGGATTGTCCGTGAAGCTCGGAAATACGGGGCCGTGGTTGTTACCACAGGCAAAGACGCCGTCAAACTGGATCCCCTCGAGGGTCTTTGGGTTGTCGAAACAGCGATGCAACCGGTCGAAGGACAGTGGGATCGCCTGTGGTCTCTGACTCCAGAGATTGTGTGATGGGAATCTCGCCTCGGTCTGAGTTTCGAAACCGGTTTGAACTGGCGGCCTATCGCCTGGCCCGGGCAACTGTCGGAAGAGGTGGCCCAGGCCTGATCGAGCCGGTGGGAACACTCCTCGGTGGCCTCTTCCACAGGCTGTCCCGACATCGCCGGAAAATCATCCTGTTCAATCTTGGTCTCGCCTATCCCGATCTGACCCCTGGGGAGCGGAAACACATGGCCCTTCAGGTCGCCCAGCATTTTGGGAGAACCTTGTTCGGCATACTCCGCCTGCAACGAATGACGCCGGAGCAGTTGTTGCGACTAGTAACCGTGGAGGGTCGAGAGCACCTGGACGGGGTGGCGCAGAGCGACCGTGGCGCCTTCTTTTTGACGGCTCACCTCGGTGCATGGGAAGTTGCGGCCCTCTACGTCGGCCTCACTCTGCCGAGCGGCCTCGGCATCGTTCACAGGCCCCTGGATAACCCCTTGCTCGAGGCTGAGTTGGAGAAATTTCGCCGGCAATTCGGAAATTGGACCCTGGGCAAATCGGCGGCCCTGCGGTCGATGCTGGGGGCGATCAAGGCCGGCCGATCCATTGGGATTCTGGTCGACCAGAAAACCCGGCCTCAGGATCTCGGTGTCAACGTTCCTTTCTTCGGACATCCTGCCAGAACCCACACGGTATTGGCGCGTGTGGTGCTCAAGACCGGTACGCCGGTCATCCCGGGGTTTGTCTACGCCGAACGGGGCGGTCGCTTCACCTTCTCCTTTGGTTCACCAGTGCCTGTAGAGTCCGGGGATGACGTTACGAGTTTGACCGCCCGCTTTACGGGGGTGACCGAGGCAGCGATCCGGCGGCGGCCGGAGCAATGGCTCTGGTATCACGACCGATGGCGTGAGCTGCGGAAGTCAGTCGGCTGAGATCCTCTTCAAGAGGTTTTTCCCCAAGATTGCCGAAGCGCTGAGGACCCCGCCAAGCAGGGCGCCGGCGATGCCGGCGGTACATGCGTCCTGGCCGGTCAACCAGAGACCCTTGATCGATGTCTTTGGCTTGAGCGCACGTTGGCGGAACCGTTCCGGGCCGTGGTTGAGGCCATAGACTTCGCCTTTTTCATAGTTGCAGAACCAGCGTGTCGTCAGGGGCGTCGAAAGGTCGTGGAAGGCCACCTCGCCCTCAACCTGCGGGACGTGTTGATAGAGCGTCTGGAGGAGGCGGGAACTCAGGTCTTCTTTCATCTCGACATAGGCCTCGTCTCTGCGCCCTGCCGGCTGATCCTGCCATCGTGAAAAGCGCTCGTAGGGAGCGAAAGTTGTCACCTCGATGGTCGCGCGTCCTGGGTGCCGCCGCTCGAAGTCCGGGTCCTTGGCCGATGGGAAGGAGATAAAGACCAGCGGCAGGGGCGCGGTGGGATCGGCTTCGAAACGCTGTAGGCCGGCATCGTGGTCCGGTCCGGGATAGACCCAGATATTGGCCATTGGGAGGTCGAGTTCTTCGGCGGTCTTCTCAAGGCCGATGTGCAGGCAGCAGTGCCCGACCGAGGTTCCGGCAGCTTTCGCTGCTTCGAGCAGTCGCCGACGGCCGGGTGTGCCTTCCGGCAGTAAATGCCGAGCAGTATTTGGGATGCCGACGTCGCTGATGATCAGGGGGCAGAGGATGTTCCGGCCGTCGGCCATCCGCACCCCGGTCGCGCGGCCATTTGTGATCAGGATTTGGTCAACCTGGGCGCCGACAACAATCCGCCCCCCGGCGGCCTCGATCGTCGGGGCGATGGCTTCAGCGATCGCCGCCGAACCGCCGACGGGATAGGCCGCCCCTTCCAGGTAGTGGGCGAAGACCATCGCATGCATTGCAAAACTGGCCTGGGCCGGCGGCATGCCGTGGTCGCCGTATTGGGCTGAAAGAACAGCCTTGAGCATTCGATCATCAGTCAGTGTGTCGAGAACCTCGCCGAGAATTCGATCGGAGTGTCGAAGAAAGGCCCGTCGCATCAACCCGCCGAAGACAAAGGCAATCGGTGCCGGAACGGCCTTTTCGCCGAAGAAGCCCATTGACTGTTTTCGGGCATCTCCAACCAATTCCAGAAATCTGTCGATGGCAGCATCTTCGGACGGAAAATCCGTAAGCATCTGTTCCCGCCACTGTTTGCGGCCGGCGCGGTACTCGAATTTCCGGTTGCCGACGACGATACGGTCTACGACCTCTCCGGTCCATTGCCATTCGAGGCGCTTTTGGGTAACCCGGTCGAAGATGCGGCGCAAAAAGGAGTTCTCCTCGTGAACCCCGCCGACGTAGTGCAGGCCGGTGTCCCATTCCCAACCCTTGCGGCTGAAGGTGTGGGTGAAGCCTCCTGCGATCGTGTGACGCTCGAGGACCAGGACGCGTTTACCGGCCTCTGAAGCCAACAGGGCTGCGACCCCGAGACCTCCGATGCCCGAGCCGATGACGACGGCGTCGTATTTTTGAGTGTCCTCGAAATTTCGGTAGTTCTCTCCAATAGTGCCCATTTTTCATCCCCCGACAGATTTACTTCGATACCCAGCCCATTTGAGCATAGAATGGAGTATGACCTCAGGGAAAAATGGAAATGACGGGGAGAATTTTGATACCTCACCGACGCTGGGGAGCGTGGGAGAGTCTTCCGGGATCGGCTCGCGATTGGGCCCGGGAGCCACCTTCGGGCGGTATACGATTCTCCAGCGCCTGGGAGCGGGCGGCATGGGCGTCGTCTACGCGGCTTACGACCCCGACCTCGATCGTAAGGTTGCGCTCAAGCTGTTACTGCCGTCCCTGCGAGGCGGAATGTCGCAGCAGCGGCTCCTGCGCGAGGCCCAGGCGATGGCGCGGTTGTCGCACCCCAATGTAGTGACAGTTCATGAGGTCGGCCAGGTGGAGGGCAGGACCTACATTTCGATGGAGTTTGTCGAAGGGCAGGACCTTGACCAGTGGCTGGCCGAGCACGACCGGTCCCCTGGCGACATCCTCCGGGTATTCCTGGCGGCCGGAAAAGGTCTGGCGGCGGCTCATCATGCCGGACTGATTCACCGTGATTTCAAACCGGCAAATGTTCTGGTGGGCGTGGATGGACGAGTCCGAGTCGCGGATTTCGGACTGGCGAGAGGCGCCGAGGACGGATCGGGGGCCGATGAGCTCTTTGAGGACGCCGAAACGGTGACGGGGTCGATGGTCGAGAAAGCGAAGAGACCCAGCGGCCATTCGCCATTGGCCGGATCACTGACCGTACCCGGGACCATCGTCGGCACACCGCGTTATATGGCGCCCGAACAGGTGCTGGAACGGGAGGCCGACGCCGCCTCCGATCAGTTTTCCTTCTGCGTAGCGCTGTTCGAAGCCCTGTTTGGCGAGCCGGCATTCGGTACCGGCGACATGATGCAGTTGGCTCGGAGAGCTCTGGCCGGTGAAATCGCGTCCATCCCTTCAGGTGCAGGCGTTCCCGGCAGGGCCAAGCGTGCCCTGATGCGCGGCCTCAGTGCCAAGCCCGGCGAGCGCTTTGCCTCGATGGAGGGCCTGCTGAGCGAATTGGGTCACGATCCCACGGCAGTTCGGCGGCGCTGGATGGTTGTGGGCATGGCCGTTTTACTGGGAGTGGCCGGCGCGGTTTTGGTCACCCAGTTTGTCG
This sequence comes from Holophagae bacterium, assembly GCA_030618605.1. GTDB lineage: Bacteria > Acidobacteriota > Thermoanaerobaculia > Thermoanaerobaculales > Sulfomarinibacteraceae > DAOWGJ01. Next base: position 10,733 of record JAUXDC010000049.1, on the reverse strand, counting down.
CCACGCGTCGACAGCTCTGTTCGGGAGGGGCGGATCGGGTTGCGACTGTGTGGAATGAGGAGCGTTCTGCGGCCGTCACTCTGGCCTTCGAGGGCACGGGCGTGTCCTACGCTGCCGAGACGGCGGCCAGGATTTCGGACATGGTAACCGGAAGGGGAGAAATCTGGATCAAAGCCTACACTGACGTCTGTGAAGCGACACGGGTGCGGAAAGAGACCTCAGAGGATCTGCTGGACCGGCAGATGGCTTGCCTCGATCAACGGCTTCTGGAAATAGACCGGCTTCTGGTCTTACTGCAGGCTCCAGACGAGGAGCTCGTTGAGAGGGCCGTGGATTCGGTCCGGAATCTGCCGGCATCGGAGCCCTGTACCCATGGCGCCGAGATGTTGAATCTCGAGCCCCTTCCATCGGACCCGCAGACGACCGCCGCAATCGAGGCTGTCCGGACCGATCTGGCCGATATTGAGGCCCTCAAGGTGACGGGACAATTCGAGGAGGCGCTGACTCAGGCCGGGCGGGCTGCGGAGGCGGCTCAAACAATCGGTTATATGCCGCTGGTCGCTCAGGCGATGCAGTTGAAGGGGAACCTCGAGATCGAAATGGGGCAAGGTAACGAGGCCCTCGCCAGCCTGCGCCTGGGCCTGGTGGCTGCCGAAGAGGGAGGGGCCGATCGGTTTGCGGTGGCAATCCTCAACGAGCTGGTTTGGGTTCAAGGCGTGATGCTCCAGCAGTTTGATCGTGCGGAGTTCTGGTCGCAATTGGCGGAAGCCGGGTTGCACCGGGTTTCTGACGACGGTGCTCTCATGGCGGAAATTCTCTATAGCCGAGCAGCGATCTTGGGGGCCGAGGGACGGTATGACGAGGCCCTGGATCTCCAGGAGAGGGCCTACCGGGCGGTGGTCGCGGCTGAAGGCGCCGAGAGTCTCGGGGCGACCTTTGCCGAGAATCAGCTGGCCGATGCGCTGTTTTCGGTGGGGTCCTACGACGAGGCCTTGCAGCACTACCGCGTGGCGGCAGCCCTCCGTGAGCGTTACCTCGGCCCGAATCATCCCCGTCTGGCGCCGACTTTGACCAGCTTGGGTTCGACCCTGTCCAATTTAAGGCGCCACGACGAGGCGTTAGGTGTATTGGCCAGAGCGCTGGACATCAACGAGGCGGTCTACGGACCGGATCACCCTAATCTCGCGGTGACGTTGAATAACATTGCCTACGCTCAGGAAGGCCTCGGCCGATTTTCAGATGCCCTCGAGACCCACGAGAGGGCTCTTGCCATTATTCGGGCGACGTGGGGTGCTGGTCACCCGCAGACGGCCTATGCCCATCTCAACCGGGTCAGCATCTACCGCAAGCTCGAACAGTGGGACCTGGCTCTCGAGCAGGCCCGGGCCGCCGAGAAAATTCTGGCAGGGGCCTTCGGCTCAGACCATCCGTTGTACGCCTATGCGGCCAACGCCGAAGGGGTCATCCTGCTTCTGATGGGGAAACCACACCAAGCTCTGGAGCCCCTGGAGATTGCCGTCGGGATTCGTAAGGGTGTGACCACCGACCCGTTGGTTCTGGCCCAGACTCAATTCAGTCTGGCCAAGGCCCTGTGGGCCGTGGGTGCCGACAGGTCTCGTGCTCTGGGTCTCGTCGAACGGTCACGAGCAGTCTTCGTTGCCGAGGGCGAACGGGCCGCGGAAGATCTGGAGTTGATGGAGGCTTGGAAGCGGGAACGCTAGGAAGCTGGGACGCTAGGAAGCTGGAGCGCTGGGAGGCTAGGACGCCAGGACGCAAGAAGGCTGGGAGGCTGGAAGACAAAGAGTCGGAGGCGTTTTGATTACTTTGGTTTGCCGTCTCGCGAGAGTTTCACGGTCTCGGTGAATTTCCAGAGCTTTGCCCCCAGTTCTTCGGCCAAACCTGTAAGGGAGTCTAATTTCCCTTTCGGCCAATAACCGAGTCGATATGCAAAATGAATGAGGTACTTGGTCTCTGCCAGCGAGGCAAGTGCGATGTCGAGAAACCGAGCAAGTTCACGATCACCGTTCCTCGAATACCCCTCGACGATATTGGTTGGAACCGAAAGAGCGGCACGCCGTAACTGCGAAACCAGCCCGTAGATTTCTTCTCTTGGAAACCCCTTGGTTTCCTTGTAGACGGTAACAGCAAAATCATCCGCTACACGCCACACCTCAAGGTTTTTCCACCGATCTCCGCTCATCAGATGACCTCGCCCTTTCGTGTCTAAGGCCGGTATCCCAGCACTACGGTGTCGCAGCTTCCTGGCGTCCTAGCCTCCCAGCCTCCCAGCCTCCCAGCCTCCCAGCCTCCCAGCCTCCTAGCATTCATCTCTGACCAGCGGATGGCTCAGACAGTGCGGGCCTCCACGGGCGCGGGAGATTTCGTGGCTCTCCAGCAGCAGGCAGACCCGCCCGGGCTCATCGAGCGAGACCTCCTGCCGGCCCAGCAGCACGTCCTTGGCGTTGACGATTCGGAACCCGTGCCGGCTCAGTTCCTCGGCGGTTGCAACGTTGCGGTCATATAGCGTGATGACACCTGGCGCAAGGGCCAGGGTGTTGGCCCCGTCGGTCCACTGTTCCCGTTGCTGGGCCAGGGGGCTGGCGCCACCGCATGCGATCGGTTCAAGATCGACTCCCCGGGCGGCCAGGGTGGACAGCAGGGCGCCACGTTCAATGGGTTCCGGTGTGGTGGCGTGCAGATCGATCTCGTAGGTCTTGGCAGCCTCGGAGCCTGAGCCGGTGATCACCGGAGGGTAGACCAGTGCGGCATTGTCATCCGCCGGCGTGAAAACAGTATCCAAATGCATGTAGGCCCGACGGTGGGGGAGGTCGACCGCCATCAGGTAGCGCGGTCCGTTTTCGAGTCTGGCGAGGGCTCGGGTCAAGACATCAATTGCCTGGGTGTTGGAGCGCTCGGAAACGCCGACTGCCACAACATCGGGAGAAAGAACCAAGACATCGCCACCCTCGAGGCGCGGACGGTGAAGACCGAGGAAATGCGTGGTGTCGCACTCGGGTCGCAGGGGATCGGCAAGTGTCGGAACATCGGAAAGATCAGGATGGAACCGAAAGATGCAACGGGCCAGCATGCCCTCGCGCCAGCGGGCCGGTGTTGCCATTGCCGAGAAGATGACGCCGTCCCCAAGCACGATCTGGGGATCGCGCTGGAAACACCAGTTGGGCACCGGAGCAATTCGAAAGAGGTCCTCGACCTCGACGCCCTGGTGGGCTTCCGAATGAAGAAGGCCCTCGACGACCGCCGTGACCGCCTCGGCCGAGCCGATCTCTTCGGGAACCGCCCTGAGATCCAGAGGGAACTCCGGTTTGAGCATGGTCCAGAGCCAGGTGCGGGCCTCGGGATTTTGGAGAGTCTCTTCGAGCAAGGTGCGTGCCTCAACGACCTCGATGCCCAAGAGTTGCAGCAGACGCCGAAAGCGCCTGTGCTCCTCCCTTGCCCTTTCGCCGAAGAGGATGTCGTCAAAGAGCAACTCTTCCATCATCGGGGGAACCATGCGGTCGACCTCCGGTCCCGGCTCGTGAACCAGAACCCTGCGCAACCTGCCGATTTCAGATGTGACGTGAACCATGGAAACCTCCCGCGAAGGGGCATCATACTGGAAATAGACGCTCCGAGGCTGGAACGCCGGGAGGCTTGGAAGCAGGACGGTCGAATCCGCTAGAGTAGCGGTGTGCAACACAGTGACGAAGGAACGGCAGTCGCCCGCCCCGAGGATCTCCCCCAACCGGGGGACTCGGCAGCTGTAGTTGATCTCCTGCCCGGCGTCCGGTTGGCCGGGCGCTTTCTGATCAACAAGCGCCTGGGTTCCGGGGCCACCGGCACGGTCTTTTCGGCCCTGGACATCACCGTGGGGCAGAAGGTTGCCGTCAAACTACTCCGGCTTGATCTGGGGAGTGAGATCAGCCGGGAACGCCTGCGGCGGATGCTTGAACCCAATGCCTCCGATAGGCCCAGTGCGACGGCCGTCGCAGCCGCCCTCGAAAAAGGCGCCTTCGCCCGGCTGCCCAGCAGGACGACCCTTCGACGAGCCGCAGCGGCAGTGGTGGTCATTGCTGTCGCAGCGGCTGTAGCACTGGGAGCTTGGCGCCGATGGATCGCCCCTCAACTCGATCCGACCACTGATCTCCGATTCACCGCTCGGCAGTTCGTCGATGAAACCGCCGTCGAGATCACCGACACCTCGGCCCCGGTCTTTCTTGCAGTCGAAGCCGATTGGCGCCTCCCGGACCAGGAGGTCAATCTCTTCGCTCCAGGGCGTCAATTTGCCTCTTCGACACCACAGGGAATCCGGGTTCACTATTCCGCCTGGCCGCGCATCAATCTGCCTGTTTTTCGCTCCGCATGGCAGGAAGTCTTGGTTCAAAAGCAGTCCATGACGGAGTAAAAGAGTGTCCCCTTCTGAGTGTCCTCTTCGCCTCCACACTTGGAATGCCCTTTGTGGGGGCGGCCGTCTCGGCTGCCCCATCCGTCGGCAATCCGCTACACTGCCTCCATGAGATGTACGATTGTCTTTCTGTGTTGGTGGGTGCTGTGTGTTTCTCTGGTTGTCGGCACCTCGTTGTTGAGTGCCCAGACCAACGAGCCGCAGCCGGAGGTGGCGGTAGATCAAGCCTTTGCCGAGTCTGTCGAGATCAACCTGGTCAATATCGACGTCTACGTCCGGGACCGAAAGGGCGCCCCGGTCACCGACCTCACGATTGACGACTTCGTCGTTCGGGAGGACGGCGAGATTCGCGAGATTACCAATTTCACGGTGGTGGATGACGAGGTCTTCCGGAGAGTTTCGGAAATTGGAGAACCGCCGGTCGTCGAAGCCGAGGGAGTGGAAACCGGTCTTGCCATGGCCGTCCGGCCGACATGGGTGGTGCTCTACATCGACCAGGAGAATATGCACCCCCTGGATCGGACCCGGATTCTTCGTCGAGTCCGGGAGTTCGTGACCGAAAGCCTGATCCCTCCGGTTCAGATGATGGTGGTGGCCAATGAGGGGTCACTCAAGGTCAAGCAGGAATTCACTTCGGACGCTCGTGAAGTCACGAGCGTCGTCCGTGGCATGGGAAAATACTCCGGCGGGTGGGTCGATCGGGAAAGCTCACGGAACGATCTGATTGAACGAATGCAGGATCTCAAGGGGGAACAGAGCCGGGGTGACGGCGCCTCTGCCAGGGGCAACCGTCAGTTGTTCCAGGAGGTTGTAGCCTACGCCAGGGAGGAGGCCTTCACCCTGAACATCAGTCTTGGCAGGCTGCGCCAGGTGGTCGACATGCTGGCGGGAATTGATGGCCGAAAATCGATCATCTACGTCTCGAACGGATTGCCGATGACCCCGGGCCTGGGCCTGATGCACGAGTATGCGACATCCTTCCACGACAACTCGATTCTCGCCTACAGGGCGCGGTTCGAAAAACAGGCCCAGTACCGTTCCCTGGCCTCAGGAGCCTCTTCACAGGAAGTGACCTTTCATACCCTGGATGCCGGAGGCCTCGAGGTCAATATTGGCGGGGGCGCCGACGCGGCCTACGGTTCCGACCCGACCTCAAGCCAAATTGGATCATCCAATTTCCAGGGGTCCCTGCGGTACCTTGCCGATCGAACCGGAGGCATCGCCGTCGTCAATACCAACGATGTTTCCGGAGGCCTTCAGCGGGTACGGGACGATCTCTATTCGTACTATTCCATAGGCTTTCCGGCACGGGGCGCCGGACGCGACACGATCCACAAGGTCGAGATTGAGATCCCCGGGCGATCCGGTATCGACATCAGGCACCGGGGGCGATTTGTCCACAAAAGCCTGGAGACGACCGTTCAGGATCAGGTTGTCAGCGCCTTGCTGGTGGGCGTGGAAAACAATCCCATGGGGATTGAGATTGAACGGCAGAATCCGCTGCCCGCGACGGGCGACCTGTGGACGGTTCCCGTTCGGATCTCGGCACCGATGTCTCAGATAACCCTGCTGCCGACGGGGGATGAACTGGTAGGCCACGTGGTGCTGGTGGCTGGAGCGAGGGACGACGGCGGGAAACGGTCGGATGTCCAGCGCGAGGTGCACGAGATCAGGGTTCCGGCGGGCATCGATATTTCCCAGCGCCGGTGGACGATGGACAGCCGCTTCCTGATGGAAGAGGGCAAGCACCGGATCGTCGTCGGAATCCTCGACCAGATCACTCGCAAGGCCTCGTACGCGACCTTGAAGTTGAGTGTGCCGTAGGGTTTTCTGGAAATCGTAGAGTAATCCCATGAGAACTACCATTGATTCTGCCGGGAGAGTTGTCATCCCCAGGGACTTGCGAATGCGGCTGGGACTCTCGGGGGGAGACCCCGTTGAGATTCTGGAGCGAGACGGGCACCTGGAAATTGGAATCGTGTCCAGCGCTATGAGGTTGGAGGGGTCCGAGCATGGACCAGTGGCAGTACCAGAGGAAGATCTGCCGCCACTGACCGAAGAAATTGTGCGCTCGACCATTGAACGCAGCCGGCGATGATTGCCCTCGACACCAGTGTTGCCATAGCTGTTTTCGCCTCCTGGCACGAGGCCCACAGCGTGGCAGTTGAAGCCATCGGTCCGTCTCCCAGACTGCCTGCACACGCCGCAATCGAGACTTTCTCGGTCCTTACGCGGCTGCCGGCCCCCCCACCGAGCCTCGACGAAGATTGTCTTGGAGTTTCTCGAGGGGCGTTTTCCGGAGCCGTTCCTGACGCTTCCGGCGGCGGCACACCGACAGCTGATCCTTGACGCGACCCAATACGAGACGATGGGCGGCTCAATCTATGACGCTCTGGTGGCAGCGACCGCTCGCCATGCGGGAGCAAGGCTCCTCAGCCTTGATCGAAGGGCGGCGTCGATTTATCGACGCCTGGGCGTCGAATTCAAATTACTCTGACACCACCGAAAATAACCGACACGGGCCCGGCACGCCGTGCCCCCAGCCCCTTCCGGCTGTCGCCGGAGCGGGTCCCTACGTATGACAGGCCATGATGCGCCAGGCGACCAAGCGTTCATTCATGGCCCGAAGTCTGCGGCAGAGAAGTTTGCTCAGGAGGGTCAGGAACTGGACGGCGGCGTCGGGGTCCATTGAGAGGACTTCTTCCAACAGAGCGCGGCTGATGGAAAAGACGGTACAGCCTCCGTTGTGGGCGCGGGCATCTGCGGAACGTGCCTGGTCATCGATCAGGGCCATCTCCCCGAAGACCTCACCGCGCTCGAGTATGGCGAGGCATTCTTCTCCCATGCCCGGCACCATGCGAGAGATGCGAACGCTGCCGTCGACGACGATGTAGAGGCTGTCGCCCCGTTCCCCCTCGGCAAAGATCATTCTATTGGCGTTGAAGTGCTCCTCATGGCTGTACTTGGCCAGGAGTCTCAATTCCTGAGCCGAAAAGCCTTGCTCGCGGAGAATGTCCAGTTTGACATCCTCCGCAAGCCTTACCGGTTCGCCGGGGTCATGATCGGCGGGTTCAATCGGCCCATCCGGGGATTCAAAGAGTTCGCTCATCTGGGAGTTGGCGGCCCGAACCTTGCCGGACAGCGTATGCCAGAAGCTCCAAAGGAGGCTGACGGCGAGGTCCCTGTTGGCAGCAACGGTTGCTTCCAGTTCTGCCGCTCGAAGAACGAACAAGGTGCCGGAGCCGACTCCAAAGGCTGTCGCAGAGCGGTCACCTTCATCGAGGTAGGAGACCTCACCGAAGAGGGACCCTTGGCCCAGGGTCGTCAGAATCTGGGTCCCGACTGGAGTTTTTCGTGTGATGTGCACGGTTCCGCGGTGGACCAGGTAGAGGTCTCGTCCCGCCTGGCCTTCCCTGAAGATGACTTCGGCGTGTTCGATCTTTTCGGTTCTGATCAACTTGGCCAGGGCGATCAACTGGTCGTCACTGAAGTGATTGAAAAGACCCATGGCCCGCAGTTCATTGGCCCGCTCCAAGAGGTTGCTCTGCCCGGGCTGAGCCGGGGTTCTGGCGTCGTATCGGCGGCGGCCCCTTGAGGAAGAAAAGACCCGAGCCTGGCTGAGGGCAACGTGGTCGCAGGCTTTTTGCAGGGCTGCGGTGCGCACCTGAATCAGGGCATCGACGGCCTCGGGTTCCAGGGCACACAGTCGGACGAGGGTGTCGACACGCCGCTTTTCTTGTGCCTGTTCCTGTTCGGTCCGGGACGCGGCAAGCAGCATCGCGTCGACCGCATTATCCAGGGCGGTTTCGAATTGCTCGTTTTCCAGTGCACACCGGGAGGTCTCGACCGCCAATCGGTAGTCCAGGGGGTTGAGTCGCCGGGATTGTGTGAACTCCTGCAGGGCGGTCTCCGCCTCGTCGTGGCGAAGGTGCAGGAACCCTGCAGTCGTGAAGGGAAGATAACTGAAGGGCATTCTCAGCTTGGCCATGTCGATCATCTCGACGGCCCGCCCGTATTCGCCCCTGTTTTCCAAAATATGGGCCATGCCCAGGGCGTGGGATGCCTCCAGGTTGCGTCGCTTGAATTCTCGGTCAAAGTCCTCGAGACCCTCGTCTCCCCGAATCTCCTGGGCCTCCTGGCGGAGTGAGCTTCCCTCCGGCGACAGCTTTGCGGCGATCTCCAGCAGTTCGGCTGCCTCGGACGGACGACGCAGGGTTCGCAGACGACGACCCAGCGCAACCATGCGCTCTACCAGGGACGGGTGTGGGTGAATCCGTTCAGCCATAATCCTGATTGACGATTTTATCCTAATTTCCGCCGACGTGAAACCGGGATTGGCCGGTCGACGAAACCCTTGACCCGGTCCCGAGTACAATAACGCGACCATGACACGTGCTTACGCCCTTCTTTGGGCCTTCATTGTTTTGATAGTTCTTGGGGGAACCGGTACATCGGCGGGTACCCGGATTGAAGTGATTACGCCTGCCGAGGTCAAGCAGGGAGACCGGGGCATCTGTGTCACTGAGGTCGAGGGGGGCCGGTTGATCGAGATCCCCGTGACAATTCTCGGTGTCGTCGGGGCCGGCCAGCCTGAGGGTGAGATGGTCCTGATTCGACTGCAGGACCCGCGGTTTGAGGCCGTTGGTGTCGCGGCCGGCATGAGCGGGTCTCCCGTCACCGTTGACGGCCGACTGCTGGGGGCACTGGCCTTCGGGTGGCAGTTTGCCACCGAGCCGATAGCAGGCGTGACTCCCTTTACCCGGATGCAGAAATTAGCCGACACCCGTGCCGACAGCGGGCTTGAGGCCGGATCAGCCCGGCCTGCCCTGCTCGAACTGGCGACGGCCCATCAAGAAGGCCGTCTGGCGGAGAACGTGCTGGACTGGTTGGTGCCTGCAGCTACCGGTGGACAGCAGGTTCTGCCCCTGGTGATGGCGTCCGGAGGGCCGGTCTTTACGATGGCAGGCCGGGGTTTTGTTGCTGATGTATGGCAGCGACTTGGCTGGGTGACTTCGCCCGGGGGCGGCGGTGGCGCATCGGATGTGACCGCTGGAGATCTTGTTCCCGGGTCGATGATCGCCGGCGTTCTGGTCAGGGGAGATGCATCCCTTTCGGCCGGTGGAACGGTCACGGCGATCGACGGTGCCCAGGTCTGGGCTTTCGGCCATCCCTTCCTGGGGGCAGGTGACGTGTTGATGCCGATGGCTCGGGCCTCGGTGGTGACAATCCTCCCCAGCCTGGCCAATTCTTTCAAGGTGTTTAACGCGGGTGAGATCATCGGCACGGTACGTTCGGATCGGCGGCACGGGGTGTGGGGGACACTGGGTCCAGCGCCCGAGATGCTGCCGGTGGATATCAAGGCAGGGGAACGCTCATTTCACTTTGAGGTGTTGCATCACCGGGTATTGACGCCCATTTTGACCGGGATCCTGGTGGCCGGATCGCACCAGGTCCGGGGTCGCAGCTTTGGACTTCAGAGTGTCGACCTCCGCCTTGAGGTTGATTTTGAAAGTGGGGAGAGCCTGGCGCTCGACCAGGTCTTCGACGGGGCTGATGCGCCCAGCCAAGCGGCGGCCTGGACGTCGGCGGTTATTGGATACTTGGAAGCGTCACCTTTTGCCTCGGACGATATCCGGGGCATCGATCTGACGATGGACTCGGTCAACGGGTTGGAACGGGCCTCGGTGCTGGACATTACGCCGGAGCGGTGGACGGTTGAACCCGGCCAACGACTGGGAATCAGGGTGCGATTTCGACGACCTGGAAACCCGATCGAGACCGTGCGAATGGAAGTGATAATCCCCAAGGAACTCGCTGATGGACGGCTGGATTTGGTGGTGGCTGATGGCGCCTCGTGGGCGCTCTACGATCTGAAGGCACGGCCCACTCGGCCGGGGACCTTCTCCGACGAGATTCGGCTGTTGGGCCGTTTGCGCTCTTCAAAGGAGTTGGTGGCGGCCCTGGAGGTCCCGGGCGGGTCGTTAGTGTTGCCGGGCGGTACCGTTGCAGCGCCGGTCGGGATGGTGGCGACGCTGCGCTCAGGCCTGGGATCGGAACTTCAAACCGCCAAGTACCGGGTGGTGTCCGAGACGACGATTGACGCCGGTGGGCCGGTAGCGGCTGCAGTGCGTCTTCGCCTGGTTGTGAAGGCACGGTCCGGATGGACAGGAGACGATTGATGAGAATTGCAATCCGGCGATGCCGGAATATTAAGAAATTGATACTGGATTCCTTTCGTCCAACAGTGTCGAAAAGGATCTCTCAAGTATCGAGTATCAAGTATCGAGTATCTACATTTAGCCGCGTCTTCGGGGTGTGTGCGCTCTGCATG
>JAUXDC010000230.1 GCA_030618605.1 Holophagae bacterium | reverse complement strand
GGAAGTCGTGCGCTACGTCGGCGACGAGGTCGCCGCGGTCGCGGCCGTGGACGCGCGGACGGCGGAGCAGGCAGTCGCGCTGATTGAGGTCGAATACGAAGTATTTGAGCCGGTGACCTCCCCCGAAATGGCTCTTGCTCCCGGCGCGCCAGCCGTTCACCCGGGGGGTAATTTGCTGGACGTCTGTGCTTTCAGTCGCGGTAACGTCGACGCCACCCTTGCGACCTCGGCCCATGTTCTCGAAGAAACCTTCACAACCCAACGTATCGAGCACGCGTTCTTGGAGCCCGAGAGCGCCCTGGCGATTCCCTCCGAAAACGGCATTCGGATCTTGTCCCAGGGTCAGGGCGTACACGAGGATCGGCGTCAGATCGCGGCCATTCTCGGCCTGGAAGAAGAGCAGGTCGAGGTTGAACTGATCACCAATGGCGGTGCCTTCGGAGGCAAGGAAGATCTGCTGGCGCAGGGTCACGCCGCTCTGGCTGCTTGGACAGTCGAGGCCCCCGTCCGCATCGATTTGACACGCGAACAGAGTCTGCTGATGCACCCCAAACGCCACCCCCTTGAGATGCGCTACACCGTCGGGTCGGATTCGCAAGGCCGGCTGACGGCAGTTCGCGCCCGCATCGTCGGCGATACCGGCGCCTATGCCTCGGTCGGCGCCAAAGTTCTCGAACGTTCGGTGGGCCATGCTTGTGGTCCCTATCGAGTTGAAAACCTCGACATCGAAGGCAAGACGGTCTACACCAACAATCCGCCCTGCGGCGCGATGCGCGGCTTCGGCGTTAACCAGACGTCCTTCGCCATCGAAGGCCTTTTGGACCGCCTGGCCGAGAGAGTCGGCATTGACGGCTACGACATCCGCGAACGCAACATCCTCCACCCCGGTGATCGCTTCGCCCCAGGTCAGATCATGACCTCGAGTTGCGGGATCGAGGCCACCCTCAAAGCCGTTCGGGAGGTCTACAAGAACTCCGAGCGAGCCGGTATCGCCTGCGGGATCAAAAACACCGGCATCGGCAACGGCATGGCGGATACCGGCCGTGTCCTGCTGCGCATCCTCGAAGGAGGCCGTGTGGACGCCCTGACCGGGTTCACCGAGATGGGGCAGGGATTGCACACCGTTGTGCGGCAGGTGATATGCCACGAAACCGGTTTGGCGCCCAAAGTGATCGACGTCCGAACCGTCAGTCTGAGCGAGGTCGAGTGCGGCATGACGACGGCTTCCCGAGCGACTGCTCTGACAACCGTCGCCGCCCAACGAGCGGCACAGAAGCTCAAGAAAGCCCTGGAGGAAACCGCCCTCTGGGACCTCGTGGGCGAGGAGTACCACGGCGAGTACATCTGCGACTTCACCGTTGCTCCCGGAACGCCGGGCGACAACCCCGTCACCCATCTGACCTTCGGCTATGCCACCCAGGTGGTGATCCTGGATGACGAGGGTCACATCGAGCGCATCGTTGCCGCTCACGACGTCGGCCGGGCGATCAACCCCCTGGCCTGCGCCGGCCAGATCGAGGGTGGCGTCCACATGGGTCTTGGCCAGGCCCTGACCGAGGATTTCCCATGCGAAGGCGGACGCCCGACAAGCCTGAAAATACGCGATCTTGGCATCATCCCCGCCGACCGCATGCCTCCGGTCGAGGCGATCGTTCTCGAGGTGCCCGACGAGGTTGGGGGCTACGGCTCCAAGGGTGTCGGCGAGATCGGTCTGGTGCCCACAGCGGGGGCGGTGGCCTCGGCCCTTCATCAGCGGGACGGCGGCTGGCAAAACTCCCTGCCGATGGGTGAAAACGACCTCCTGCCCCGGCCCCGGAAGGCGACGTCGAAATGAGTGACCTTTTCAGGCCGACCCCCTTCGCGAATCTCGCCCGTTGGGTCTTCACCGAGCTCGAGGAGCGCGGCTCGGTCTTCGACATCGATCGCACACTCTTCTTCGAGCCAAAACTTGACGACCCCTTTCGCCTTGAACTGCAAGGCACGACGATCGCCACGCCCTTTGGCGTTGCGGCCGGGCCCCACACGCAGTTGGCGCCCGGTATCGTCGCCAGCTGGCTTTGCGGCGCTCGGGTCCTGGAGCTCAAGACCGTGCAGCTTCGCGGCGTCGAGGTCGTGCGCCCGTGCATTCGCATGCGCGACGAGGGCCTCAACGTCGAGTGGTCGCAGGAACTCGAACCCGAGGCCTCGTTCGACCAGTACCTCGACGCCTGGGTCCTGATCCACGCCCTCCATCGTCGTTTTGGCCGGCCCGGATCGGATCCCGAGACCATCTTCGACATCAGCGTCGGTTATGACCTCGAGGGCCTGCAATCCGAGCCGATGAGGCGGTATTTCTCCCTGGTCGCCGATGCCGGCGCCAAGCTCGAGAAACGTCTGGAAATCCTCACTCGAGTGCGACCCGAGTTTGCCGATCTCGAGGTGCCGTCCCGTCTGAGCTCAAGGGTCACCCTCTCGACCCTGCACGGCTGTCCCTCGGACGAGATCGGCCGCATGATCACCCATTTGATGCATGAGTATGGCCTTCACGCCAAGGTCAAGATGAATCCCTCGCTGCTAGGGGCGGATTTCGTCCGCTCCATCCTGCACGACCACCTGGGCTTCACCAATCTCGAACCCGATGAGGCGGCCTTCGCCGAGGATCTCCAATTGGCCGAGGCCGTCGATCTGCTGGCCGAACTGCAGGAGCAAGCTCAGGGCGCCGGTGTGACCTTCGGCGTCAAGCTCTCGAACACTCTGCCCCTGAGGCACCATGGCGACGCTTTTCCCGAGGGCGAAAAGACCATGTACCTCTCAAGCCGCCCCCTCCATCCCTTGACGGTTCAAATCGCAGCACAGCTCAAACGATCCTGTGGGTCCGATCTGGAGATCTCTTTTTGCGGTGGCGCGGACGCTTTCAACGCGCCGGAACTCCTTGGCGCCGGCATGGTGCCGGTGACCACCTGCTCCGATCTGCTCAGACCGGGAGGAATCCCCCGCCTCAGGCAGTACACCGACACCACTCGGCAGTTGATGGAACAGGCAAACGCCTCGGACCTCGACGCCTTCAAGATGGCCCGCGCTCGATCCAATGGGTTTGAGGGGGATGACCTTGCCGCGGCGGCACACCACACCCTGGAACACTACGCTGCACAGGTCCTCAAAGACCCCGCCTACCAGCGTGAGACCTACCACCGTCTCGGCAAGAGATCAACGCGTGCTCTCGACCTCTTCGACTGCATCGAGGCTCCGTGCATCTCTGCCTGCGGCATCGATCAGAAGGTTCCCGAGTATCTGCGACAGGTCGCAGCCGGAAATGCTGCCAAAGCGGCCGATATCATTCGACGGGACAACCCCCTGCCGGTGATCCTGGGCCGTACATGCCATCACCCTTGCGAAACCGACTGCCTGCGCACCCACTACGACGAACCACTGGCAATCAGAGACATCAAACGCTTTGCAATGGAGCATGCCGGCGCCCCTGCTGGTCGCTGCACACTCAGCGATACTCCACCGGTCGCCGTCATCGGCGGCGGGCCATGCGGCTTGGCCGCGGCATGGGAGTTGCGGAGGTCCGGTGTTCCGGTCACCGTCTTCGAAGCCGATGACAAAGCAGGAGGCATGGTAGGCGCAACCATCCCGGTCTATCGGGCTGCCGACCATGCAGTGCAACTCGACCTTGAGGCTCTTCAAGATGCCGGCGTCGAGATTCGCTGCGGTCAACGATTCGCCACCGATTTCGACCTCGACGACCTGGAAGCTCAGGGTTTCCGGGCCGTGGTACTGGCTGCCGGCGCCGCCCGAGGTCGGGCTCTGGGCATGGTGGACGAAGAGGCCGAAGGTATGTGGGACGGTCTCGAATTCTTGCGCCGTGCGCGCCGGGGCGATCATCCCAAGGTCGGCCATCGGGTCGGCATCATCGGCGCCGGCGACGTCGCCATGGACTGTGCGCGAACGGCTGTTCGGCTTGGGGCCGAGGTCTCGGTGATCTACAGGCGGCAGGCAGCTCACTCTCCGGCCCACCCCGATGAAATGCGAGCCCTCCAGGACGAAGGCATCGTCTTCAGGGAACTGTTGGCCCCACATGAGATCGAGGTCCAATCGGGAAAACTAACGGCCCTTCGCTGCCAGGTGATGCGCCCCGGCGCCCCGGGCTCTGATGGCCGGCCACGCCCGGAGGCCGTCGAGGGCCGATTCACCACCGTTGAACTGGATTCACTGATCGTCGCCATCGGCCAGGATGCCGATGAAGTCACTCTGGCGATCGACAGTCTCGAGCTAGGCCGCGGCGGCTGGGTCAAGGCCGACGAAAGCAGCGGCCGGACCTCGGTCGAGGGGCTGTGGGCCGGCGGCGACGTCGTTCGCGGACCGTCGTCGATCGTCTCTGCAGCCGGTGACGGGCGTCTGATTGCAAGGGATATTCTCGCCGAGTTCGGCGTCGTGGATCCTTGCGATCAGAACAAGGAATTCCAAGCTCCCGACAGCCGAGAATTCATTCGCCTGATGCGGAGGCGAGCCGAACGGCTCAAGAGAGTGCCGACACCGGAGCTGCCGCCCGACGAACGGGAGGGCTTCGCCGAGGTCATCCACTCCTTTTCGGACACTGAGGCTCAAGAAGAGGCCGCACGCTGCCTGGACTGCGATCTTCTGTGTTCAACCTGCGTCACCGTCTGTCCCAACAGGGCACTTCTGACCTATGAAGTCGAAGCCTTCACCGTCTCCTGGCCGAAATCCATCGGGGGTGCCGAAACTACCGAGCTGACCATCAACCAGCCCTATCAGGTCGCCGTCGTCAACGACTGGTGCAACGCCTGCGGCAACTGCACCGAGTTCTGCCCGACCGCCGGCATGCCTGATCAGGACAAGCCCCGCCTGGTGCTGGATGCCCGTGCTTTCGAGACCTTCGAGGACAACGCCTTCCATCCGAGGCGCCGTAACGGGGGATTTGAGCTTCTGGCCCGGTACAGGGGCGTGACCCACCGTCTGACCTGGGGAGAGACACTGCACTATGAAGGGCCGAATTTCAGGGCCGATCTGGATTCCTCAACGGCAGCGGTGGGGTCAATCGAACTCACAGACACTGATGACGTCGACAGCCTGGATTGGTCCATCTGTTTTGCCCTTCTAACCCTCGGACGGGGGCTCATGCGCTCGGCCCCGGGTCTGGTGGCTGCTGCGGCGATGTCTCACGCTGAACCCGGTAGCTGACGCGGTCGCTGACACCGTCCCTGTCTCCGGACGCTGGACCTGCTCTCTGACGCTGTTCACTGTTGCGGTCGCTGACCCTGCAGACCCTTCGAAGTTCATGCGGAGGGCTTTGTTCTCGCCTGCCGTGAGCGCCCAGCGGGCAGGACCCGGCACCCACAATGGAATACCCAATCAACAAACGGTGTGCGGGAGGAACCGGATTCGTTGAATTCCAACGTCGAATGGGGTCGCCCACCGCGCTCTTGATGGCGCAGAATACCGTCAATTGGGACCGGTGCCGGTAGCTGATCAACTCCGGCGGCAAATCCCGGGGTAACCGTCAAACCCTCGATCAAACGTCAGGATATCCGAGATCCCCTGACGTTCCATGGCGGCGAGATGGACGGCATCCCGTGCAGAGAGTCGTTGATGCCCAAGTACGATGGCCTTGGCTCTTTCGATGTCGGAGAAATCTACCGGGATGATTTCATCGACGAGCTTCTGGAAAATGTCGAATACCGGTTGAATGGCGTCTCGCCGGTTGATGGCGACGTACCGGTGAAGGATCTCCTGGAAGACCTCAGTGTCGGTCACCAACGCGGCACCCCCCGTCGGAGAGTGCGCTCAAAAAAGGGCCCAATCCGGGTTCGTTTCTCCCAGATTGGGCCTTGAGTTTCGCGCCCTTATACGACCCGGTCAGTTTCCCGGGTCAGTCGTTGAGCTTCTTGTTCTTCCAGTACTTGGTTCCAGCGATATCGGCGTTGGCCATCAGCCCCTTTTCGGTCAACTGATAGACCGCGAGGCCGTTGACGAAATCGGTCATCACGGCGACTCCATCCTTGCCTGCGACAGCGCTGGCAGCAGCATCGGCCTGCCATCCCTTTTCGACAAAATTCTCGAAGGTCTTTGAGTCCTGGATCAGGAAAACCACCTGATACTTCTTGGCCCCCAGGGTGAGACCTACGCCAGCGGTTCCCATCTTCATGTAGGTGCGTGCGTTGGTGCTCTTGACGACTGCGACACCGTTGCCGCCACCGCCGGAGATGCCGATGCCGATCTTGAGGTTGTCAAAAACGGCCCAGCCGTAGGAACGGGCGAAGATTTCTTTGGCCTTTGCATTC
>JAUXDC010000284.1 GCA_030618605.1 Holophagae bacterium | reverse complement strand
GGCGGAAGGATGAAGGGGTGCCTTCAAATCGCTTGTGCCCTGGCGTCCCAGCTTCCTAGCGTTCTAGCTTCCCAGCTGAAATTACGTATGAACCGTCCAGGAACCGGTGCCGCCATCTTCGAGATCATCGGAGAAGAGCGTGTCTGCCTCGACCGCGTCAACTGTTACGGACGTCTCTTCGATGGCCGGTGCGGCGCTGCTGACGGTTCCGCCTTCAAAGTCGAAGGTGACAATCTGGGCCGAACGGCTCTGATCTTGCTGGTCGATGACCATCGTGACCGACCCGCCGGGGAATTGCAGCATCGTGAGGCCACCGGCCACCACCACGATGGCAGCCGCCGCAGCGAGCCATCCAAATCGGTTGTGACGATGAGGCAGTGCAGTGGTTTCCAGGCCCTGACCAACGGCATTATCGACCGTGGCGAAGGCAGGCCCCGAGAACTCGTGGTCCATCCACTCTTGGCATTTTCCGCAGTCACCCAAGACCGTCTCGGCTCGAAGGCCGTCAGCCTCGCTGAGGTTTCCCCGAACGTAGTCGAGGATCAACGAGCCGTGGTCAGTGCAGTCGGGTGCCGTCATTCTCATACTCAAAACCTAGGACGTAGGAGAAGGGCTGAGGTAACGGGAGGAGAGAAGCTAGGAAGCTAGGAAGCCAGGACGCTGGGAGGCTGGGGCGCAAGACTCAGGACCCTGCGAAGTACAACCTGAATCCGGAATTTTGCCTTCCAGCCTTGTCGTTTCCCAGCCTCGAGCTTCCCAGCATCCCAGCATCCCAGCCTTATAGCTTTCCTTCTCCTTGACTGCGTTCGATTCTGGGCGTATAAAGCCCGCGGGTGACCTGGAGGCGAGAAGCCTCGGGCTTTCAAGGAGGCCGATCATGAGCAAAGAGTTCAATGCATTCGAGATGGCGCAACGTCAGTTTGACGGAGTCGCGGAAAAATTGGGGCTGGACGAGGGCATGCGTGAGCTGCTCCGATGGCCGCAGCGGGAATACCATTTCACGATTCCGGTCAGGATGGATGACGGGTCGGTCAAGGTCTTCAAGGGCTTCCGCGTCCAGCATTCGGATTCCCGGGGCCCGTCAAAGGGCGGTATCCGGTTCCATCCCCAGGAGACTGTCGATACCGTGCGCGCGTTGGCGACCTGGATGACCTGGAAATGTGCCGTTGTTGACATTCCGTTGGGTGGTGGCAAGGGTGGTGTGATCTGTGATCCCCACGATCTCTCAGCCCGAGAGCAGGAGCAGATCTGCCGCGGATGGGTTCGCCAGGTGGTGCGTAACATCGGTCCGGTGCAAGATGTTCCGGCGCCCGATGTCATGACCAATCCTCAGCACATGGTATGGATCATGGACGAGTACGAGAAGATCATGGGAGGTCACTATCCCGGCGCCATCACCGGAAAACCGGTCGAACTCGGGGGATCCCTGGGACGCACGGAAGCGACAGGTTACGGTGTGATCTACACGGTCCGTGAGGCCCTCAAAAGGTTGAATATTCCGGTCGAGGGCATCAAGGCCTCGATGCAGGGTTTCGGCAACGTCTCCCAGTACGCCGCCAAACTCCTGATCGAGATGGGCGGTATCGTCACCACCGTTTCGTGTTGGGACAACGACGATCACGTTGCCTACACCTACCGCAAGATAGAAGGCATAGACCTCGACTTCCTGCTGTCGATTACCAACCGTTTCGGTACGATCGACCAGGGCAAGGCGGAAGAAGCCGGCTATGAGCGACTCGAGGCCGACGCGTGGATCGAGCAGGACGTCGAAATCCTGATCCCGGCCGCGCTGGAGAACCAGATCACCGGCGATACTGCCACCAGGATCCATTCCAGCGTCAAGATTGTCGCCGAGGGCGCCAACGGTCCGACGACACCTGAGGCCGACGCCATCCTCAAGGAGCGAGGCATTTTTGTCATTCCTGATTTCCTGGCCAACGCCGGTGGCGTGACGTGTTCCTATTTCGAGCAGGTTCAGTGCAACACCAATTTCTACTGGCCCAAGGACGAGGTCCTGGAACGCCTGGATCAGAAGATGGTGACGGCCTTTCACGCGGTTGCGGATCTCAGCGAAGAGACCGGAGAGTTCATGCGGGATGCTGCCTATATGATCGCCATTCAGCGGGTGGCGACAGCGTGCCATCTGCGAGGGTGGGCGTAGCCCGGCGACGCCGGGCGCTATCAGCTATCAGCTGTCAGCTCAGCACAAAAGGCCCGGGGAACCCCGGGCCTTTTTTGGCTTTATGCACGTGTCCCTGTGCCTATCGAAAGGCGAAGGAACCCCGGGATTTATTAACAACTCTCTCTTTGTGATCTTAGTGTCTTCGTGGTTCATCTTGTCCTCTGTCTTCGCCGGGTCGGTGAAACCAGGGCGACGTTTTTTCGAAGAAGGAGTAACTGAACACGGTCGGATGGCAATGATGGGGTAGGGAGGAACGGATGAAATCAGCGACCGGCAAGGCGTCTTTGGGCCTTCAGGGCTGTCTCGAGACCTGCCGGCGGTGTGAGCATCTCGTCCGTCTTTGCAATGACACCAGCGTCGACGGGTGTCTTTTCGAAGTCATCGGACCTCATTTGAGGCACTGCCTTGACCATTTTCGAAGCCTGTTGAACGGCCTTGATACCGGGACGATCGATTATGACGCCCGAGAGAGCGACTCAGGATTGGAAACCGATCCGGATCTCTTTCTGGCGGCGCTGTACCGGGTGACGGCGGAACTGGCCGGCCTTGAGGGCATCTCCACCACCCAGGCAGTCGAGGTCGTTCAGTCGGCCGCACCAAACGCGGCGCCGGTTTCGGTTGGATCCACACTGGAACGGGAGTTGATCTTTCTTTCCTCTCACGCGATTCATCATCTGGCCCAGGTGATTGAGGTGGCGGAGGGCCGGGGCGTCAGTGTCCAGTCCGATCTCGGAATGGCCTTCTCGCCATCGGCACATCCCGATCGTAGGGAGATCGCCACTCTCTGATGACGGAAATGCTTTAGGATTCTCGGGTGACTGAGGTTTTCAGTGCCCTGATGGCAAAGCTGGCGGGAGCGCCCTGGTTGCAGGGTATTGTGGCTGCCTTGGCTACCTTCGTATTGGAGGATCCGACGACGGTCGGCGCAGGCCTGCTGGTGGCCGACCACAAGATGGCGTTCCTTACCGCATTTGTCGGTGTTTCGGCGGGGATCGCGCTGGGGGATCTGGGTCTGTACGGTGGTGGGCGGCTCCTGGGTCCCAGGCTCGTCGGCAAGGGGCCTCTGACGCCAGAACGGCTCGAACGTGCCCAAGGGTGGTTTCAGAAAAACGTCATTCATGCGGTCGTCTTTTCACGGTTCGTTCCGGGCATGCGGCTTCCGACATATTTTGGCGCGGGGATGTTGAGGGCGCCGTTCTGGCGTTTTGCCGTGACCGCGATCGTGGCATCGGTTGTCTGGACCCTGATCCTTTTAACGGCCACTATCGCACTCGGCCGCCAGATCCTCCCGATCCTGGGTCGGTGGCGCTGGCCGGTCGCTGCCGTCGCCCTCCTGTTGTTGGTGGTCTTTCAAAGGAGAGCCGGTTCCCGGAGACCCGCAACGCGTAACGAGTCTCCGGTCGTTTCTTCCTTCGAATTCTGGCCCCCATGGCTCTTCTACATTCCGGTGGCTCTCAAGTGGCTGCAGTTGGCCATTCGCCATCGAGGGTTGCTCCTGCCGACCTCCGCAAACCCTTCGATCGATGGGGGTGGTTTCATCGGGGAATCGAAGTCTGAGATCTTGGACCTCGTACCTGCCCGGCAACGGAGTTGGGTGGCCCGTTGGATCACGGCCGTCGGTGGGCAGGATCCGGGTGTCGTTCAAAAAGCGATCCGGGAGGCAGGCTTCGATTTTCCGGTCGTAGCCAAACCGGATATCGGTCAACGAGGCGCCGGAGTACAGCCGATTTTCAGATGGGACGATCTCCGAGCCTATACCGAGTCATTTCCTGCAGATGTGACCTTCGTTGTTCAGGAGTTCGCCGGCGGCGCCGCCATCGCCGGTCGCCTAGCTCGACCTTCTGACCAGTTTTCGTTGCGAGACCGCAAAGATGGTACGCAGCGTGGTTATTTGAGCAATGAGGCGACGAGTCGTACTCGACAGTACGTCGCAGGAGATGAATTGCGAAAAGGACCGTGCGGTGTGCCATATCTGCGGTCGCAGCAGATCACTGGTGAGAAGGTCGGGCTCAATGACCACCCGTCCGGCTTCGGTGACGTTCAGGAGGCCGGTGTCATGTGGTGGCGAAAGCCGGGTGAGGATCAAGGGCTTGTGACCTCGATGACGCTCAAGGTTTTTCCGGCCCTGACGGGCGATGGCCGCCGGACCCTGGGGGAGCTGATTGAGGCAGACCGAAGGGCCGGCCATCTCGCCGGGGTCTACAAGAAAAGACATTGCTCGGAGCTGGACAGAGTCCTTGATTCTGGTGAGGTTTTTCCCCTGGTCTTTGCCGGTAACCACTGCCAGGGTGCGGTCTTTAGGGACGGTACGGCGCTGGTGACGCCCGAACTCGAGGCCCGGATCGAGGGAATTGCGAGGTCGATCCCGGAGTTCTGGTTCGGGCGGTTCGACATCCGGTTTGACGACCTCGGCCGGTTCCTCAGTGGCGAGGATTTCAAGATCATTGAAATCAACGGGGCGTCGGCCGAAGCGACCCACATTTGGGACGCCTCCATCACGCTGCGCGAAGCCTACCGGGTGCTGTTCGAGCAGTTCGACGTGCTCTTTTCGATTGGCGCCGCCAACCGGCAGCGTGGATTCAACCCACTGTCCCTTGGTCGGTTTTGTCGTGACCTGTGGGCCTATCGGAAGTTGGAGAAGAGGTATCCTCAGACGAGTTAGTCACTGATCACTGAACTGCTTTGAACTTGAGGGGTAACTTCCGGCTGAGAGTTGGAATAGAAACAGGAGGCATCTGAGGGGGACCACCAGGGAGGACTCCAGTGAGTATGGCTC
>JAUXDC010000074.1 GCA_030618605.1 Holophagae bacterium | reverse complement strand
CCTCCTTGACCGTTGATCCCCCGAAGCCGCAGTGGGCCGTTTCAGAATAGGGAACAACCGCTGCGATTTTAACTCAGTCGATCATTTGCGGACTGAAAAGGGTCACGTTGTTTGGGAAGGGCCCATAGGGTCCTGGAAGGCACAGGTTATACTCCTCGGGTGAGTGGAATGGCATTAAAGGACACCATCGGCATCGGGCCGGCGATCGAGGTTCCGGACTTCAATGGACCTCTGGATTTGCTTTTGCATCTCATTCGCAAAAATAAGTTCTCGATTCACGACATTCCAATTTCCAGCATCTGTGCCCAGTACCATCAGCACCTGCGAGAGATGCAAAGACTCGATCTCGAGTTGGCGGGAGAATTCTTATGGATGGCCTCCTGGCTTCTTCACCTCAAGTCCCGGACGTTGCTCCCCAAGGCTTCAGCCGACGGGGGCGAAGATGACCCTCGTAGGGAACTTGTCGACCGACTCCTCGAGTACCGACGCGTCAAAGAGGTGGCGGAATATCTCTACGATGCTGACGTCGTTCGACGATGCCTTTGGGAGCCCAATATAGGGGTCCAGGGTCACGGTGGAGAACTGGAGTTGGATTGGGAAGATGTCGATCTCAGGGTTTTGGCGAGGACCTACCTCGAGGTCATGGACCGTTTTGCGGCCGCTCACCCGCCTCCACTTCAAGTGACCCCTTTACGTTTCAAGGTCCAGGACAAGATGCGGGAGCTTTATGACACAGTTCATCAGAATAAATTGATGCCGCTCCTTCGCCATCTGGACACCCGAACCGATCCTGAAGAGGTTGTGGCGTTGGTCGTGGCGACATTGGAGTTGGTGCGTCTCGGAGGTGTTCGGGCCGAACAACGCCGGGTCTTTGCCGAGATATTTTTGCGACCGGGGCCCCGAGCCTATGATCCCGCCGCCACATTCCATCAGGAATCCCTGGAGGCCGTTCATGATCACTGACAGAGTGCTGGCATTCCTCGAGGCGGCACTCTTGACCTCACGCGGTCCGGTGATGGTTCAAGGTCTTGTTGAAGCGTTGGGTGACGGTACAGTCTCCGCGGCGGAGGTTGAAGAGGCACTCAAATCAATACGGGATCAACTTTCAGCACCCGGACACGGAATTCGTTTGGAAAAGGTCGCGGGGGGATGGCGGTACGTTACCCTCCCTGAGCTCGACGACCCACTCAGAGTGTTTCACGGGCTCGCGGCCAAGCAACGCCTTTCTCAGGCCGCCCTCGAAGTCCTCTCGATAGTTGCCCACCGGCAGCCGGTGACACTCCCGGAGGTCAATTTTGTCCGGGGCGCCAATTCAACCGGCGTCGTTCGAACGCTCCTCGACCGTGGCCTGATACGGCTGGCCGGCCGCAAGAAAGTCGTCGGGAAACCATTTCTCTACCGAACAACCAAGGAATTTCTGGTTCATTTCGGATTGGACAGGATCGAGGAACTCCCTGAACCGGAGAAAATGATTCAGGATGAGAATTTCGAAGCTGAGTGAGGCCCCGATGGAAAACAACCTGGTGAGGATCTCAAGAGACCTCGTGGAGGCGGTCGATGAACTATCCTTCTCGTCGCCGGTCACCCATGTCTACAATCCGCTTTCCTACGCCAGGAGTTCACACGAAACATACCTGGAGCGTTTCGGCAGGGGTTGCAAGAGGGTCGTCTTTCTCGGCATGAATCCTGGGCCATTCGGGATGGCTCAGACAGGGGTTCCGTTCGGGGATGTTCATACGGTGGGGGAGTGGTTGGGGATCGACCAGCCGGTCGGGATGCCTCGAAATCCTCATCCGCGGCGCCCGGTACAAGGTCTCGAATGTCCTCGAGTTGAGGTCAGCGGCCAGAGGTTTTGGGGATGGGTCAAACACCGCTGGCATACCCCTGAGGCTTTTTTTTTGGAGGCTTTCGTTGCAAATTACTGTCCATTGGTTTTTCTGGAGGACAGTGGACGTAACAGAACGCCAAACCGGCTCCCTCTCGGGGAAAGAACGCCGTTGTTCGAGGTCTGCGACCTGGCACTCAGACGGACGGTCGAATTTTTGAATCCGGACTGGGTGGTAGGCATTGGGGCTTTTGCAGCACTGAGGGCTACAGAGCTTCTGTCCGGCAACGGCAGGCAAATCGGCAAGATCCTGCATCCCAGTCCCGCCAGCCCCGCAGCCAACCGGGGATGGCAGCAGGTTGCCGAAAGACAATTGACAGACCAAGGGATTTTCAATTTTGGAGGGCGAGCATGACAGAACGGCAGCCGGCGACACGCGTAATGATGATGCCGAGGGATACCAATCCTTCCGGCACGATTTTTGGGGGAGTCATCCTGTCCTACCTTGACCAGGCCGGAGCAGAAAGCGCTCATCAGGCTGGAGCCCAGCGAGTTGTCACGGTAGCCATGAAGGAGGTTGTCTTCCACGAACCTGTCTTCGTCGGAGACCTGGTGTCCTTCTACGCCGAGATCGTCAAGAAGGGACGCACATCGATCACGGTTCGGGTTGCTGTTGAAGCTTCTCGGAGGTGGAATCGGAATGAGATTGCCAAGGTCACCGAGGCTGAAGTCGTCTACGTCAATGTCAATCCGGAGGGGCACGCGGTTCCCCTGGCCGGTTGTCCGGATGGGAATATGGACGGTTCTTGAGGATCGATATGGATGGTTCTCTTCATGACCTCCTGGATGCCGGCATCCGCGCAGGTCTTTACCCAGGCTGTGCGGCCGGGTGGTCTGTTGATGACGGCGAGGACGCGATTTTCACCGATTCGGCCGGGTTTTTACGCTTGGGACTCGGCGGGGAGTCGGCGTTACCCGAAACATGGTATGACCTGGCATCGCTGACCAAGCCTCTGGTCGTCACGACGTTGTTCCTCCTGGCCCGTCGCCAGCGAGCATTGAATCTCGATCTGGAAGTCGGTGACTTTTTTCCCGGTGTCGGGCCGTATCGCTCGGCAACACTGGAAAACCTCCTAACCCATACGGCCGGCCTCCCAGGGTGGGCGCCGTTGTATGCATCCGGGCAGGCGCCCGACAATATCCTGTCGGTAATCAAAAATCTCAAGGCGGTCGGTCGCCCGGGCGGGCAGGTCGAATATTCTTGCCTTGGTTTCATCATCCTGGGTTGGGTTCTTGAGGAAGTCTTGGGTCTGGACCTGGCGGAGGCCTTTTTGCAATTGGTGACTGAACCTCTGAAACTGAGTGATGATCTCGGCTTCAATCCTCCAGTTTCGACTGACCCGGTGGCCGGTGGAGCATTGCACCCGGACGCCGAAACTCAGTTGGTACGGAATCTCGGGCTTGACCCTGCGACGATCCCACCGTGGTGCCTGGGGCAACCGGATGATGGCAACGCCCGGTTCCTTGGAGATGTCTCGGGTAACTCGGGACTCTTTGGAACGATTCGCGGGGTCGTGCTGCTGGGACGGGAATACCTCCGTGGCGGTGGACTCCTGTTGGATGCCGGGGAAGCAGAACTCGTCGCAAAGTGTAGGACACCGAATTTGGAGCAGCATCGAGGTTTGGGATGGCAAATAGGCTCATCTCCCGGCTGTTCCGCCGGTCCGGCGATATCTCCCAACTCGATCGGGCATGTGGGTTTCACCGGCACCTCTTTATGGGTCGATCGTCAACACGGCTCCGTGATGGCCTTCCTGAGCAATCGCCTTCATCCCGGCCATCGTGAGACCGACCTTCATCCCCTGAGGCGACGATTCAATGCACTGGTGAGTGGGTTGCGGAGCTGAATAGGGGGCTGAGCCCTCAATAGCATCAAGTATCAAGTTCTAATATGCGTCATTCGGTTGGCCGCAAACAGGAGCCCCAGAGCGACCGGAACCCAGGCGCCGACGACAGGTGGCAGGAACTCGGCCTCACCGAGTTTGGCAAACAGGGGAACAAGCAGGATGAAGTACCCGATCCCAAGAGCAACCGCAATTGCGACGCCCTGCATGGTCGATGCTCGGGTCCCGCCTCCGCCGAGAGAAAAAGGAATGGCAAGAAGAACCAAGACGATCACGGCCAGTGGGGTCGAAAATTTCTGATGCCAACGAACAATCAATGCCGATGGCCGATAGCCCGAGTCTTCCAACTCATTGATGTACTGCCTGAGTTCGGCCTGAGACAGCTCGTTGGCCCTTTCGCTTTCTTGCCCGAAGTAGGAAGGACCTTCAACGATGCCGATCTCGGTCGGCACATTAATACGCTTGAAATCGTCATTGCCTTCCTCGTCGATATTCCTCACCCAACCCCCGTCGGCTATCCATGATCCGTTGTCATAATGCACCCTGGGAGCAACCAGGGTGTATTTCAGACGCATTTGTCCATCGATCCGAAACATTGAGAATCTGATCAGGCGTTTTGCGGCAACGTCGTACCTCAGGAACCGGTAAAAGGTCTGACCATCCCTTGCAATCAACCAATTTCGGTGAGCGCCCGAACCTCTGGACGTGGTAACCCTTCCCTTGATTTCGTTGAGCAGTCGGGAGGCTTTGGCATCAGACCGTGGCACGGAATATTCTCCCAAAACCCACATAGCCCCAACTCCCCCCAGGCCAACCAACAAAAGAGGAAGCGTGACCCTGAAGACAGAAATCCCGGAAGCCTTCAATGCCGTCAATTCCTGCTGCCTTCCAAGCACGGTCAGCAACGTGATGACACTGATCAGAAGACCGAAGGGCAGGACGTCAAACAGTGCCCTTGGGATGATGTTCCAGTAGTACGCCAGTACGACGTGAGCGGGGGCGCCGTTCCGGGCGATCTCATCCATGTGATTGGTAAGGTCACCAATAAGATACAGTGAGACTGTGCTCAGCAACACGAGGAGTAGGGGAGACAGCAGACGGCGAATGAGGTACCTGTCCAAGAGTGTTGGGAAGCCGCCCCCGTACACCCTACGTTGTATCTCGATCGGAATGGAACCAGTCAAAGACCTCGCCCCAATAGCATCCGATGACCTGCGAAGTTTCCGGCTTCCGAGTTGCCTGACATATCCAATCAGTCGTGTAATCCAACCTTCAGGCCGCTGCCGCTCACCCAACCAACGGCCCATCCTGAAGCTGAGAAACACAGCTACCGCGGCCAAGGCAATGTTGGGAATCCACATCCCAACCGCGGCTGGGACACCTTGTTCAATTACAAGGAATTCGCCATAACTGCTGAGGATGTAGTAGACGAGAACAACCAAGATTGAAAACAAAAATCCCCGGCCCCTGCTCCCGGCCCTGACCCCGATTCCGAGAGGGAGGGCTAGGAGGGCAAAGGTGATACTGGCCGCGGGGATGGCGAGACGCCGGTTGAATTCGGCCGCCGCCATCCGCATATCCAGTTGTCTTTCTTCGGTCGACTTTTTGTCGTCTGCCGCAACGGTTTCGGGATCACTGCCTGTTTTGACTTTTTCGAGTAACTGGTCGGTATTCAATTCTCGAAGCGTCAGGCGGTAGGTAAGTTTTCGACCCTTTTTGGGCTCGCTATACGGTCGTAATGCATGTGTCTGTACCATGCTGGTCAAGAACTTTTCCGGGTGATCTCTCAGAAATGTGTAATTGACCACGTCCTCAAGGATGATCCATGGCAACGCGGTGGTATCGGACTCAGATTTCGGGTCCTGACCGTTTTCAATCACCTTTTCGTCAGGAGTTGACGCCTTGATAATTCGACCCCTTCTGGCTAATGTCAGTTGTTCCTCATCCGGGTTGATGACTCGATGGATGAGAGCATTCTTCCAATTCCCGGTCGTTGAATCGACATCGTCGACATAGAGGAGAATCTGAGGAAGCTCGTCATAGAACACCTGAGGCTGGATTCGCCCAATTGCCGACCCGGAAGAAAAGATACGAGTCCGAAGTGCCCGCATTTCCTGAGTGGTGGCAGGAATTACATGGGATGTCAGATAGACACACACCCCAGCCAAAAATACTCCGATGAACAGAACGGGCCTATAGAGGCGCCTGGCGGGAATGCCGGCCGACAAAAGGGCCGTCAACTCATTTTCAGACGTCATTCGACCTACAGCCAACAGGACACCAAAGAGGAAGCTGACCGGGATAGTCAGGATGACAACGTTTGGAATTCCGAACAGCAAAACGTTGAGGGCATCCTTCGCGGAGACCCCGTAGACGACAACTTGTTCCATCAAGGAAAAGAGGCCATTCATCAAGAGTAGGAAGGTGTAAACGAAAAATGCCAATACCGAAGGCACAAAAACCTCTCGGACAACATGGCGGTCGAGTCGAGTAATGATTCGCATAATTTACGGCGCCGATGCTCAATCGACTGTTGGATTTTAACAGCTCAATTCTTGAACCGTGGTAAATGAACAAAGGAATCCCACAGACTTTTCCACAAGCCCGAGAAAGTCCACAGTTTCTTGGCTATGCGCAATGTCCGATAAGATATATTATGTAAACCTGAATATGCGAAATAACAATAAATCACGGTTTTTCGTCAGGATCGCAACACTTATGATCCTGAGGCCTCTTTTCGTCCTCATGACCTCCCCCTTGATTTTCGGAGAACAATTACTCGTTTTCGAGGGAGAGCCGCAATTCATCAAGCAGATCTTCGAGAGCTGCGATGACATCTTTAGCCTCCGGCTCGGTCCCGGTACTGAAAGCCAACGAGACCTTAAATGGCCGGTCTTTCGGTTGATATTTCCAGACGAAGGGTCGTCGCCGACCCGTTTTTGCGCTGTCGTTGCCCGTTCCGTCCAATGCCGGAGAAACGCCCTCATTAGCCAATTCAGCCCGTCGTTCCCTGATGTCTTTGCGATCCAGGCATTCTTCGACGATTGCCTT
Source organism: Holophagae bacterium (assembly GCA_030618605.1). Taxonomy (GTDB): domain Bacteria; phylum Acidobacteriota; class Thermoanaerobaculia; order Thermoanaerobaculales; family Sulfomarinibacteraceae; genus DAOWGJ01. The sequence continues at coordinate 7,707 of JAUXDC010000074.1, read as the reverse complement.
AATCAAAATTCTCATTGCTGGAACTGAGGGGGCCTTGGCAATCTCCAGCAAAACTCCCTTGGCACTGATGTCGGCATGCCGACATTCAGCGCGAATGTCTGCGGGAATCTTCAACAGCCGCAAGCTCTCCGTAACCGTAACCCTCGAGCGCCCTACAGCGGAGCCAACTTCTTCGTGTGTATAGCTGTATTTCTCAATCAGAGTCCGAAAACCCTCGCCCTCTTCGAATGCATTGAGATCCTGCCGCTGCAGGTTCTCAATCAAGGCAATTTCAAGGGCATGCTGGTCAGACACATCAAGCTCAATACATGGAACTTCCGTCAATTCAGCCTGCATGGCGGCATGAAACCGACGCTCTCCGGACACCAGTTCATACTGCCCTCGTTCACCCTTTCGTACCAATAAAGGCTCGAGGATCCCATGCCGTTCAATGCTCTTAACCAGGTCACTGAAGTCGCCCAGGCTGGTCCTCGGTTGATCCTGATTGCTGACAATATTGGTAACTCGCACCATGCGGCCGATGCCTTCTCCCATTCTCTGCGCCAGTTCGTCGACATAATGCCGATCATGTCGCATTCTCCGTTTATCAGGCAAACCAATCTTCGCGGAACTCATTCGAATTCCTCCCCCACCCCGTTCTCTGCAGACCCAATTCGTTGCAGCACCTCCTCGCACAGCGCATAATATTCGTAGGCACCCGCCGACGATGGCGCATGCTCGAAAATGCTGGCTCGGTGTGCCGGACTTTCCTCCAGTCGGACTGATTTAGTAATCACTGTCTCGAAAACAAGATCCCCAAATACCTCGAGAATCTCACTGAGAACTTGTCGGGCCAGGACGGTTCGTTTATCAAATAACGTGACAACAACTCCAAGAAATTGGAGCTCAGTGTTTGGTCGTGCCTTGATTTTGTCGATGGTCTCCAACAGATCGTCTGTTCCCTCAAGAGCAAAATACGACGACTGGATCGGCACGAGGACATGCGAGGCAGCCACCAGTGCGTTGACCGTAATTAGTCCAAGAGTCGGAGGCGTGTCGATAATAACGGCGTCGAAATGGGTCTCAAGCTGGTCCAGCCGGTCCTTGAGACGGTACGGCGCATCGAGTTCACCAACGAGGGAAACCTCCATTTTGGCCATCGAAATTCGTGACGGCGCAATCCATAAGCCCTCCTGGGAGGTCGACGGCCTGATGATAGACTCCAGAGGTGTAGAGCCCTGCATTACATCAAACATATTTTCCGTGATTTCTGCCGGATCGGCGGTGGCGATGGTCGAATTGGCTTGAGGGTCAAGATCGACGAGAAGCGTTTTGAAACCCTTGGCTGCCATCCCAGCAGACAGATTGATAGCGGTAGTCGTTTTCCCGACGCCGCCTTTTTGATTGGTGATTGCAATGATCATCGTCACTCCATGGGAAATCTCTTTGATGGGCCACTATAGCCTAGCCAGGTCGCTTCGCGACCTCACGGGGTGGGTCCTTTGCCCACGCTGGCCGCTTCGCGACCTCCCGACGTGGGTCCTTTGCCCACGCTGGCCGCTTCGCGACCTCACGGCTTCGCCGTGGTTGCCCTTCGGGCAACGCGTGGGTCCCTACATCTCATATTGACCGAGATCTTCGGGGCCCATTTGTTCCAAGAGTGTTTGGAGGGCTTCGTCAACTGACTGTTTCTGGATCCGGGCAAGATCCAGCACGGTTTGAGATACTTGAATTGGCGATTGAGTACGGAGAGCGAGGGCAATGGCATCAGACGGCCTGGCATCGATGTCGAGGCGTTTCGAAGGTGGGCCTGATTCCATGAGCTGGGCCGAGGCCTTGAAAATGCCATCTTCCAGGCTGTGAATCTTGACGGCGACGACTTCAAAACCGGTTGACTGAATAACCGACTTTAACAAGTCGTGAGTCAAGGGCCGGGGCGCTTCAATGCCCTCGATCGCCATCGCGATCGACTGAGCCTCGAATCCGCCAACCCAAATCGGCAGTAGGTCTGAACCTTCTGTTGTCTGTAGAATCACAACAGGAGCTTCAGTTGTTGGATCAACCACCAGGGCCCTCACCTCGACGGTAACGAAAACAGGATCATAAGGCGCCATCACTCAACTGTGGGCGAAGCCGGCTTTCCTGTCAAGCAGACCTAGAGTACTGGAAGAGCCGGTCCGGTTTCCCTGCCGACAATTTGCCCATAGAGTGAATGGGTGCCTGCGCGTGTGATTTCCACATCGACAATATCCGCCACGCGTTCCCTTCCGGTCACCGGGAAGTTAACGACACGATTGTCCTCTCCCCTCCCCTGCCAGTCTCGATCGGTGCGGCGACTGTGGCTGTCAATCAGGACAGAGACAATGGTGCCAACCAATGCCTGATTCAATTCGGTGGAAATACGGTCGGTGATTTCGAAAAGCCGGTGAAGACGTTCCTTCTTGACGCTCTCGCCAATTTGGTCAGTGTATTTTCGGGCCGGCGTATTGGGACGTGGAGAGTAGGCAAACGCAAAGACCTGGCCGAATCTGACGGTTTCCAGAATATCCAAGGTTTGAAGGAAATCCTCGTCGGTCTCCCCAGGAAATCCAACGATGACGTCTGTTGAAAGATTGAGGTCAGGCACACTCAATTGAATATCACTGATCAAAGTCAGAAATTCCTCGCGAGTGTACTTGCGGTTCATCTTTTTGAGAATCTGATTCGAACCCGATTGGAATGGCAGGTGCAGATACCTTGAAACATTAGGCTTTTCTGAAAGAACCTGAATCAGATCAGGTCCAAAATGACGAGGCTGCGATGTGACATAGCGAAGGCGGCGAACCCCGTTAAGATCGGAAACACGCGAAAGGAGCTGCGCAAAAGTCGTCTGGGTCTCAGGGCAGACATACGCATTAATCGTCTGCCCAAGAAGTTCGATCTCCCGAACTCCGACACCGGTCAGGCCCTCGATCTCCCGCATGATGTCATCAACAGGACGGCTGACCTCTCGCCCTCGGGTATAAGGAACGACACAGAAGGTGCAGTATTCCTCACATCCCTCCATCACGGTCACCATCCCCCGCGTCGATGATTTCCGAAAAATCGTTTGAAAGTGATAATCTTCTTCCGGATCGAATCCTGTAAAAATCGTTCGCTCACCCTGTTCTACCGCACGAACGGCTTCTAAAACCCGCCCGATCTGGCCTGGGCCAAGGACGAAACCGATGGCCGAAGAGCGCTTCAACAATGCCTTGCCCTCTTGCTGAGCTACGCATCCACAGACACCGATCGTCGGCCGGGGGCTTAATCGCTCCAGCTCACCGATCCTGCTCATGATCTTGTGTACCGCCTTCTCTCGCACCGAACATGTGTTCAAGAGAACGAGCTCGGCCCCAGAGTTGTTCTCAACCGGCGCCATACCCTCTGACCGAAGCAACCCTTCCAGGCGTTCGCTATCGTGAGTATTCATCTGACAGCCCCAGGTTTCAATTCTAAAAGTCCTCATATCAATTATCTATTTTCCCTATTTTACGAGATCTCGGAACCAACCGGGGAGGGCGCCGTTCCTCCGTGCATCAGCCAAGAGTTTTTGAAGATCAACCCGAGCGTCCTCGAGTTCCACCGAAAGTTCCCGTTGACGCCCGATTCTCTGTTTGAGACGGGGCCCGAGTCTTTGAACACGTTCATCAGGTTCGTCGCATGCGTAGAACAACTTCCAAAGCCCGGCTATTTCACTCTCGAGGGCCGAAGTTTCGCTTTCGAGATCACGAACAACACGGAGGCTCTGTTGAACACGTTCTCTCCAAACCACCCTGGGAGCTTCTGTCTCCAAGTCGAACTCCGGAGCCGGGGATTTCGACGTTTCCCGTGTCACTGATGTCAGTTCTTTCCCGGACGCCCAATCCCTTAGATTTTCGTCAGTGATAACGATTGATTTCTTTTTGCCGGACGAGGAACGTTGAAGGGGTCGGCTGCCGGCATATTCCGCCAGGCTTTGGCGAGACGAGACACTCGGTGTCGGACTTGGGACAGCGGTCGATCTCGGAGGAGGATCGCAAAAACCAAAGACTGTGATCATGGCGGCTACTCCCCCAAAAATCACCACCAGGTCCCTGCGCCCCATCATCACGGGTCGGAGGTCCCCTCGCGCCCGTAGCGATCGGATAAACGAACGACATCATCGAGATCAGCCGTTGAAACCTCAATGAGAGTACAGTCGGTCACGGCCTCCATCCTATGAATCAGTCTCGGTGAAATGTGAAACACGTCGCCGGGACCCAGTTCGACCATTTCCAACGCAGCAGGATCGATTCCAGTCTCGAAAATGACCCTTCCTTCGAGAACACGCAGGGTTTCTTCCTTTTGTTCATGATACTGAAGACTGAGGCTCTCCCCCGCCTTCACGACCAACAGCTTCCCGGCATACGTATCGGTTTCCGCGAAGATCTCTTCATGGCCCCAGGGTTTGTGGACAAATCGTGCCGGTCTTTTTCCCATTGATCCTCCTGGTCATACTCGAATCTTGATCTTTGCCAATGAAAGGGCCAATCTTTCCAGCAGGAACTCCTCGACCTCACGAGCAGTGGTGAGCTTTAGGGCCTTTTGGGCCATTGACGACGTCTCTTTAAAGGACAGTTGGCGAATGAGGCTCCGAATTTTCGGAACTGCCAGGGGATTCATACTGAACCTTTTCAGCCCAAGACCCAAAAGGAGCGGAACCATCAGAGGATCAGAGGCCATTTCACCACACATGGCCACGTCAATACCGCGATCTGCACCGGCCTTGATCACTTTGGCGATCAACCGGAGGACGCCTGGACTCGTGGGCCGATAGAGATCAGCCACCATTTCATTTGCGCGATCAACCGCCAATGAGTATTGAATCAAGTCGTTGGTGCCGATCGACAGAAAATCCGCTTCACACGCCATTTCCTCTGCCATGACGGCTGCAGCGGGAACCTCAACCATAGCGCCGAGGGGAATATCGTTTTGAATCTTGAACCCCTCGTTTCGGAGACTGTCGGTAACCCGGTGAACCAACAACCGGGCCAACCTGAACTCCTCGATGCAGCTGATGAGCGGGAACATGATTCTGATCCGTCCCCGCGGAAATTCTCCAGCGGCCCTGAGAAGTCCTCGAAGCTGGGTCGTAAAGAAATCGGGTTTCGAAAAACACAGCCGGATACCACGAAGACCCAGAACCGGGTTTGCTTCATCCGAACCGGTCACCTCACGGGCAAGCTTCTTGCCCCCGAGATCAAATGTCCGAATCGTGACCGGTCGACCACCCATAGAACTGACAAGATTTCGGTAGACTTCCGCATGATCGTCTTCATCCGGTAATGCGGGACTACGTTGCATGTACAAGAACTCTGACCGATAAAGACCGACGCCTGCGACATTCCAATGAACGGCCTCATCGACCTCGGTCAATAGATCGATGTTTGCAAGAAGACTAACCTCCCTGCCGTCTCGTGTGATCGTCGGAAGAGCCCGGACCTCTTGGAGCTGAGCCTGCTGCTCCAAGTGCTCATTGAGTCTGGAGATGTACTCGGCCTCCTCTGCGGGATCTGGGTCAAAAATAATCTTACCTTCAAAGGCGTCAACGATCATCCGCCGAGAATGATGGCCTGCTTCACAGGCGCCATGAACACCTACGATGACCGGAATCCCAAGAGAACGGGCGATGATCGTTGTGTGGGACGTAGGACCACCCATTTCCAAAACGAAGGCGAGGACCTTGTCCAACGGCAGTTTGACGGCGGTTGAAGGTGGAAGATCATCCGCAACAAGGATGACCGGACCCTCCAGATTCTCAAGTTTGGACGGATCCTGGCCGTGTAAGGCCCCGAGAATCTGTGAGCTCACGTCGAGCACATCCAGTTTCCGCTCCGACAGATATTGATCAGGGAGGGCTTCAAATCGCTTGACCAACCTGGCAACCACCTGGTCAACGGCCCATTCCGCATTCACTCTTTCGGTTCGAATCATGTCGCACACAGGATCGAGGAGGGAACTATCGGCGGCTATAAGGTGGTGGGCCTCAAAGATGGTCGCATACTCCTCGCCCATTTGGCGGGCAGCCTGGTTCCTGTTCTCGATGATCCGTTCAATTGTCGCCTCAACGGCCAGGTGAAACCGTTGAACCTCGCCCTCAACCTTCGCCGCCGGAAGAGGAATTTTGAGGACAGCTATCGGACGGGTCTCTTGCACCACCGGCTTGCCAACGGCGATGCCGGGACTGACCCCGAGTCCGGTAAGACGACCTGGGCTCATTCACCTTCCCCAAAACGATTCCGGAACAGAGCCTCAATTGCTGCCGCTGCTTCAGCATGATCCGGCCCCTCAACTCGAAGAGTCAACGGAGTTCCCTGGGTGGCCGCCAAAGTCAAAAGGCCCAGGATCGACTTGGCATTAACCTCTTCGCCGTCTACCCCGAGAAAAACCTCGGACTCAAATTCGTTGGCCGCATGAACCACCTTCGCGGCTGCCCGAGCATGAAGCCCAAGCTTGTTGATGATCTGAAGTTCTCGTATGGTCATTTTCATCCTCGTTCAAGAAAGCCTGTCATCACCCAATACAACCGGCACTTTAGCAGAAGAGCGCTTTTCGGTGGTTGGAATGCTTTTCAGTGTTGAAGAAACGCGCTCGCAACTCGAATGCTCTTCTGTCCCGCCTCACACAGACGGAGAGCAAAATCTGTGGGTTCCAGTTTCTGACGACGAAGAGAACCAATCTTGACAAGCATTGGGAGGTTCACCCCAGTAATGATTTCGATCCGATTTGTATCCATGAATGGAAGTGCCAAGTTGGTTGCAGTGCCTCCGAACATGTCGGTCAATACGATGACGCCTTCCCCACAATCTACCTCACGAAGAGCCTTCTTGACCTGGCGGCTGGCTTCGTCCGAGTCCACGTCCCACGGCAGGGCCAGGGCGGCACTCCCTTCTGCCAGTTTTTCATCAATCTCGCGTGCCGCAGTAATCAGTTCGATGGCCAGATTACCGTGGGTCAGAACCAGGACTGAAATCATCAGTACCTCCAGTTGTCTCGGTCACGATGTTGAATATTGACGGTTTGGTCTCGACCTTCGAGGCTGCGAGCGAGTTGTTCCGCGACGAATACCGAACGGTGCCGTCCACCTGTACATCCAACGGCCACGAGTAAATGGGTCTTGAGTTCTCTCGCATAGGCCGGCACAAGATATTTGACGAGACTGCCGATTCTGTCGACAGCCTCAAGAACCTGATTCTGTTCCGACAACCACTGCGCAACTTCGGAATCGGTTCCTGAGAGGGGCCGCAGTGTTTCTTCAAAATACGGATTCGGAAGAAACCGAACATCAAACACCAGACTCGCTGTCGAAGGAACTCCTTGTAGATAGGAGAAACTCTGGATCTCAATTTTCATCAACTCCGCAGGTTTGTCGACACCGGCCAATTCAAGGATGTGCCGACGAAGATCATGCGGGGACAGGGAGGTCGTATCAACTACCAGATCGGCAAGTTGACGAATCGGTTCCAACCGTCGTTTTTCCTCCACAATCGCCTGCTCGAGGCCCCGGTCACGCAGGGGATGGGGCCGGCGGGCGACCGAGAAACGCTGCTCAAGAACGGCAACCGTGGCTTCAACGAAAATCAAGCGAAGCATTTCATGCTGCCGAGTCAGGCGGGCGTGGATTTCAGGATATTTTTCGGACATCCCGGCCGCCCGAACGTCCAATACAACGACCAATTTTTCAATTTC
>JAUXDC010000029.1 GCA_030618605.1 Holophagae bacterium | reverse complement strand
ACGGGGCCCGGGCCCAGACCTACAACCACATTCGGCGCCGTGGCCACTTCGATACACTCCGCGAGAACCTCCTCCGTATGGCCGAGGGCAAGAAGGAACAAGGCATTGATCGACCCGGGTCTTGCGGAACGTCTGGCCGGTCCCGCACCGACTCAGGCATCCGCCGACGGCTCCGGAGTCCTCAGTGGCCTCCTGCCGGAACTGGAGAAGGATCGCAGCAACCTGGTCAAGGACTGCGACGACCCGTGGACCAAGGTCTTCATCGGATCCAACGGCGATGTCAGACCCTGTTGTTTCCTTACGATGCCTATGGGTTCCCTCACCAGCCAGGGCCTCGACGAAATCTGGGTCGGACAAAACTACCGGACCATCCGCCACCTCCTTCGAAGCCGATCACCGCTGACCGTTTGTCGCTTGTGTTTCGCTCGGGGTTGGCGAGGTTCAGAAGAGGTTGGATGGGCACAGAACCTTCGCCTCAAGGTCCTTGACGGCTTGGGCGCAATCACCAATCCACGCCCCACGTCAATTCAACCGATATTGACGCTCAATCCGGAACGTGGGCGCCCGGGCGATCCCTTTGCCGTGTCCCTGGAACTGGTCGTCGAGGGCACGCCACCCCGAGGTACGTTCGACATTCATATCTTCGCAACGGGGCCCGACGGCCAGTCGCACCACTGGCTCCTCTTTCCCAGAGGGACACGGGTCGTTCCCTTCCTGCAGGGGTGGCGGGCGGCGCCGTTGGGCCCATTGAGGATCCTGGACTCCACCATTCCTCAGTGGCCGATCGGCACGACATACTCATGGACCACCGCCCTGACCCAGGCCGGCGCGGACGTCGAGGACCCGAAAACTTGGCTCAGCAGCAACCGACAGGACTTTTTCATCACCGAATCTGATTGACAGGTAGCAACCTATCTGCTACAAAGTCCGTCCTCGTTTGTGAGGAGAGGTGTGTTATGACTGACTATGCGATTGTCCATCACGGCGGAAAGCAATACCGGGTCAGTCCCGGCGATGAACTGAACGTTGAGCGGACCGAACCCGATCTGAAGACCGGAGACTCCTTGACCTTCGACCATGTCATGCTGATCAGTCAGGGTGACGACATTCAGGTTGGCAAGCCGGTTGTTGAAGGTGCTGTGGTTAAGACCCAGGTGGTCGCTGCCCTCAGAGGCGAAAAGATCATCGTCTTCAAGAAAAAACGCCGCAAGGGTTACAAGAGAACCCAGGGACATCGACAGGACTATTACCGCGTTCGCGTGGAAAGCATCGAGGCCTAGGGGGGAACAATGGCTCATAAAAAAGGACAGGGCTCCAGCCGCAACGGTCGCGACTCCAACGCACAACGCCTCGGAACCAAAGTCGGTGACGGCCAGCCGGTGACCGCGGGCACGATTTTGGTCCGCCAGCGAGGCACCCACTTCAAGCCGGGTACCAACGTCATGCGGGGGCGAGACGACACGCTGTTTGCCGTTGCTGAAGGTCGGGTTCAGTTCAAGAACCGTGGCCGACTCGGGCGCTTCATCAGCATCCTGACGGCCTAGAGGCCCGGCGCCGGGTTTGACCGTCAAAAGCACTCATCAACAACGCCTGAGAAGCTATGCTGATTGACTCCGCCAGGATAACGGTCCGCGCCGGGAACGGTGGCAACGGTTGCGTATCCTTCAGGCGTGAGAAATTTGTGCCGCACGGCGGACCCAATGGGGGTGACGGGGGGCGCGGGGGCGACGTCATCTTAGTAGTCAACCCCAACCTCAACACACTCTTGAGTCTGCACAGCCGATCCCTTGTATCAGCCGAACGAGGGCGCAACGGACTCGGCTCCAACAAGACCGGAGCTGGAGGCCGCACCACCACCGTGGACGTCCCGCCCGGCACAATTATCCGGGAAGCTGAGAGCGGTGAAGTGCTGGGCGATTTGACCGAAGCCGGACAGCAACTCGTTGTTGCTCATGGGGGTCGTGGGGGCCGGGGCAACGCCCGTTTTGCCTCATCGACCAACCGGGCGCCACGCCGCGCAGACAACGGTCAGCCCGGGCAGGAACGAATATTGGAATGTGAGCTCAAGCTGATCGCCGACCTCGGTCTGGTCGGTCTACCCAACGCCGGAAAATCCACGTTGCTGTCTCGCCTGTCGGCGGCCCGCCCAAAGGTGGCCGATTACCCCTTCACCACCCTGGAACCCTATCTTGGAGTGGTCAAGGCCCCGGGTGAGGATTACCGGACACTGGTCCTCGCCGATATTCCGGGCCTCATTGAGGGCGCCCACGAAGGCGCCGGTCTTGGCGCACAATTCCTGCGCCACATTGAACGGTGTCGCGCCCTGGTCCACCTTGTCGATCTCTCAACGGTCGACCCCCCACCCGCGGAACGGGTCACGATGATTCGTGACGAACTCTTGGCATACAGCCCTTCGCTGGCTGAGAGACGTTGGCTCCTGGTCGGAACCAAAATGGACGCCGTTTTGGATCGGGACCAGACCCTGATCGACCTGGCTGATGTAGGATCGACATTCGATGTCGAGACCCACGCGATCTCGGCGGTCACCGGTGAAGGGGTGCCCAAACTGCTCCATCTTCTGTTTGATCTCACCGGCGACGAGAGGGAGGTCTATTGATGACCGGACGCATCGCGGTCTACGGAGGCAGCTTCGACCCCTTTCATCTGGGGCATCTGGTCCCAACGGTTCGTGCATTCGAGACCTTTCATTTCGAGGCCGTCTACTTCGTGCCGGCCGGCGAACCTCCGCACAAGCTGGCTGAACCGTTGACCCCGGTTACCCACCGGTTGTCGATGGTGGCGACCGCCACGCTGCATTACAAGGGGTTCTTCGCGTCGGACGCCGAGGTTTTCACACAGGGCCCGAGCTATACCGTCGACACCGTCCGCCGCTATACCCAGCGCTTCCCCGACAAGACCCCCTACTTCATCATGGGCTCGGACTCATTCTCACAGATCGGTTCGTGGGAACGGTGGCGCGATTTGGTCGATCTTGCACATCTGGTGGTACTTCACCGCGCCCATATGTGGGGGGACAATCTGAAGGCACGAGTACCCGAAGAGATCCGGGACCGAATGCGTGTCGTCACCCCCTTCGAAGATGTCAGCGACAGTGATACCAAGACTATTTACCTGCTCAACCACGAACCCTTCCCAATTTCTGGGACATCCATCCGCGAACGTCAACGTCTCGGACTCCCAATCCGGGAGTTGGTACCGCACGAGGTTTTTACCTACATCGAAAAATACGGCTTGTACCGTCATCACGGAGAGGAATCTACCTGATGTTGGACCCAGATACCCTGGAATTGGTCCGAAATACCACAGCAGCGGCTTTCGACAAGAAGGCATTTGATGTCATCGCTTTGGACGTATCGGACCTGACCTCATTCACCGATGCTTTCGTGCTCTGCTCGACCTCGTCGGACCGGCACCTCGATGCGGTAGCGGACGAAATCAGGAGGCGCCTCAAATCCAAGCGCAAACCTCTCCATATTGAAGGCAGCGGCGGAGGTCAGTGGGTCCTGATCGACTTCGGAGAAGTCATCGTACATGTCTTCACCGAAGAACGCCGCGCCTACTACAACCTCGAGGGACTCTGGGGCGACGCCCCCCAGATTGAGACCTTCCCCCCCGAGGCCGGAACTCAAGAGGCGCCTGTCGATTCCATCGAGTAGGTATGCGCGTTAGCGTTTACTGGTTCGGCCGGCCCGCCCGCAGCCCCTACGAAACCCAGGTCGAGGACTTCCGCCGCAGGGTCTCCCGTCGATGGCCCGCAGAAGACATTGCGCTCAAACCGGCGAGCGGTCTTCGGGAAGCCGACCCGGTGGCAGCCCTGGTTCGAGAGGCCGAAACGGTACTTGCACGGATCCCGCCCCGATGGCGCTTGGTGGTACTCGACGAACACGGTCAAAGTCGGACCTCGACCAATTTTGCTCACTTCCTGCAGGTGACCGAACGTCAGGCGCCTCCAGGTGTCGCCTTCGTTCTCGGCTCTGATTTGGGCGTTGCGTCCTCCCTGCGTGACCAGGCCGACGTCGTGTTGTCACTCAGCCCGATGACTCTTCCTCACCTGCTGGCCAGACTGATGGTCTGGGAACAACTCTACCGGGCAACCGATATCCTCGGGTCGGGAAACTACCACCGGGCCAGCGTGTCCTGAGGTGCATTGGGAACCTATCCCCAGACCTTTCGAAATGATCCAGGAAACGATACTCGATACTGGGAACTCGATACTCGACTCCCAACCTCCTGGGTTTTGCTCCTGGCAAAAGGCCCCTTACCCACCGCGGATTTTTCCGCGCCTCGTTGGTGAATCGTATCTTTCTCGGCACTTATGGCGAGCGAAAGCCAGTATCCAGTTTCCAGTATCCAATATCGACTCTTTCTGGTTCCCGCTCCGCCGGGTTGGTTGTACAATCGGTTTATCTCCCGCCTTCGGGGGATGAAGGGAGGACACGGCCCATGAGACGAACCGAACTGGACCGTTTCCGCAAACGGCTGGAAGAGAAACGGTGCGAAGTCCAGGAGTTGGTCCAGGCTGCACGGACCACCGAAAGCCAACATGGTGAGACTGAAACGCCCGATCTGGGTGACCGCGCGACAGATGCATTCAACCGCGAAGTGTCCTACAGCGTCAGAATTTCAGAACGAGACCTCGTGCGACGAATTGACCGGGCCCTCGGTCAGATCGAAAGCGGCACCTACGGCGTTTGTGTCAACTGCAGCCAGACCATTCAAAAGGCCCGACTGACCGCGGTTCCTTGGGCCCGCCACTGTATTGACTGCCAGGAACTCCTGGATCGGGGAGACCTCTGAGCCCCGAAACCAGACTCGTCCTGGTCGCCGCCGGTGATGATTTCTTTCTGGAGGATGCCTTCAAGGAAGCGACCGAACGGGCCGGGGACGGCATGTCCGATCCCGCAGTTGAGACACTCCCGGACGGCATCACACCGGAGGACGTCGCCGTCGAGCTGAACTCACCCTCCCTTTTCAACCCCGAGCGCGTTCTTCTGGTTCCGGACGCAAGTCAATGGGTCATCGCCTCATCAAGCCCGGGAGGCCCGAAATTACCGTCTCGAAAAAATGCCAAGGCCGTCGATGAGCTGGTCCTTCCGTTGTTGAACATATTGGAGGCTGGCATACCCGAAGGCGTGGCCCTGGTGATGGGGGTCTGGTGCGGAGCAAAGCCAACCGGATCCCTGGCCAAAACGGTGGAGGCCTCGGGCAGTCTGGAATGGATTGCGACGCCCGAGCCACCCAAACCCTGGGAGGATTGTGCCTTATCCGACGCCCAGAAAACCGTATTGCGCCGACTGATGAGCCGGGATGCGCCGACCGCTCGGTTTGCGCCCGCGGCCGAAAGTCTGCTCTTCGAACGTCTCGGCTTCGCTCCCCGGCGTCTGGTCCAGGAAACGGGGAAGCTCGTCGTTGCCGCCGGAACGGATGGTCTGATCGACGAAGCCCTGGTACGTCGCCTGGTTCTGCCCCGTGAGGGCTCACTTGAGGTGCTCCAGGATGCCATCCTCGGCCGAAACGTCCGGACCGCGGTTAAGTTTCTCGACGACGCGAGGCGGGGTCTTCCGATCCGTGATTGGTCCGGAGGTCATATCGACGAGCAAGCCCTGGGCATCCGCGTTTTCAACCTGGCAATCGACACCTTCACCCGGATGCTTTACCTGCGGGGCGCTGCACGGGTCATCGGCGCCGAAGACGAGTTGAATCCACAGAAGAACTCGGCCCGATCGTGGTACTCCCAGGCCTTCAAGCCTCGTCTTGGTCCCAAGCTCAAGTCCCACATCGAAGCCGACCCCGGCGCACCCTTCCGGAGTGGCGCCAAAGAGGGCGCCAAGCCCAAGACCCCTTCTCCCTGGGCCATGCAACGGCTTTTCCGCGGCGCATCGCTCTACTCGGATGAGGATCTCATCAGGAGCCTGATCGAGGCCGGCCAAATCGAACGCCGGCTCAGGCGAGTGAACTCCATGGATGCGGTTCCGGCTTGGCTTCTGTTGAGTTTGGGCAATTCGTAGAACGAATTGCATGAGGCCCTTCGGGCCAGGGGGAGAGTACCGCCACCGACCGATGCCAGGAGCGCCCCGTTGGAGAGGGGGCGCTCGCCGGGGTCATACGGGCACGGCATGCCGTGCCCCTACAACACGTCGTGCCAGCCTCGGTTTTCCAGTTCTTCAACAACAGCTTTGACCTTCTGAGCCTGGTCAACAGGAACGACCATCACGGCCTCGGGCGTCGCCACAACGACCAGGTCTTCGACGCCGACCAACGACACGACGGGACCTTCACTGACGATGACGTTTCGACTGGCATCAAGAATGACAGTTCGCCCTCGACTGACATTATCGGCATCGTCTGAAGGGAGAACCTCTCTCAGAGCCGGCCATGACCCGACATCCGACCATTGAAACGAGACCGGCACGGTCCAGCGCACCTCCGCCCCCTCCATGATGCCGAAGTCGACTGAAATCCTGGGAAGATGCGGATAGACCTCGGCCAGGACCTTCGCCTGGTCCCCCGTACCCTGGGCGTCGCCGATGCGGCGCAGGCCCTGGGCAAGCAACGGCAGTTGACGGTCGATCTCGGCCAGGAGGTCCTCGGCTTTCCAGGCGAACATCCCGGAATTCCAGAGGAAATCCCCCTGATCAAGGTATTTTTGAGCCGTTGCGACGTCCGGCTTTTCGACAAAACGACTCAAGGTATGAACCTGATAATTGTCGATCGTCCGGTTGACTTCGCCAACCTGGAGATAGCCGAAGCCGGTTTCGGGGCCAGTAGGCTTCAGCCCGAAGGTCAACAGGCCACCACTGTCTTCAACCTGGCGGACACCTGCACTCATGGCCTTTCTGAATTCATCTTCATCTTTGATCACATGGTCTGCGGGCAGTACCAGACACACGGCGTCCGGGTCACAGCTACGGAGCACCTCGGCAGCAAATCCGACGCATGCTGCGGTGTCCCGGCCCACCGGCTCTCCCAGGACATTCTCCGCTGGCAGTTCCGGCAGGATCTCCCGGGTCAGTTCAACCGTCGAGGAGGCCGTCACCACCCAAATTCTTTCGGGTGGAACCATGGGCGTCAGCCTTTCGTATGTCAACCTCAGGAGAGGCCGGTCAGAAGCCAATTGCAGAAACTGTTTGGGACGTTTCTTCCTTGACGCGGGCCAGAACCTGGTTCCCGAACCTCCCGCCATGATGACGACGTGCAGCATGACACCTCCTTGGTCGAGGACATTGTAACCGAGACATGATGAATTCTTCACAACTCATTGGAAATTTAGGGGTTAGGAGTCAAGGTTTGAGAAACGGGTTCATCCTTCCGCCTTCATCCTTCCTCTCCCCCTCTCCCCTGCTCCCCCTCTCCCCTCTCCCCTGCCTCCTTCCTCCTCCACCTCAGCCAGGGGTTAAACCGTTGTGCCATACTCCCTCGATGAGGTTTGGGAGAGCCGGGATTCACCGGTCGATCATCGGTCTGAGAGGATTGCTCGTGTGCGCCCTGATGCTCTGCCTTGCATCGACGCCACGAGCGGCGGAAAACACCACCGACTCGGTCGATGCCTGGGCTTCGCTCCAGGTCACTACGGCTCTTGAGGACGGATTGACACCGATCGATTACCCCTACATCCAGACGGCCCTCGAATACCGCCACTCCCTGACTCGCTGGTCGACCGCTACCCATCTTCTCGATCGCCTGGCCTCTGCACGTCCGATGGATCCTCTGATGGCCGACGAAGTACGGCGCCTCCGTGCGGAGCTCGCCGTGGACCAGGGGCATCCGGCAGCCGCGGCCCAGCTGTTTCACACCTGCGGCGGACTGACCCGGTGGTGGTCCTCGTCGGCGCATTCGATAGAAGAACTGGGTG
Organism: Holophagae bacterium; assembly: GCA_030618605.1. Classification (GTDB taxonomy): domain Bacteria; phylum Acidobacteriota; class Thermoanaerobaculia; order Thermoanaerobaculales; family Sulfomarinibacteraceae; genus DAOWGJ01. The sequence goes on along the minus strand of JAUXDC010000029.1, from coordinate 13,817 downwards.
ATTTTCCCGACCAGGCCGGCCTTCCCTCGGCGGATGCCGAGTGGCGCACAACTCCAGGTACGGACCCGCTGGGTTGGGTCCAGATTCAGGGCCTGGCATGGCCTGCACGCCGGCAGATGCTCTACCTGACGACGACGGTCGATAGTGATTCCATCGCACCCGTCGCCATTCGTCTGGGGGCGGCACAGGTCGCCCGGGTCTGGCTCAACGGCGAGCTGCTGCTGACTACCGACTTTCCCCTCAGGGCCGCAGAGGATCAGGTCGCAGCCGGCGCCTGGTTGCGGGCTGGACACAACTCACTGATCGTCGCCGTAGCATCCGAGTCCTCGGACTGGTGGTTACGGGTCCGCCTGACAGCCCCTGACGGGTCCGCCCTGACCGGAGTTCGGGAAATCGAGCAACCCCCCTCCACAATCCGGCCGGTTGACCGACGCCCGCCAGACATCAGAACCCTGGGGAATGAGATTCAAGCAGCCGTCGCCGCAAAGCAGCCCGGGGCACAACTGGCCTTGGCATCCCTGCTGGTCGACCGCAGCCCCTACCCCAAAGGTTCCGGCTCGGCCCGCAAGGCCTGCCGAGAGGCCCGCCGAGAGAATCCCATTCAGGCCAGGCTTTTCGAGTGGATGGTCACCTCAGAAGCTACTGCCGAACGAGACCTCCTGGCAGAGGCCGTTGACGCCGGAGCCCCGGCCTTCCCCGCTCGAACGGAATTGGCCCGTTGGTACCAGGACCGAGGACTCTATTTCGAAGCAGAATCGGTCTTGGCCAATCACCTCGACTCTCCGGCCGTTGCGGCCGCGGCCCTCAGTCTCGATGTGGAGCGGTGGGGGCCGGTGATCCTGGACGATGTGATCCGGGAGATGGAGAGAGCACCCGAGTGCCTGGACATCCTCGGTGCCCTGGCCAACTGGTCGGCACAGTTCGGACGGTGGCAGTTGTTGGATCAGGCGCTGGACCGTCTGTCGGCACTGGCCCCCGGTCTCCCAAAAGTCGAGGAGCTCGAGCTCGATGATGCGGCGCGGTGCGGTGACGGCACGCGTATGGAACAGCTGTTGACGACACAACTGGCCCGAGACCCCAACCAGCCCGGTCTCCGAATTCGACTGGCCCGTCTCCACGCGTCCAACAATCACCTCGACACCGCGTCTTCGGTGATTTCCGATGGGCTGATGCGCTGTCCAAACCACATTGACCTCCTGATGGAGCAGGCCCACATCCAGCATCGACTGGGTCACGATGATGCCGCCGCCCAGGCCGCTCACCGGGTCCTCGAGGACCGGCCCCAGAGTCGCCGAGCCGAACATCTGCTGTCGTTGTTGGGTGAAAATTCCGAGGAAACGTACCCAATCCTCGACCCTGATCAGCTGTGGCTCATGGCTGACCAGGTCGACCATCTCGAAGGGCCGAACGTCGTTCTGTTGGACCATACGGCGGTTCGATTCCTGCCTGGGAATTTGACCGAAGAGACAATTCAGCAGGCCTGGCTCGTACGAAATGCGGAAGCCTCCAGATCACTCAAGAGGCACCACGTACCCTACGTCCCGGAAACCCAGCGACTGCGGGTATTGCAGGCCCGGATCCTTCGCCGGGACGGCAGTGAAATCAGCGCCCGGCGCCAGGATTCCCCTCGACTTTCCGAACCCGAACTCAACATCTTCTACGACACGCGCCTCCGGATCTTTTCCTTCGACGAACTCTCCGAAGGCGACATCATCGAGATCAGCACCGTTGTCACGGAGACTGCTGAAGCCAATGAAACCGGCGCCTATGAGGGCGGCATCGTTCGCTTGGGACACTCGGCGCCGACCCTCCGGGCCGAGATTGAACTCTCGGGCCCCGCAGACCAGATGCCCGCGTGGGAATTGGCACACCTCGACGGCCTTCCCGAGATCACGGAAGACTCTGGGGGTACCACCCACCTCAAGTGGATCTTTCGTGACCTACCCGCCATGCCCCAAGACATGCCCCCGGGTCCCGAACTCATTGTTCGTCCTCATCTTGTCTACTCCAACCACCCGGAATGGGGCAGCCTGGCTGACTGGTACGGCCGGCACGTCGCCACGCGGATCCGAGCCTCCAGACAGATTGAAGACGTCGCTGAGCGACTGACCAGAGGCATCACGAACCGCGGAGAGAAGATCGCCCGTATCTACGCCTTCGTTACCAACGAAATTCGCTATGTCGGTCTGGAATTTGGCGAACACCGGTACCGGCCATTTTCCGCAGATTGGGTTCTGGCACACCGCATGGGCGATTGCAAGGACACGGCAGGCCTTTTGGTCGCACTCTTCTCGTCAGTCGATATCCCGGCACGGATGGTGATGGTCCGAACTTCGGGGCTCGGTCCAGTCGCTGCGAAGATGGCCCTGCTCGAAGACTTCAACCACGCCATCGCCTATCTTCCGGAGGACGATCTATGGCTGGACGGAACAGCCGCAGGCCACAACGCCTTTCCTCCCCCTTCTCCCGACCAGAACGCTTGGGCCTTGGTGATCGACGGGCCGGAGAGCCGGCCCGTGACAACGCCGGCACCCGGGGCCGGACGGTCCAACTACAGCTACACCCTGACCCGAACCGAGAATGGGGTCTTCAATCTCGAATTTCAGGCCTCGGACACAGGCGAAGCTGCAACGATGCGGCGGAGCCGCTTCGGTGGAAGCCGGAATCCAACACTCTTCTCCCGATGGATCCAAAGCCAGTTTCCCGGCGCCCAGGTTGTTGGTGAACCCGACCTTGACCTCAAACCCGGACGGCAGACCGCAACGATCAAGGTCCAGGCCACGGTCGAACGTTCTGCCCTTCTGGCCGGGGGTGGACTGAAGACGTACCCCGGCGATTTTGCGCTGGATACCGAACTGATGTCGTCGGAAAACCGTTCAACTCCAATCATCGTCCCGATCCGGCCTGATCTCAAATGGTCCATAGATCTTCGACCGGGACCGGCGCCACCGGTGCTCCCTGACCCAGTGGCACTCCGGACACCGTACGGAGAACTCACTATCGACGTCGAACGACATTCCGACGGTTACAAAATTACCGGTCAATTCCACTTGATCCCCGGACTGGTCACCCCTGAGGAAGCGTCCGGCCTCCGTACCTTCCTCGTCAAAAGCCGGCGTGCCCTCGAGCATCCCCTGGAGGTTCCATGATCGTCCGGAGGCTCCTACCGGTTTTAGTGATCATGGCATCGGCCATTTTCGGTCACGGTGCAACCTGGTGGGATGTCCACCTTGCCGATTCTCAGATGGACCTGATGCGGGCCAGGACTCAGACGTTGGGAATCATCGAAGGCGACAGCAGGAGTCCGGACGCCGTCGCGGTCGCCGGCTGGTGGCTGGACACTTTGGATAGCCTCCCCAACCCCGGAGAGATTCTCGAGATTGCGACGCCTCCAATCAACCCCGAATTGGCGTTCATTCTGAGCTTGATCGAAAGTGAACTTTCGGCAATGCCCCCAGCCGGGGTCTTGGGCGATGCTGAATTGTCGGGGCCATGGGGTGCGTTCGGACGCCTGGACCTCGAGCGTAACGTCGTTCCGGCCGACACCGGATTGCCTCCCTTGGGTACAGCGTGGAATGGACCCGGTACACACTACCGGGTTCAGATCGCCTCCGATGACGGATGGATCACGGTGCCTCCATCCCTTCTTCTCGGGGGTGTCGCCCTTGCGGCCTGGACGATTGACGTCACCGATGCTATCGACGGCTACCTGGTGATAGAAGCACAGGCCGACTTCAATCTCGAGGTTGACGGGACCTCGGTGAACACAATCCGCTTCGCCGGTATTGACGACCCCGAAGTCAACTGGTACCGGATACAGTTGGCCCCGGGCCAACACCGATTGAGGGTTGCAATGGCGCCCCAGGGCATCGCCTCCGTCAGACTGAGTCTGTTCGACAGCGAGGCCGGGCCCATCATCCTGTCCCCCGCCGGCGCAACCGAACCCGGGCCTGTATGGGCACCCTCGACCATTACCCCGAGCACCCCACCAACTCCACAAATCGGTACCTCGGATACAGCTGCAGTTCCGGAACTGCTCCACGCAGCTGCGGTGGCTCGGCTTCGCGGGGACACACCACTCCAGAAATCCCTCCTGGATCAGGCACTTGCCATGGCGCCCGATGAACCGATGGTCCACCTGGCCGTCGGCACCTTCTTTCTGCTCCAACCAACCGGAGAGGCCCCAGAGGTCGCTGCACGGCATGCAGCCGAGCACCTGCGCCAGTGCCGTTCGGTGCCGATCACCGGCTTGGCCGAACGCCTGTTGGCCACCAGGCAGAATCGGGTCGAAGATGCTGAGCGTCTTCAAGAACAACTGATCGAGGACCATCCTTTAGATGTTCGAGTTCTTCGCCTCCGGATCACGCAGGCCGTCCACAGGGGATGGCCTCAGGAGGCCGCCGATGCCCTGGTGGCGCTGGAAAGCGTCCTGGGTCCGACCGAGAGCGTTGAACGATTGCGCCTCCAGGTTCTCGAAGGCCTGGAGCACTGGTCCGAATATCAGAATGTTCTTCACTCTCTGGCGACCCAGGCCCCTCTGCGCAGGGACCACATTGCCCAACTGGCCGAGGGGTGTTCGACCGAGTTGGCCGTCTCATTGATCGACACACTGAGGCGCCGGGTCAGGGACCCTGGCCTCGACGCCGATCGCATCCGATTACTGCTGCGGTCCGAGCGCCCCGACGAGGCTCGAACGGCTTTGGATCAAGCCCTGGAAACCTGGGGTCCTCTCCCTCATCTCAGCGGCCTCGATCTCAGTCTCACTCTGGGATCGGCTGATGCCGGAGCGGGCCCTTCAATCGCCCAGTCTTTGGCCCGAAATCCGGCCGATCTCGAACTCCTGACCCTGGCCTGGCGACGAGGTGCGGTCAAACCATTCTGGGCGCCCTACCAGGTCTCTATTGAGGACATTGCCGGCTCCAGTTCGGTATCGGAAGAGGGTGTCGACGTCGTCCTCCTCTTGGATCAAGCCGTCGAAAGGGTCTTTCCCGACGGCTCGAGCCTCTACTATTATCACGGACTCAGCAAGGCTTTGACGCCTGCCGGCGCACGTCAGGCCTCCGCCCTGGAGCAAATGTCGGGCGCTGTCCGAATCACTCTGGCAATCATCAAACCCGACGGCCGAAAAATCGTTCCCGCCGAAATTACGCCGACCTCCAGGGGGATCAGCCTGGGCGAAGTCGAGGCCGGAGATCTCATCGAAGAGGAGTACGTCGCCGCCGTCCCGGCGATTTCCCCCAATGTTCCGGGGCACCTCTCACCCTATGTCTACCGGTTTGCCGACTCCGTACGCGCCTTTGGCTTGTCCGAGTACATCCTGGTCTATCCACCGGACATCGAATTGGGCGTCGAAGGCCTCTTCACCGGCCTCGAGGTAACCACTGAATCTGATGGAGATCTGACAGTCCGCAAGTGGCGGGCCAACGATGTTCCGGCAACGCCCGATGAACCCTTCGGGCCGCCGATTCAGGAACTCCTGCCCTGGGTGACCTACGGGTTCGGCGTCGACTGGGTGACCGTGGGTGACAATCTCCGCAATCGTATGATCCCGGTCGTTCGTCCAACCCGGGAACTTCGGCACTTTGCCGAGCAAAACCTCAAAGGAGAGAGCCCGACAGATCAGATGCGGTCGTTGGTCTCGGCCCTGCTCGATACGGTCAAGGCCGGGAACGCCATCCTGGACCTCAACGTTTCCGCGGGAGCTGCTCTTTCTCGAGGTCAGGGCAATCGGCTTGGCGTATTGGCCGCAATGCTGCTCAGTGCAGACTGGGAGGTCGACCTAGCCCTGTCACGCCCCGCACCTTTTGCCGGCACACACCTGGGAGTCCCATCGGCGGACGCTTTCACCCTGCCTCTGCTCCGTGCCCGCCAAGGCTCAACTGAGATATGGATCGACCTCCAGGAGGAGACCTCGGGAGTCGACCACCTCTCACCGATCCTGCAGGGTAGTGATGCCCTGATGCTGCCCCTGTCCGACCCCGATGCCGAATCGTTCCTCCTTTCAGAGCTCCCTACATTCCCCAATCCACATCTGGAGGAACATACGGCGCTCGAAGCCGTAATCAACACCGATGGTGACGCCGAGGTTGTATTCACGATGTGGCTGCAAGATGCCCAGGCGACACGATTTTCCGAGAATCTGCGTTCGGTCCCCTCTGATCGGAGGGACATGGTCTTCGGCCGCCTGGCCTCAGGTCTGTTCCCTGGGGCGGAGAACGTCCGGGGCGAAGTCCTCGAGCATAACGAGCGTCTGGAAGTTCGTTTCCTCATGGACCTCCCCGACGCCTGCGTTGAAACGGGCGCCACATTGGAATGCCGAGGTCTCATTTCCGCGTCGGCACTCGCTCCGGTTCTCGCCTCCCTGTCCGAAAGGCGGCAGCCTCTGGTTATTCAGCTTCCCATCCTCCGCAGGGAGGATGTGGCCATCCAGCCGCCACCCGGATGGAAAGCACACCGGCCGGCTCGACGACTCTCAACTTCCTGGGGTCTTGTCAACGAGACGATCGAGAACACACAGGGACGCCAACGTTCGACTTTAATCCTCGAAATTCCCGCGGTTACGGTGGCGCCTGAGAGCTATCCGGAATTCGCCCGTTTCTGCAGAGCCGTCGACGAGCTGGTTTCCCGGCCTCCGCGATTCGAGCGATAGGAGCCTGAAGGGCATAGGCCTTCAGGACAATCGAGAAACAGAAGGTGTCAGTGGCCTCTACCCTACAAGCTCCTTAGATGCGCTGGGAGCATGACCGTATATCCCCGATTTGCCTATCGACACCGTAAAGGACCAATACGGTCATGCTCCCAGCTCTGTATACTTGCCTGATATGGAGCTCATCGACGGAACGGTCATCGCGAGGCACGGCAGCCTGATCCGGGTGCAGGTCGAGAACCGGCCACTCCTGGTAACGGCCAGAAGAAATCTCACCTGGGAGGGCGGGGCGCCTGAAGCCCCCAAAATTGTCGTCGGGGATCGGGTTTCCATTGAACGTGACACATCCGACGGTGTGATCGTGGCTGTCCGGGAGCGGTCCTCGTGTTTGATGCGGAAGGCGATCGCCTCCCCTCAACCCCAGGTTCTGGCCGCCAATATCGACCAGGCGTTACTGGTCTTTGCCACCAAGAGTCCGGAGCCCAAAGTAGGGCTCCTTGATCGATTTCTGGTCGCCTCTCACCTTGCCGGCATCACACCTGTGATCACGTTCAACAAGATTGACCAGGGTGAGGGAAAGACCAAAGCCTGGACGAAGCTCTACAGTGGCCTCGGCTACACGGTCCTTCAGGTGTCCGCTCGTTCCGCCTGGGGCCTGGGCCAGGTCAAACGGCTGCTTCCAGATCGGACTACCCTGTTCTGCGGCCCATCGGGAGCCGGCAAGAGTTCACTGCTCAACGCGGTCTATCCGGGGTTCAAGCTTCGAGTCGGCGGCTTGTCTGAGGCAACCGGAAAGGGCCGGCACACGACGACCCGAGCCGAGTTGATGCCCCTTCCTTTTGGAGGTTTCGTCGTCGACACCCCCGGGCTCAAGGAGTTCGGCATCTGGGAGATTACTGCTGAGGAGCTCCAGCTTGCCTTCCCGGAGATTTCCGAAAACCTGGGAAATTGCCGCTTTTCGAACTGCAGCCACGTTCATGAACCGAAGTGCGGTGTCAAAGACGCTGTCGAGGCCGGTCTGATCGATCGGGGTCGGTATCACAGCTACTGTCAGCTGCTGGAAGAGATCGGCTAAGGCGCCCGGTGGGGCGCGGCAAGAAACCACGCTTTGAAATCCGGCTGCTCCCGCATCTGAAACATCGGCTGGGCAATCCCTGACGTTTCTCTCCTGAGAACCTCATACATACCGGCCAGGTCGAAGCGAGAACGGAAGAGCCACATTTCGATCTCCTCCACTTCGACAGGCACGACCAGAGGCATATGAAGTGCATGGATAATCACGTCGTCCGCCGCCCGGTATTCTCCGACAATCCACCGCCGTATTCCCGTGGGTTCGGTGAAGCTGACCACGACCAGATCGTCCGAAATCGTCCGCGGCTCGTCCCGATTCTTTCCGTCGACATCCAGGGACCCGGTGCCGCCAACCCTGCGCAGGGCATCAATCAATTCAAAGGGCTGTTTCAGTTTCCGTGGGGGTGATCCCTCTTGAGGCCAGACCAGGGCCTCGACCAACTCGACCGGCGCAAGGCCTTTCAGACGGGCCACACCCAAAAGTCTCAGACCTACCGGCAGCATGGTCTCACCGGCTGGATCGGCATTAAAGATCAGCCAACGAAGGCCATCCGTCTCACCCTCCCAGAGTGGACAAACGCCCAGCTCCTGCCCTAGAATTTCGACGAAGGCGGTGGTCACGACAATGCCTTCGTTGATCAACTCCCCTTGAGCATCCAGGGTCACGGCGTAGGGCCGCCGAGCCTGATCAGTCTTCTTGACCCTGGCTTCGATCAAGGGCCGAACAAACGCATCGACCTCGTCCGGGTCATAGCCCGCATGGATGAACAACTCCGCAACCTGTGCCACTTCGCGCGTACTCTTGCCCGTCGTCAGCCGTGCCAGTTCGACGATGCCGTGACCGAAAAACTCGTATGTTGGGGTGCCTTCATCGGTGCCCCGCATTGGAAGAAGTCGGTATTCAGCGGCGTTGACCGCAATTCTCAACCCCTTGTCGAATGGAAAACCCTCGTGACGGAGGCGGTCATATGCCTGTTGGATCTCACAGGCGGCGGCCAGGATCCTGGTGGCCCGGCGAGCCGAGAAAAAAGCGCCATCGCCCAAGAATTTCTCAAACGTCAACCGTCTGGCCACCCGGATCTCCTCGGTTCGACTCTGGAAGACGTACATGAATTGGAGAGCCTTCTCCTCCGCCACTCGGCCGGCCCTTCGGACCTCTTCCAAAACCGTCGTAAAGTTGGTCAGGTCGTATATCAGGCCAAAGCGGAAGACCGCCGAGTCGATGACGCCGTGAGCTGCAAAATCGAAGGGTCTGGTAGATGCGGCGATGGCCGTCACCCGCCTCCCGAACTTCATCTTCCAGCCACCCTCAGCGTCCCTGTTGACTGTCAGGATCCCGGCCCTCAGTACCGCAGCCAATTCCAACCCTTTGAGCCTGAACCCTAGTTTCCGCAGCTTCGAAATGGACTCACCGTCGAGGCCCAGGTCCAGACTCAATCCAATATCGCTGATCAAGTCCAGAAACGCAGGTTCCAGGGCAGCGTCAGCACCGGTTGGATCGAAATCAGCGCCACAGGTATGGCGCACCATTCCCCGCCATTCCGGACGCCGTTGCATAATCTCAGCGAAACGGGTGCCCACCGTACGACTCAAGGCCAGAAGGGCGCCCGTGTCACCATGGGATAGACTGGGCAGCAGAAACGCCAACCGCTCCGGATCGGACGGCATGTTCTCTTCAACCAACAGCAACGGGTCTCGGCACATCAAGTCAAAAAGAGTAGAACTGTCCCCGCGAACCGGAGCATCGGACAATTTACGAATCCGATCTCCCGCCTGAGCCGCAGCTTTCAGAATCTGACTGCCGATCATCGAGGCTAGTTGTCGCACGGCCACGTCGGTATCGAGCCCTCCGGCAGGATTCTTGGTCAGAAACCGCGGAACTGCCCCAATCAGCTTTCGAATGTCGCCCGACAACGACATGATGAAAACCTCGACCAACGACCGCCCGTAGTCGTTCAACATGGCGTTGAGAAACGCCCCTTCCAACGATGCCGTCACAGCCTCCCGACCGGCGACGACCTTTCGGCGATCGTCCTGGTCCGGCCTCTTAAGCTGTAGATATTTCAATTCCCGGCCGATCTGTCGTTCCATTTGGGTCCGCAGCCGGACCATTCCCTCCGAACGGTAGACAGGATAGCCCCATGTCACGACGGCATCCTCATCGGCATTGAAGATCGGGAATGGTTCGGGTAGCCGAATCAGGCTCGGAAGAGTCTGAACCCACTGACCCTCAAGCTCGCTTTTCCTGAGAAAGCGCGGCCTGACCCGCCCGGACTTCAGTACCCGGGAGAATCGATCGCCTGTGAGAACTCGCGCCGCCATCCGACCCATTGTAAGGCCAAACCTGGCGGAACCGGAATCTAAAGGACAGCACCAACTCTTCCCGGCGGGTTTGATGGATAAAGGTTTCAGGGACCACAGGTTTCAGGCTTCAGGCTTCACAAGGAATCTTGCAAGACGCCCTTCTTTTCCTGCGACCTGCAACCTTGACTCTCTTCTTCCAGGATGTTGCACCTACGGCAATCCCAAATCCTCCGAAATCGTCGCCATCGCGTCCCTGACAAACTCGATATGTTCACCCAAATCGACCCCCAGAGCCTCTGCGCCGGAGTAAACATCCTGTCGGCTGACCGCCCGAGCAAAGGCCTTGTCCTTGAGCTTCTTCTTGACAGATTTGATCCTGACATCCGCGATACTTTTATCGGGGCGTACCAGGGCGCAGGCGGTCAGGAACCCCGTCAACTCATCAACCGCAAACAGTGCCTTGCGCACCGGAGTGTCGCGCGGAATACCCATGTAATCCGCATGGGATCCAACCGCCAAAATCCAGTCCTCGGGCCAACCATGCTCCCTGAGAATCCCAAGCCCGACGTGTAAATGGGTTGCCTCGGTCGGGTTTTGCTCGTAGTCGAAATCGTGGATCAGGCCGATGATTCTCCAGGTCTCCTCGTCCTCTTCAAAACGCCGGGCATAAGCCCGCATCGCCGCCTCGACCGAAAGCCCGTGCTTTATCAGGCTCGGGTTGGTTGTGAACTCGTTCAACAACCGCCATGCGTCATCACGATTGGGTTGCATCATGTCCTCCATTATCCACCTCAAAGTACATTATTGACTCAGTCTCCGACACGACAGCCAAATCTCGAAAGGGGCGTTCCCTCAGATACAATTCCCTTCGATCCATAATTTCGGCCGCGAAATCCTCCGAGGTTGAACCCGGCATTGCAAGGGCTCGGTCCACAACGGCTACCGCATCGTCAAATCGACCGTCTTCGGCCAGGGCGGCAGCTAGAGTATCCAACGTCGAAGCAGAAGCGCCTGCAGCAACGGCTCGTTCAGCCATAACGACAGCACGCTTTCCATCTCGAAGATCCGGCTCCAGCGCCGTCGCCAGAATCCATGCCAGATTATTGGCCGCCAACCAATGACTCCCATCCTGAGCCAACGCGTTCTCGTAGGCGACAACTGCACCGCGTCGGTTACCGAGCCGCTCTTTACAGATTCCGGCGTTGGACCACCATTCAGCATTTGTTGGCGCCCATTCCAGGGCCAACGAAAATGCCTTGTCGGCCTCGAGCCACCGACCCATCTGGGCCAGAACCAGGCCGCGATTGAAGCGGGCGATTGAGTCCCGAGGCCTGAGCGACACCGCTTCGGAAAAGTGTCGCAAGGCTCCTTCGAGGTCACCGCTTTCCAGCAAGATCTTCCCAAGGCCGTTGTGGGCCGACGGTTGGTTGGCTTTCTCCGCCAACGAACGACGAAAACTCTCCTCCGCCCGTTCCGGCTGAGCCTCGTAAATCCACGCCAGGCCCCGATCATAGTGCCACCGCGCCATCCCAATATCCGCCGAAACAATGGGAATGTGGGTCAAGCTCACCGCCACCACCAAGGCCCCCAACCATCCCCAGAAAGCCCGGCGTCGGTTCCGGAAACTGCGTCCGACCTCAACCAGCGCCACTGCGAATCCCAACAACAAAAAGGGCAGGATGGGCACTCGGTAGAGGGAGGCGGCAAAAAACGGTAAGAACGACACGAACCACGTCAGGACGAACAGACCCAGAGCGACCAGTGTCTCCATCGTATATTCACCCAAGCCATCATCCCGGCGCCACCGGACGATCAGCACTGCGAAACCTACCAGGACACCTCCCAGAGCAGTGGCAAATCCGATCGGCATTCTCCGCAACAATGGCGACTGCACACGGTCTGCACCGACAACGTGATTGTGGGCCACCTCGTCCGGCCCCCAAAAGAGGGCAGCCCGCCGTCCAACCAGGACCAGTTCCCGGCCGGGATTTCGGACCATCCACTGCAAGGCACGACCACCAAAGATCTTCGACGCCTCGCCAAAGGTCAGATCCCTTCCCATTTCCTTTTCCAGACGGGCAACGAAGTCCGGAACCGCCCACGGCGAACTCAAGACACCAAGTTCACCGACACTACTGGTCGAAAACCCGGCTGCCTGGTCGTTATTACCGTGGTAGAGCGTCAGGCCCCCCGTGGCCGAGATCGCCGTGAAGACGCCCTCCACCCGCCAGTTCCGAAGGGCTGCAGGCATCAGAACGACCGCGCCAGCCAGCGCTGCAGCAACCGTCATCGGCCAGAACCGGTTCATAAGTCCTTGTCGCCGAACGACCCACCATCCCCAGACAATCAGGACAGGTGCAAAGAGCAGGGCATTCGGACGAACCAACGCCAACAGCCCAAGGACCGCGCCCGCCGAGGCCGCCCAATGCCAACTCGGACTCAGTGCCAATTGAAAGAGCAGGACCGTCAACACCAACGACAACAAAACCAACAGCCAGGCGCCGTTGAGCCCTCCCTGAAAATAAAGGAGAGGCCAATTGAACACCATCAGCGCCGCCCACACCACACCGACCGCCGGCCCCAGGAGGCGACGACCAATCCACCACGCCAGAACAACGCTGACCAGACCAAGGCCCATCTGGAATATGCGAAGTCCAAGAGCGTTGCCACCGACGAGACGAAAGATCCCCGCCAGAACGAAGGCGTAACCGGGAGGTCGGATGTAGGCGGTCGTCCTGATGCCAGGATCCCGCCCCCATGCATCAGGGGGCAGGGTCCAATCGCCGGTAGCCAAGCCCGTGGCCCAGTAGAGACTGAAGCCTTCGTCCACCGGTGGATAGGTGAGTTCAGGCATAGCATGGAGTTCGCCGAGGTAAAGACCCCGAAAACCAACTCCGATCACCAGAATCAGCAAGACGGCCGCCAGCTCCCATCGACTGGGCCGAAACTGCCGACGCTCCCAATGCAACCCACCGTGATCCGGGTTTCTTTTATTGACCGTCATCATCGATCAGGCTATCAGATCACCGAGTCATCCTCACCGGAAAAATCAATGAGTCTCTGAAAATAAAAAATGACCACAACGCTTAATAAATCCTTGACAGGCCCATTTGTTGGGATATTCTCAACAAAGTGATGGGGACAAGGGGAACAAAATGTCAGTTTTAGCCAAAAATATCCTGAACCGAATCGCAGAGGAAAACGTCCATTTCATGAGCCTGCAATTCACAGACATCGACGGGATTGCCAAGAATGTCGAGATCCCTGAGAGCCAATTCGAGAAAGCTCTCGACGGCGAAGTAATGTTCGACGGATCTTCGATCGAGGGTTTCACCCGCATCGAAGAGAGCGACATGCTGCTCTCCCCCGATTTGGAATCTTTTCAGATCTATCCGTGGGAGGACCGCCACGGCAAGGTCTGCCGCCTGATCTGCGACATCCAGACCCACGACGGAGAGTCCTTCATCGGTTGCCCACGGTCCGCCCTCAAACGGGCCGTCGCCAAAGCCAACGAAATGGGCTACGAGATGATGGCGGGACCCGAAGCCGAGTTCTTCCTCTTCCACCGGGACGAGGACGGCGATCCCTTGTTGCTGACCCATGACGCCGGAGGCTACTTCGATCTCGGCCCGGTGGACATGGGTGAAGAGGCCCGCCGGGATGTCGTCCTGGTGTTGGAGGCAATGGGCTTCGAAGTTGAGGCGGCCCACCACGAAGTTGCACCGGGTCAGCACGAGATCGATTTCAAGTATGGTCCGGCCGTGGCTACCGCCGACGCCATCGTCACCTTCCGGGA
>JAUXDC010000155.1 GCA_030618605.1 Holophagae bacterium | reverse complement strand
CAACCAGCCAACGCCGACGAAAAAATCAAAGCCGCACAAAATCCCAACCCGGGACGTGCCGTACACAGGCTTTTCCTCCGGCAGGCCTTCCACTACCGGTGCCGCTTCGGGAAAGGCTGTGTGGGGCAATCCACGGCGGCAACTTCGCCAATCGAGTGATGGCCGACGTCGTAGGCCGCCGAGGTCGCTTCCCTCAAGGGCGAGAACCCCCCAGTTACCAAAATGTCGCCCTTGAGGGAAACGCACCGAGCGGGGGCGATCGGCAAACTTCCACCTACGGCAATCTTGATGCGCCCCCGAAGGCCGGGGATGGAGGACAGGAGCAGCGAGCCGCGGCAGGATCCGCATTTGGGGCGGGACCGTATCCGTCATCCGCGACTGCGGCCGTGGACAGCAGCCGGTGGTGGGCCAAGGCCCACCCTACTCACTGTCCGGCCCGAACCGGCCACACACAGAGGGTGCTGGCCTTGCCGCTGTTGCCGTTGAGGCCGTTCATGAGGTTCACGTAGCACGCGAACGACGGATTGAGCGCGTAGGACGTCGATGACCAATAGAACATCATCTGCACTCCCGCAAACACATCGCCTTCGGTCCACCGTGCAGTTCCCTCAGCGTTCGACAGGGCCGGGCTGTAATACTCGTAGTCAACCAGGCTTTGCAGTTCATTGATGCTGGGTAAACGCCAATCACCCGCCGCTGATCCATCCGTGAGGCCACACAAATCCGAAGCCAACGTATTGGTATCGGAAAGTGCGTCGGCCCAGCTCCTCCAGCCAAAACAAATGGCATTTTTCAACCACACCAGCCCCGTCAGCATGTCGGTAACGGTCCCGTCGTTATTGTCGACGAATCGAGGCTCTGGCCATGCCACTCCCGGCTGAATGTCACCGTCCTGGCCTGTGCCGGTACAATCTGGTATCACCACACCGTCTTGGTCATAACACGTCGTCTGACCCGTCTTCCCAACCCTCGCCGGCGCCCACCAGCCCGAAGTGTCCCCCGACTCGAAGGTATCGTAAAAAACGATATCCTCAATCCCCTGCCCCTACACCATCGACGAACATCCTACGACCACGACAACGATGACGACTGCCCAATGTCTCATAACTCCCCCTCCTCTTTGTCTTCCCGGCTTCGCCTTTCAACTCTACCCCTCCCGCCTACGATTGAATAGGAATTCGGGCCCTTTCGTGACGCTTTCTGTATGCAGCGTTGGGACTGTGTTGGATGCAGCAGACTGTACCTGACGCCGCCCCAGTCGCTGTCATCTGGCCCAGACGTTGTTTGCTGATCCTGTCGCTGCGCCTGTTTGCCGACGCGGTCGCTGTTCAAGGCCCCTGTTTTCCTGCCCCGGCCTTCGGGGGCGCATGAAGAAGGCCTGACCGGGCACGCGCCGTTCGAGAGGGCGCTCATGACCTCTTCGACCCTTTCGACCCCTTTGACTCTTCGACCTCTCTTATCCTTTGACCTCTTCGACCCTTCGACTCTTCAACCTCTCCCACCAACCCAACAACTCTCGCCACCGCCTCATCCCCTTCACTTTCGACATCAACGACATGGGCATCGGTTGCCGACAGGGCGGCGAGCAGGGCCGGCACGAGATGGCGGCGAACGACCAGAATCAGAACCCTTGGTGGCCGTGACACCAATGCCTGACGCAGCGCCGGCATGTGACCTTTGCCCCGAAGTTCGACCGGCCCCAGTTCATCCACGACCAGGACCGCACCCTCGGGCGCCGAGGCCAGGGCCTGCCGAGCCAGTTTCAGACCCTTCTCATCGAATAGGAACCCGGTTCCGTGCTGGCCTGACTCCCGAGAGGTTTTCCGGGCCAGAGGCGCTTCCTCACCCGTCTGCAAGTCTCTGACCAAGAAACCGACTTTGGTTCCATTGCGAAAATTTCCGGGCTGGATCAACCCGGCCACATCCGAGCCATTCCCCACCAGGGCGTCGATGATCCGTTCCAATGCCGTCGTCTTCCCGGATCCCGGGCGTCCCGTCAGCACGATAACCGGCGCCTGGCACTGCAAAGTCGCCTTGGGGGGCCTGACCAGGCTTGAATGACCTCGAAGAGCGGCGGCGCCCGCTGCGTCATCGGCTATCCGTACGGTGTGCGCCAGCAACACCTCGGCCAGCACCGGAAGCCGTTTCCACGCCTCGATTCTTGATACTGCCCGTACCCGATGGGCTATCCAGACCTGGCGTCCCGCAACGACCAGACGGGGGAGCGCATTGAGTGCCAGACCGAAAACCAGGCCAAGGCGCTCAAAACCCATCTTTCGGAAAACGCCCAGCACGGCGTCGGCATCAACCGATCGCGACACCACACCTGCGACCAACCACAAGACCAGCAGCCGGACAAGAAGCATGCCCCCCGCCTCGAAACCCCTGGTGAGCCCCGACGCCCAGGCCACCGCCGAACCTCCGACAGCCGCCGCAAAGACCGCCGCCAAAATGAAACCAAGGCGGAAAGCCGACCTGAGGACCGACCGGTCCACCCAGGCGGTCGTGACAACGGCCAGGGCACACCCTGCGAACGGCGCCCACCACCACGGCAGGAACACTGAGATGCATGCCAGGCCCAAGGCCACTGAGGCAAACCCCCGCCTCATTGTCCCAGCCTCTCATTGACCCTCGACGAGACACTCCAGGCCCACCACCCGGCCAAGGCGCCGACACCGGCCACGACTGCGACCACACCACCCAGGACGGCGACAGGGGAAAACACGGGAAAACCCAACCACGCCAATGCCTCCAGAGCTGCTTGAGCTGTGGCCGCGACCGTGTCCCGCCCAGCGACCACCCAGACCGTCAGGGTCATCTGCACCGGCGTCAGACCAAGTACGATGGCGCCTCCCACTACAGCTGAGATGCGGCGCGGACCAAAAACGTCGAAAATCACCTCGATCACCAGGGCCTCGAGGAGGATCCCGATCAAGGGACCCGGATAGAGACCACCCAGGGTAAACACCTTGAGAAAGGCAGCGATAACGCCCGCGAGCAGACAGACTCCCGGCCGTCCCCGAAGGCGTCTCAATGTCACCAGGCATACCAGGCCGAGGGCCGCCATCACCATGCCTCGAATAGGCAGCCGGCTCAGATGAAGCGCCGTGCCGACACTCAATTCCAGGGCGCCCCACAAGGCCCCCACCAGCGCGGCTGCAGTCCACGGCCGTGCATCGATCATCGGGTAACCTCTTCGAGACCTGCCGTACTGAGCCTGTAATGGCGATGGGCCGCTGCGGCCAACTCGGTTCGGTGGGTGATGATCACATAGGCGCGGCCCCTCGCCGCCCGGCGGACAACCAGCTCCATGAAATCGATGACATCCTCTGCATCGAGACCTTGCGCGGGTTCATCGATGATCAGAACCTCCGGTTGCAGAACGTCATGAGCGGCGTGAACCAGGCGTTGGCGCTCGCCCCGGCTCAAACTCCAGGGAGTCCGTGCAGCCAAGGCCTCCAGGCGATGACGGCGCAAGACTCTGGCCACCTCCCCGATCGGGGCGCCGCACGCCCTCAGTTCACCCTCTACTGTGGAAGCGAAGAGTTGAAGTTCGGCCTCAGGCATCATCAAGGCGGGCGGGCGGGCGCCTGACACACGGCACGAACCGGCGTCTGGCGATAAATGCCCGGCCATCACTCGTGCCAGGGTCGACTTGCCGACACCGTTGTCACCGCTCAAAACGACAATCTCCCCTTCTCGCAATTCAAGATCAATCGGTTCGAAGAGCCGTCGATTGCCGGCCCTGACAGAAAGACCATGCGCTTCAAGAACCCTACGATCTCCAGGCTGATGATCCGGCGTCGAGAATGCCGGAGGATCTGGGCTTTCGGCACGAACCAGCCGGCCGCCCTGCAACTTCACCCACCGGCTGACCACCGAATCCAGTCGCCAGCCACTGTGCTCGGCGGCGATCACTGCAGAACCGGAGGCCGACGCATCGGCCAAGGCCTCCGACAAAGCCGCAGCACCACCACCATCCAGGTGGGCCGTCGGCTCATCCAATACCACCGGCCGGGGCGCGGCCAAGAGCGCCGCTGCCAGTGCAACCCGCTGCCGTTCACCGGAGGACAAATCGACGATCCGACGATCCAGCAGCGGCCCAACTCCCAGCCTCTCTTCGATATGCCCCTGGTCCCAAGCTTCACCGTACAGCCTTGTGGCCGCCGCCAGTTCCTGCCGGGGAGTTGGCAAAAAGAGCTGCCCGTCCGGCCTATCCAGACAACTCCCCATCAAATGCGCCCTCTGCCCGGGGTCGAGATCGTCCACCGGCTCCCCTCCGAGTTCGATATCGCCGGTGACTTCCGCCTGCACGAACCAGGGTGTCAGACCGTTGATGACCCGTAAAAGTGTGCTCTTGCCCGAACCGGATCGACCGAGCAGACCCAATATCTCGCCGCCCTCGACGGAGAAATCGAGGTCTCGCAATACTGGAGTGCGACGCCCCGACGGTGTCACGATCAGGCCTCGGCCGACCAGTGGCCCCCCGTCCGTCATCCGGCCTCGAAATGGTCGGCAGCGGCTTCTTTTCGATCCATCACGCAAGTATATACGGCAGGTGGGGGCATCGAAGCTACGCTCCGTCCGGCTTTTCTAATTTTGCCCCAACACCGGGAGCCTCAGCCCTGACGGAGGCTCCGGCTCGGTCCGGCCAAACGAATAATCCAGGGACGGTCCCGAGGGGCAGCCTTCGACACAGGTGCCGCAGTTGGTGCACCCGTCACGCGGTCCCATGTGGCGGGGATCGATGTTCCAGGGACACTTGACGAAGCACGTGGCACCCTGGAGTTCCGGCCGACAGGTCGGTTCGGACCAGGCGATGGTCATCGTTTTCCTCATGCGAAGCAAGACCAGGGTCGATCCAACCGGACACAGGGCACGACACCAGAGGCGGCGCGGGAGCACGACTTCAAGAACCAACAGCGCCCCAAGGAAACCAAGGGTACCGGCGGTCGCCCCACCCAGGAAGATGATCTCCATCGGCAGGACGGTCAATAGGCGTGGTGCGGAGATGGTCGCCGCAAGCGGCATGCCGGTCGCCAACCCCAGCAACAGCACCCCTCCCAGAAAGGACCACCGAAGCGGGCCCAACCACGAGGGTATCCGGCCGACTTTCCGCTTCAGGACCTTGTCCAAGAGCTCCGAAAGCAGACCCCAGGGGCAGACCCACGAACAGAAGACCGGCCCGAGAATCAGGGCCAAGAGGACCGGCAGAACCATCCCACTGAACAGGGTCCATCCGATTTCCTGGGCAGCGATCATCGACGCCAAACCGGAGACCGGATCAACCAGCGAAATCGGACCGATCCGCAGCGAAGCCAGGGTTCCCATGACCGTAGTCTGGCCCTTAAGGTAGGTGAAAGGAAGTACCAGAAACAAGAGCAAAAAACCAGTTTGGCTCAGCCTTCGCAGCCGACCCCACCTCATCCGCCCCCTGTGGCGGAAAAAATTGGCAACACTCATCCGCTCTGCACCCTGCTCCCTGTTCCCTGACCCCTGATAACCCGAATCGCCTCCGGCTCTGCCGGGCACACCGGAACACACAGACCACACCCTACGCAGAATTCCGGGTCGACAATCGGTTCGAGCGCCAGATTCTGCTTGATCGCAGTCCCCTGAAAGGGGCATGCGTCGACGCAGGCGCGACACAAAATGCCGAGGAAGGCATAGCAGGTGTCGGTATCGACCACCGCCTCCCCCATGTCGATATCTTCTTTTGAAACCGGTTCCAATGCACCGGATGGACAGACATCGGGACAGATCATGCACAAGTAGCACGGAATCTCACGAGGATGAATGACCGGCGTCCCGACGCCCAAACCGGCCTCCCATCCTGACTGTCGAATACTCTGATAGGGGCACGAGGCCGTGCAGCGGCCGCACTTGATACAGAGTGCCAGGAACTCGTTTTCCGGCCGGGCGCCGGGCGGACGCAAACCCTCAGGAAAAAACTGACTCCAGAAATTTCTGCGTGTCCGATTCACTGCGGAATCCCTAGCCTTCATCGATCAGTTTTTGCATCGCGCCGGCCCGGGCCTCTGTTGCCCCGCTGCCATCGTCCTGACCCATGAAGGTCGGGAAAATGCCGAGGATCTCTTCGTCCCCCTTGACCAGCTGTTCCATGGCCCGTTCCAGCCCCTTGGCCGAGGAGGAGCACCAGACGATGGCCAGACGGCAATCCCCGTCCCCACCGACAACATTCAGGTCGGCAATACTTTCCAGACGGCAGGCAACATTCGGCGCCCGACCTTGCAGCGTTTCCACCACCGCACCGACAACGACAGCGATGCCGTCCTCAAAAAGAGGCCCGGGCCCACCATCGGGCCCGGGACTGGAGTCAAACTGATGGTTCATGCCTTCGCAAGCTTGACCGCACAGATCTTGAAGGTCGGTTCCTTCGATCCCGGGTCAAACTGATCGATGGTGATCTTGTTGCACATGCGTTTGAGGTTGGCATCGTGCATGTGGACGAAGACCAACCCAGGCTGGGAGTTGTCGGTGACCAGGGCCGGAAAGACCAGGGAGTCGCGCCTTGAGGTCACTCGCACGCCGTCGCCAGTCCTGACGCCCAGTTTCTTGGCGTCGTCCGGGTGGATCTCCACTTCGGACGTGATCTTCGCGTGTTTGAGCTCCTTGCATCGGCCTGTCATGGTCGCCGTGTGCCAGTGCTCGATCACGCGGCCCGTCGTGAAGAAGAAGGGATATTCCTCGTCGGGCATCTCGGCCGCGTTCTCCCATGGCCTGAACCACACGACTGCCCGGTTATCCGGCTTGGCGTAGAACATGATCCGGTGGGGATAGTCCTTCGGAACCCACGGGTCCTCACCCTTGACGTAGCGCAGTTTGGTCCCCGGGTGATCCTCGGTCGGACACGGCCAAATGACACCGTGGTCCTTGCGCAAACGAGCCCTGGTGATGCCGCCGATCTGATACATCGTGCCCTCGGCCAGTCGGAGCAACTCTTCCCAAGCGTCGTCCGGGCTCTTCCACGGCATGAGTTTTCCGTACCCGCAGCGGGCGGCCAGATCGACCAGGATATCGAAGTCGGCCCGGGCCTCACCCTGTGGCAAGACCACCTGATGCTCCAGCTGATAGCGACGTTCGGTACAACCGAACACACCCTCCTTCTCGGACCACGCCGCCGCCGGCAGCACAACATCGGCCAACTCGGTGGTCCGGGTTGGGTAGATATCCGCGACGACTACGAAGGTGTCGGGGTCGGCCATCGCCTTGCGATAGCGGTTGACGTTGGGCAGCGAATGCCCGGGGTTGGTACACATGATGTAGATGCACTTGATGTCTTTGGTCTCGAGGGCCTGGAACATCGCCAGTGCGTGTTTGCCCGGCTTGTCGCCGATCGTTCCCGGGGGCACACCCCAGATCTTCTCGACCTCGGCACGATGCTCAGGCTTCTTGACGAGGCGGCCGTAGGGCAGGATGTGGCAGAGGCCACCTTGATCCCGGACGCCGCCGCAAGCGTTGGGTTGGCCGGTCAGAGAGAAGGTCGTACTGCCGGGAATGCCGATTTTGCCGGTGATCAGGTGCAGGTTGTGGATCAAATTGTTGCCCCAGACGCCTCTCAGGCGCTGGTTAATGCCCATGGTCCACATCGACATCGTGCGGTTTTTCTTGCAGCCAAACAGCTTGGCCGCAGCCGTCAGATCCTCGATCGGACATCCCGAGACCTCGGCAGCCTTCTCCATCGTGTAGGGCGCCAGGAAGGCGACGTAGGCGTCCCAGTTCTGGTCTGCCGCCTTGCCCTTTCCGAAGGCCACGTGATTCTTGATGAATTCCTTGTCGACCAGATCGTTCTGAACAAAGTAGTTGGCAAAGGCGTTCAACACGAAGAGGTCGGTGTTGGGCTTGAACTTCAGGTAAATGTCCGCGATGCGACCCGTCGGGGTCATGCGCGGGTCCGCCACGATGATCTTGACGTTGGGGTCCGCTTTCTTCCGCCGTGCGATCCGCTGGAAGAGGACCGGGTGGGCCTCGGCCGTGTTCGAGCCGATGATGAAAAAGACGTCGGCATGATCGATGTCATCATAGGTTCCCATCGGCTCGTCTTTGCCGAAGGTCGTCACATAGCCGCCGACAGCCGAAGCCATGCACAGACGCGGATTGCCCTCGACGTTGTTGGTCCTAAAGCCGGCCCTGAAGAGCTTGTTGGCCGCGTAGCTCTCTTCTGTGTAGGCCTGGCCTGAACCATAGAAGGCCACAGAATCCTTGCCGTTTTTCTTGACGGACTCAGTGAATTTCTTGGCCACAAGGTCCAACGCCTCGTCCCAGCTTGCCTTGACGAGCTTGCCGTTTTTCTTGATCAGTGGATGGGTCAGGCGATCCTCATGGTAGAGGATCTGCGGCAAGAGAAAGCCCTTGAGGCAAACGTAGCCGTCATTGTGGTTTTCCTTGTCACCCTTGATCGCAACCAGTTTGCCGTCCCTGACACCCTTGTAGACGCCACAACCGACGCCGCAGTAGCGGCAGACGCCCTTGGTCCATTTGATGCCCCCATCGGCGGCCGCGAAGGCCTTCGTGGGTTTGCCCAGTGCGGCCAGAGCCGAGGTTGCGGCCGATGCCACCATAAACTGTCTTCGTGTTGCACTCATTTATCACCTCCCTCGACGGCCAATGGGAGATGCGCCATCAGAGCATGGGCAGGATGGCATGTGAAGCAGCCCTTGTCTTTCATGAACGGGGCCGCCATCGTCTCTACCTGGTCGGCGTGGCACCCGACGCAACGGTCGGCGCCTGGGTTCGTTGAAAAATCGTCACCAGTCGATCCGTGGCACACGAAACACTTGACGTTCATCATGCCGTGTTGTGACTCGTACCACTCGCT
>JAUXDC010000367.1 GCA_030618605.1 Holophagae bacterium | reverse complement strand
GATCCGATTCGGGAGATTATCGAGGCTGAGGGTCCGCTTTGGTTGCACATCCACCGGTTTGGGGAATAGAGACACTTCCCGGATGATTCTCTACAGATGTAGGATCCAACTATGTTGGGTCTCAAGTGGAGGTTAGTTGAAGAATTTTTTCAATCAGTTATTCGGTCTCGATGACGTGCCGCAGTCGGATCCCGTCAGCGACACCGAGACGGTGCGACGAATCGTTCGTGAAATCGATCGCCTCGATCCCGCCCAAGGGCGTTTTATCGCGGCTTTTGCCTTTGTGCTTTCGCGTGTCGCAAACGCAGACCTGGTGATCAGCGACGACGAGATCCGGCGAATGGAAGAGGTCGTTCGCGAGGTGGGCGGTCTCGAAGAGGCGCAGGCAGTCCTCGTCGTACAGATCGCGAAGTCACAACAATCACTCTTGGGGGGAACCGAGAACTACCTGGTCACCCGGGAATTCGACAAGATCGCCACCCGCGAGCAAAAAGAGCGATTGCTGCACTGTCTGTTCGAGGTCTCTGCAGCCGACGACGAGATCTCGATGGTTGAAGAGAACGAGGTCCGAAAGATCGCCGAGGAAATGTGTTTCGACCACCGCGAGTTCTCGGCGATTCGCTCACAATACAACGAGAAGCGCAGCCTCTTGAGGAAATGACCTCGGCGGCCTACCGAGTACAATCCTCAGCGTGACGGTGTACAGTGTCACCCTAGCATCCCGGCTCAGCGGTCAAACCACACCATCGCCGGAAAAAGGAGATAGAACATGGGCAAAGGTCAAGAGAAAAAAGAGAAAAGCAACAAACCGAAACTCTCGATGAAAGAGAAAAAGGCCAACAAGGCCGCCAAGAAGGCTTCCAAGGCGGCGAAATAGACAGGAGCCTGTAGGGCATAGGCCGCCAGTGCGGTCGAGAAATAGAAGTTGGTCCAGGCCTCTACCCCACAGCCTCCTAAAGGTGCGCTGCGTGCAGTCTCGTCATTCCCAACTCTTCTCCATGCGCGAAGCGCATCTACTAGGAGAGCGGATTGGATTGGCCCTTTTTGCCGCCATCTTGCCAAATCGTGAACATCAAAGGGCCAATACGGTCCGCACTCCTAGCCGATCACCCGCTGTAACATCTGATTTCTGGGATCGCGACTCTCCCCAACCGACGAAACGCGTATCGCTGCCTGGCCGCCAACCGGGCAGCGGTTTTCGCACAGCCCACAGCCGGTGCACAGCTCAGGGATGACGATTGGCCGTTGCAGAGTGAGGGGATCACCATTACGGTCCTGAGTATTTATCGTTTCAAACTCGATCGCTTTCGGAGAAGTCGGACACATTTCTTCGCAGACGATGCAGGGCGTATTCATTGCCCACGGCAAGCAACGGCCGCGATCCATGAAGGCGGTGCCGATCGTGACTTCGGCCGGTTCCCCAATGGTCTGCTTTGACTCCGGCGCGAGCAGGCGCAGAGCCGAAGTAGGACAGACCTCGCCGCAACGAATGCAAGACGGTTCGCACCAGCCATGACGCATGTTGAGCACCGGCGTGAACAGGCCGTTGATCCCGGTCTTGCCAAAATCAGAAGCAATGACTCCCGTGGGACAGGATGCCGAGCAGGCGCCACAGGTGATGCAACGTGAGAGGAAGGCTTCTTCGTCAAGGGCGCCCGGCGGCCGGATCGCGTCATGGGTGCTACCTTCAAAACCACCACCCGCGACCTGCAGAACCGGCGCGACGGCGGCCGTGGCAGCCGCAGTCAGCAGAAAGCGGCGACGTCCGACGTCGAGGTCCGGCATCGGCGAGGCCACATCGCCTGGGCCGGCCATGCGGTAGAACAGGCTCTTCTCGGAGCACACCTCCAGGCAGTTGAGGCAGACGTGGCACTCGCTGACACGATGCTCGCCCAGAGGTTCGTCAGCGCCTTGACACGGCAAGACACACAGGGTGCACCCGGTACAACTGTCTTCAAGCCGCCGAATTCGAATGGGCGCAAGTCGGGCAAAAAGACCGAGCAGGGCGCCGAGCGGACACAGAACCCGGCAGAAGAAACGCGGCATCCAGGCCGACAAAAGGAGGATCGCTGCGAGCATTGCGAAGGCGATCCAGCCCGCAGGAACCGCCGTGCCCTGCCAGAGCGGCCTGATACCGGCGGCAAAGGCACGATGCAACAACGGAATGGGATCCAGCCAGCCCGTATGATTCGAACCCAATGCCGCAAGCCCGAGCAGCACCACCAGCACGATGTATTTGAGGGCGAAGTACGGACGATACCGATTGATCTTGGCCCGTTTCCTCTTGTTGGGTCCGGCGATCCAGGACACCAGATGCTGCAGAGTTCCTAAAGGGCAGAGCCAACCGCAGAAGACTCGGCCGAGAACAGCTGTGACCATCAACACCAACAGCCCGATCCAACTCCAGCGGGGGACCGTCCAGTCGGCGAGGCCTGTCGAAACAGCACTCAGGGGATCGAGGGCCAGCATGGCAGACGCCAGCGCGCCGGGGACCCGGGACACCGAGAGGCTGAAGAAGAGACCCAAGAAAATGATCAGAAAAGCAGACTGCGAAACAATGCGCCAGTGGCGGGGCCTGATCTTCATGGCTTCACACGCCGATTTCGACAGAACGCCAGTCGGCGGTACCGACGCCGAGCCGCTCGGCGATGGCGAGGAGGGGCATATCCTGCGGCTCGACCCCAAGGAGCGAGGCGCCCCACGCATCCGCGGCTACGGAATCCGTCGCCACGGCGAGTAGATCCGTATCTTTCACATGGGCAAGCGAGCCACCGGTCGGGCCTCCTCCGGTGAGAATCCGGGTCGCGTCGACGACCGTCAGAGTCGGCCGAAAGGCGTTTCCGAGTTCTGCACAGGCCTGTGCAAGCCGTTGGTGAAGATTCGGGCGCGAACCGACGATCGCGCCCATCCAGTTCTTCATGCCCACCGTAACCCGGCTCAAAGAGTGGTGTTTGACGATCGGCACATTGATCACGCGGTCGGCCTCGACGATCGGTCTCAGCACCTCCCAGCTGCCGAGCACCGTGCCCCCGAGATTTCTCACCTCGGTACCGACGTTGTTCTGGTGGGCGCAGATCCCGCCGACCTCCTTGACCGCCGCGGCGATACCGGAACGCTCGAAAGCCCTCCCCGGGTCATGGCAGGAATTGTCGAGAACGGTCACCTTGGAGGCGCCTGCAGCAAGACACAGACGTACCAGTTCGGCAA
>JAUXDC010000042.1 GCA_030618605.1 Holophagae bacterium | reverse complement strand
CCCTGAGCGGCATACAATGGCCAGGTGAAGATCATCACGACTCACATGTCTGCGGATTTCGATGCATTTGCCTCTGCGGTGTGTGCTGTTCGCCTCTACCCGGATCATCGGGTGCTCTTTCCCGGCTCGATGGAGTTGGCCGTACGGCGCTTCAGGGAAGAGACCGCTCTGCCTTTCCCGGAGGTCAAGCTCAAAGAAGCGAGGCGTCATAGGCTGGAACACGCGGTGGTCCTGGATACGCCCGACCCCGCCCGTCTCGGTGAGGTGTGGGACCTGATCCAGCAGTCGGAATGCCAGATAACCCGCATCGACCACCACGGCAAGAACGGCAACGGGCTTGCGGCCGACGAGGTGGTTTTTCGCCGTGTCGGCTCGACCTGCACATTGATCGTTGATTTGTTTCGTGGCCAAAAGATCGATCCGACGCCCGAAGAGGCCTCTCTGTTGTTGATGGGGGTGTACGAAGATACGGGGTCACTATCCTATCGGGACACGACGCCCGAGGACATGCGTGCCGCTGCGTGGCTCGTAGAGAATGGTGCGTCCCTGGAGTGGGTCCGGAGGTGGGTCGCAAAGGGCCTGGATCCTGAGCAGTTGGCCCTTCTGAACGCCATCGTCGAGGGTACCGAGGAACGCCGGATCGGCGGGGTGCCGGTCGCCGTCGCCACAGTCGAGGTGGAGCAGTATTACGAAGAAGCTGCCGCAGTTGTTCACCGGTGGATGGAGACTTTCCACTTGCCGGTCGGGGTTGTGTTGATGGTCAGTGCGCCTCATGTTCAGATGATCTTGCGGTCTCGGTTGGCGGGTCTGGACGTCGGGAAGATCGCCCGTACCTTTGGCGGTGGTGGGCATGCCACGGCGGCCTCAGCCAGGATTTCCGGCCGGATGGTCGTTGAGATTCGCGAGGACGTATGGCGTCGGATGGAAGAGCGTATGCCGCCGGCCGAAACCGCCGGCGCTGCCGCCGGGCGCCACATCTTCACCGTTGACGACGATGTGACCGTCGGTGCGGCCAAAAAGAAGCTTAACGAGCGCAGGGTCAACGCCCTCCCGGTCGCCGGGGTCTCGACCGGCGAACTGGTCGGAGTCGTCACCCGGCAGTTGTTGGACAGGGCTGCGGCTCTGGGGCTGGATCATCGTCCGGTCAGCACCGTCATGCAACCCGGGGTACCGAAGGTCGATGCCGGGACGCCGCTGGAGGCTCTGGGTGACCTCTTTCTGGAGGGGTCTCATCGGTTCGTTGTCGTCACCGAAGGAGAAAAGGCCGTTGGTCTTTTGACTCGGATGGAGCTGTTTCGCAAGCTCTTCGAGAAAATGCCGGCTGTCGGCGCCGGCTTGGACCACCGAATGGCTGCGCTGAGGCCGGTCACCCAGACGGTCACTCGAATGCTGCGTGAGGTCGCGCCTGACTGGGTTGGGAGGCTCCTGGAGTCCGTCCGTGACGTAGCAGGCGCTCTGTCATCGCCGACATACCTGGTTGGGGGCGTCGTCAGGGATCTTCTCCTGGAACGTGCCAACGAGGATGTCGACCTGGTGGTCGAAGGCGACGGTATCGAGGTTGCCAAGGCATTGGCCGAGAGGCTGGATGCGCGGTGTCATGCGCATCAGCCGTTCATGACTGCTGTGGTGACGCTGCCGGATGGTCACACTGTGGACGTTGCCTCGGCGCGGACCGAGTTCTACCGAACTCCCGCAGCCCTCCCGGAAGTAGCGACCTCGTTGATTCGGCAAGATCTCTATCGCCGGGATTTCACGATCAATGCGTTGGCCATATCTCTGGAAGGCGAGCGTTTCGGCCAGTTAATCGATTTCTTCGGGGGGCGTCGGGACCTCAGCCACCGGGAGATCCGGGTTCTGCACTCGCTGTCGTTCATCGACGATCCCACCCGTGCGATTCGTGCCGTCAGATACGCCCGGCGGCTGGATTTCGAAGTAGCCCAGGATACGGAGCACTTGATCCGGACAGCGGTTTCGGAAGGGGTTTTTGACCGCCTGTCCGGCCAGCGGCTGCGTCGGGAGTTGGAACAGCTTCTGGCCGAACCGCATCCGACCCCCTCGCTGGCGTTGCTGGCCGACCTCGGACTGCTGGGGGCGGTGTGTCCCGACCTGGTCTGGGATGACCGTTGCTACGACTTTCTTCTTGAGGTTGAGGGGCAACTCAGCTGGTATCTGTTGGAGCGACTGGGCGACGCGCCTCCTCCACTCTTCCTCTTTCTCGGTGGATTGGCGGCTGCCGCCGGAGCCGAAGTGCCGGCCCGATTGGCCGAAAGGCTCAGTTTGACCGGAGAGTCGGGGCGCCGGATGGCCGGTCTGCCCCGCGCGATTGCGGGACTCAAGGCCGTCACCGACCCAGGGACGCAACTCAGCACACGGGTGTCGGCAGTCGAGAGGGCCGGAGGCGAAGCACTGCTGTTGGCGATGGCCGGGTTGGAGATGGATGGACGCCGTCGATTGGCCGAAGCTGCGGAGGCCGCCGTTCGACGACCGGGAGCCGTCACAGGCCGGCATCTCCTCGATGCCGGAATTCCAGAATGCCGCCACATCGGGCCGGCAATTGTGGCGGCCAGGGCTGCAGTACTCGACGGAATCATCGATGAGGGTAGTGCTCTCGATTTTGCCATCAAGGCCGTCCGGGATCTGATGGGTGCGGAGTCATCTTGAAGCCGTTGCTGGTGTTTGTGATGGCTCTCGTGGTCGCCCCTGTGACCGTCGGTCAGGAGGTTCCCAATGTCATTATCGAACGCCATTGGTTCCACGGTGACCGGGCTGTTCGAGTGACGCTCTTCGATAACAAGATGGCGGTGACAACGGTCCAGGAAAAGGGGAATCAGGTTTTCTTCAGGCAGTTGACTCTGGATGATGGCGAATACGAGATCTATATCAAAGCCTTTACCGAAGTCGTAGGCAACGTGGGGGCCGAGGGCCGGGACCCGCTGGGAGCGATAGATTCCGGTGCCAAGGTCGAACTCAATTTCCCTGGTTTTAGCCCCTCGTCTTTCTCCTATTCGCCGGTCCAGATGCTCGATCTGCCGACTGCGCGATTGGTCGCTGTCCTGGACGATCTCCAACAGCGGGTCACCGAGGTCAGCCCCTCTGAGGAAGCCCTGCGCCTGTGGGAGCCGGCCGTAGATGATCATGTGGAACTCTTTGTCGGCGGTACGGCCACGGTCACCGAGGTTCGGGAGAATGGGCTGCTGATTATGCAGCAATTGGGCACCGGGATTATTCTGGTCGTTCCACGGGAAGAGTGGTCCATGATTATCCTCAAGGTCCTGCCCAGGAGTTTGTGACCTCTGCTGCATCCGGTGGTCATTCCTGGTGATCGCGGCTGCTGAAGTGTTACCGTCATTGACGGAGGTTTCGATGCGAATTTTGAATCTTCTGGTGTGGATCTTCCTGGTGGCCGTTCCTGGGTTGTCGGCGGGGAAAACGGCAGTACAAGTACAGGAAGAAGTCTGTGTCCTCGTAACCTCGATGGGGACAATGGTCGTTCGATTTTTCGAAGAGGGTTCGCCCGAGACGGTGGCCAACTTCAAGAGACTGGTACGGGAGGGATTTTATGATGGTCTTCCCTTTTACCGTGTGGTTGACGGTCACGTGATCCAGGCCGGCGATGGTGGCGAGAACGACAAGCCGCTGGTCAAGGGGGAATTTGGCGTCTACCCCCATGTAACTGGTGCTGTGGGATTGGCCCGTGATGAGGATCCCGACAGTGGCAGCACCGAGATCTACATTTGCCATGCCCCCCGGCCACATCTTGACGGGCGGTACGCGGTGTTTGGGCTGGTTGTTGAGGGTTTTGACGTTCTGGATGCCATAGGCCGGGTCGAAGTGATCGAGGAATGGGTCGGTGATGAAAAGACGGTTGCTTTCCATAAGCCGAAGGAGCCGGTCGTCATCGTGAGTGCCTTTTTGGAAAAGAGGATGCTGGGTCCCGTTGAAACGCCTTCTTTTTCTTCAGAGGAGACACCATGACAGCTTCGAGCCGGCGGATTTTCGTAGTTGTGGGCATCTTGCTTTGCAGCGTGGTTGTCGGTGCGGGCCTTCTGGCCTTGGAGGCACATTTGGCGCCCTTTCCGGGGCCGGGCGACGATTCCACGGTCGCCGATAAAAAATTGGACGCCCTGGAAACCTCCACCTTCCGGTGGCAGGTGATCTATCTACCTCTGATGCAGTTGGGAATTTCCGTCGGCGTCGGCCTCTTGATTTTGGGGCGGTTCGCCTGGCTGGAAAACTTCGGTGCATCGCTTTATGTACTCGGCCTGGTCTTTGTCCACCATGCGACCGTCAGTTTCAAGAGTGCCGAGATCTTCGTGCCGGTCTTCCTGGTTGCCGGCATGATCGTGGCGACCCTCGTCAGGGCGAAGGGGAATGGGCGAAGGGTGAAGGGCGAAGGGTGAAGTGTGAAGGGCGAAGGTCGCTTCAATTTCTGACGACTCTCTCCCTACTTTCGACCTGCCGTGATGGCCAACTCGCGCCAGCGAACGCCGAAGTGCCTTGTGTAATTCCTTTCCCCTGGCCCAACAATTTGCAAACGTTCAACCGTCACGGGGCCTCGGCCGGACCACAGGCCGGCGTAGTCGTCGATGTCATGGGGAAAATGGCTGACGAGGATTCCTGCCGGTGCGGTTGCCGGGATCAGTCTGGCCCAAGAGCTGCTGCCGTCGATCCTGTGAAAGACAGCCATCAGGAGGGGGACTCTGAAGAAGGCCTTGTTCAGACGGCCGAGTGCGTTGAGGGGTGCATCAATCTCGGCGAAGATCATGTGAGGTGAAGGCGGGAGTCTGATTCCGGGACCACCCACTTCGAGGGCGGCCGTCCCCAAGTCCTGCCATCGATGTTCCAGCGGTTTGGCACGTTTGGCCAGCAGGAGCAGGGCACGATCCTGAGCCGATCGTTCCAACCGGTATTCCAAGAAGAGCGTTCGCCATGTCAATGGGGCATCAAGAAGGGCTCGTCTTTTGCCAACCGGAGCGAAGTCGTCCAGCACGAAGTCTGGGGCATTTGGCCCGGAAAGGCCTTCGGCCGTCAGGCTGTCGAGTTTCGGCGTGTAGGCCGAGTACAACTGCATCGAACGCAGAGGTTGGAATGGAAGATTGTTGGCCGGGGCATACATCAGTTCCCATGGCACGACTGTGATGCCGTTGGGTGCTCCCGCCATTCGGTCGACCCATGATGAAGGCAGCCTGAGCGGGGCGAGGTTGCGCCGGGAAACGTCCGAAAGCGTCTGTCGTGTGTGATCCATACGCAGCAGCCGAGTGATGTTGGCGGGACCCCGGTGCCCCAGGGCGATGACCCGTGGCAGGGATGCCGGGCCGAACGGCAGGGCGCCGAAGACGGTCCCGACGACCACCGTGGCCAGTCCGCCGGCAAGAAGTCCCATGGCCGTCCGCCGAGATGACCCCAGGGCAGCCACGCCGAGCAGTGCGATAACGAAGGGTACGAAGAGGTATTGGTGTCCGTCTTGTCGAACGAAAGCCAGACGGAAGGTGATCAGGAGTCCCGGTGCCAGGATCAGGGCCGTTTGACCAAATTTCGGCACTCGCTGAGTCAGTAGGATTCCTCCTGCGATAACGACAAGCAGTAACGCCGCTGCCGTGATCAGAATGTGCGGTGGACCGACGATGCTTGCGGCCGCAGCATACCCATCGACCACCTCCAGGGCCTGGCCGATCCACGCCCGAAACACGGCCGCGGATGGGAACAACGGCATCGCCAGAAGTAATGCCGTGGCCGCGGAAACCATGGCCGTCAGCATGGGCACCTTGAATCCCTGGTTTCTCCAAATCAGAGCCAAACCGACCAAGAGGGTTGCCGCGGTTGCGATGCCCAGCGAGGTCTTGATGAATGGAACGATGCCTATGATCAGGCCTCCGGTGACGGCCGGCCACGCTCGTTCCATTTGCAGACTGGTCAGCACAGCTGTGGCGAATACGAGGATGACGAAGCCCTCGAATCGCAGACCGACGGCGCCTGCGATGGTCCAAAGGCCCGCGAATGCAAGGACCTGGGCGGGTTTTTTCGCCCAAAACAGGTGCATCAGTGCAAAGATGACCAAGAACCCTTGAAGGGTGATACGAAATCCGTTGGCCAACAACAGGTGGGAGGCGACATCCTGCGGTGTGGCCAACCAACCCAGTGGGCCGTAGGTGAAAACGACATCGTGACCGAAGGCCCAGCCATGGTCGGCAGCGACATTGACGACCCATTGCCAGCCGGAGTCGATGCCGGGCGCGCCGAGAGGCAGGGCCTCGAATGGAAAGGTCAGGACGGCGGCGGCGATGACCGCCGCTGCGGCGATAACACGGACTGCCCTAGAAGACAATTGAACCGCCAAGACGCGAAGAGGAAGAAATAGCCACAAAAAGGCACAAAAAGGCACAAAGAGAAAGGAGGAGGTAGGGTGGGCCTTGGCCCACCATCGGGCGTCTTCGTCGGTGGGCCTTGGCCCACCCTACGTTTTCAAACAGCGCCTGCTCGAAGGGGCGTGAGAGAAATTTTTGCAAGCATCTGAGCTGAGAGCTCATGTCTTTCCCCCTCACTTCTCGAACGCCTTCACAAAGGCCTCGACCTCGTCGACAAGGGAATCCGGGGTCGAAGCGCCCGCAGTCAGACCGACGCTGTCGATTCCTTGGAGCCACTCAGGTTGAATCGCCTCGGGTCCCTGAATCAGGTACGAGGTCTTGATTTTTGAAGTGATTTCCCAGAGGTGGTGCGTATTGGCGCTCATGGCGCCACCGATTACCAGGATGATGTTGATGTCGGGGTTGTGGGCCAGGGCGCGTGCCGCATCCTGATTTTCCTTGGTGGCGTAGCAGATTGTGTCGGCCCTGGAGGTGGTGGAATTGGCCTGCTCGATGACCCGAACGGTATCTTCGTAGTGCTCTGCGTTCAGGGTTGTCTGGTAAAAGATCCGAATGGCGGGATATTCAGACCAGTCGATGGCCTGCGCTTCTTCCAGGGAGGAAATCACGTCATAACATCCGGGGTCCAGGTCGTGGGTGTAGCCGATGACCTCCCTGTGATCGGCCTCCCCGATGAAGACCAGGTGGCAACCTTCCTCCAGTGCAGCCTGGCTTTCGCGGTGGATGTCGTAGACGAAGGTGCAGGTTGTGTCGAGCACCTCAAGTCCAAGGATGTGGGCTTCACGGTGGAAGGACTCCGGGACTCCGTGGGCAGAAAAGACGATCGCCGGTTCGGTAACGTCGGCGATGGCATCGACGGTCCGCATGCCGAGACCTTCCATCTCGGCGACGACCCGTTCGTTGTGGACAACCTGGCCCAGGATCGCTCCGGAGCCGCCATCTGTGGCAAAACGGCGGACCTTGATGTCCGCAATACGAACTCCGGAACAGAAGCCGTATTTGTCGGCTCGCTTGACCGTGATCATCGGGGTTTTTGCTCTGGGACCCACCAGCGTGCTACACGGTCGCAGTAGGCTTCCCAGGAGGCATCGACATCGGCCATAGCCTGGCCGCCGAGGGTTTCCAGGAGGGCGTCGGCCAAAACCAGTGCAGCCATACTCTCGAGGATCACCGGTGCGGCGCCGATGGCGGTGACGTCGGAACGCTCCCAGACGGTGTTTCCTGGCTCGCCGGTTTCCAGGTCGACCGACGGCAGCCCACGTCTCAAGGTTGAAATCGGTTTGAAGAAGGCTCGAATGACCAGGTCCGACCCGTTGGTGACCCCGCCCTCGAGACCTCCAGCGTGGTTGCTCGTTCGTTCGAGGCCGTTTTCGCCCAGGATGAAGGGGTCGTGGGCCAGGGATCCAACCCGCCGGCTGACCTCCAGACCTTCGCCCAGGGCCACGCCCTTGACTGATGGAATCGAAGTAATTGCCTGGGCCAGGCGTCCGTCCAGTTTTCGGTCCCAGTGGACGTAGGAGCCCAGGCCGGGGGGCAGACCCCGGACGACCAGTCCGACCACACCACCCAGGGTTTCACCCTCGTCTCTCGCCGAACGGACGGCCTCCACCAGGGGCTCTTCGTCATTTGGACGGGGCGTCACCAGGGGAGAGGCGGGATCGACTCCGGCCAAGCCTTTCCATGTCGGCGCCCCGTCCAGTACTGCGTGGGATCCGAGCGCGAGGACCGCCGATCGCATCTCGATGCCGAAGCGTTCAAGCAACTGACAACAGACAGCCCCTGCGGCGACACGTGCTGCGGTTTCCCGGGCTGAGGCCCGCTCCAGCACATTTCGTTGGTCTTCGAGCTGATCGGTGGCGATGCCGCCCGAATAATCGGCGTGGCCCGGTCGTGGCCGGGTCACTGATCGTTCGCCGGCCTTGGACCGATCGACCGCCCAGGGGTCCATCAGCTCGCTCCAATTCGCCCAATCCCGGTTCTCAACGTGCATGACCAGGGGTGATCCCAGAGTCCGGCCGTCGCGCAGGCCGCCAGTGACTTCCACGATGTCGTGTTCGATGCGTTGACGACCACCACGACCGAAGCCGTGTTGGCGGCGGCGCAGCATCTCGTCAATCATTTCCCGATTCAGCGGGAGACCTGCAGGGAGTCCTTCGAGGATAGTGGTCAACTTCGGACCGTGGCTTTCGCCGCCGGTCAAAAGGCGGAGTCTGTTCATCGCCCCCCCCGTCGCCAAATTGGCTTGAAGCTGCCCCACCGACCGGGCAGGGGCACGCCGATCATCTCGGTGATCGAGTGGTCAGAAACATGGGTTGCTTTGAGGTCTCGCCACATCCCACTCAGGATACGTCGGCCGAGGCGAAGATCCAAGGGCATCCAGGATCCACCGGACGCAGGCTGACGGTATCTGAGGGCACAATCGGTGTGGAAACGCCATCGTCCGCTGACGGCGCCTGTCGTGATGGTACCCCAGGAGTCTTGGTTGTCGATCCGTCCTTGAACGGCAAGAGTGACAGGTCCCTCGGCAAATGGGGGAACGGCCGACGGTAGTGTGTCATGACACAGTATGGGTGACAAAACCTGTGCCATGGCACAGGTAAGATCTGTTTTTCGCAAAGCCCTCGGATCGCCGTCAGTGACGGTTGGCGGCCACTCTGTCACTGATCATCATCCAGAGGAGGCTGGCGGGTTGTAATGCCTCAGGGGGTGCGTCGCGGTGACACGGGTATAGAGGTGAAGTGCTGTACCGATTCGGGTTCTGCGGGGGTTTCCGAGCTTCGGCCGTTGGCATGCTTCCTGCTTTCATCTGGCTTGCTTCTTCCAGGAATGATGAGGAGGGTGGTGAGGAACCATGCAAGACTCTCAAAGAACCTTCTACTGCGGAAAAGTCCTCAGCCCCACAATGACGAAGGTGCGGTGCTTCGAGCGTACGGCGTACGAGAAGGCGGTGCTCTTTCGGATGATCGAGAGTGTGTCGGGTTTCGAGAGCTTTGGAAGGACGACCAACTTCTCCTTTGGTGGGTGTATGTTCGAAGCCCAGGATCGCCTCGAACCGGACACTTTTCTCGAACTCCGAATCCCGACTGAGCGGGGTGTGGCGGTTGTCGATACGGCGGTAGTTTTCGTCAACGAATTAGGTGGCCAGCGCTTCCAAACCGGCGTCAAATTCGTACGCCTTCTTCCTTCGGATCGCTATCGGCTCCAGGGTGAAATGACGGAACCAGGGACTTGGACCTGCCGGGCTCGAGGCATTCGAGTGGGCAGCGAGCAGGCTCCGACCCGTATCTGACTCAGATCGCAGACGGTGTTTTGGTACGATCTCCGCATTGGAGGATCGGCCATGGACGCAACGCACCGATCGATTTTGTTTGCGACATGTTGCTGGGCAGCGGCAGCATCCTTATTTTTCTCTGGATCCGCTGAAACCGCCGATACCTTCCGGCTGACAGTGCTTCACACCTCGGATCTGCACGGCCAGGTTCTACCCTTCGACGATGCCCGGGACAGTGGGGCGCCGGGTTCCCTGGCTCGAGTGTCGGCGGCAGTCACCGCGATCCGAGCATCGACCGACCACCCGGTCTTGCTGGTGGATTCGGGCGATACGCTCCAGGGCACGCCCCTGGAAGAGATGGTCCATATTCGGTGGAACGAGGCCAGTCCGACGATCGAGGCAATGAATAGAATCGGATACGCCGCGATGGCCGTCGGCAATCACGAATTCAACTTCGGTATGGGCCCTCTTCGGCGGGCAGAGGCCGAAGCGGACTTCCCCTTTCTCGCGGCCAACGCAATCAAGGCCAAGGACGGGCTCCCGGCGTTTCAGCCTTTCGTGGTCAAGCAACTGGGTCAGGTGAGGATCGGCATTCTTGGCCTGGTGACCCCCAATATCCCGGGATGGGAGGAGCCGGCGCATTATGAGGGCCTTGTTTTCCAGCCGATGAACGAGGCCGCTCGGCATTGGGTTTCCATACTTCGGGAGGATGAGAACTGCGATCTGGTGATTGTCTTGGCACACACGGGCTTTGAGATCGACCTGGAAACCGGCGAGACCGACGGTACGGGCTACGAGAACTACGGCGATCGCCTGGCTCAGGTGGCCGGAATCGATCTGTTGCTGACCGGTCATGCCCACCAGAATCTCCCGCCCCGGCTCTTGCACGGTACGATCATCTCGCAGCCCTCGTCGAGAGGCCGGGTCATGACGCGAATCGACCTCGAGCTCAATCAGACGGAAGAGGGCCCGGCGTCGATCGTCTCGTGGCATGGCGAGAATATCGACCTTGGTGAATCTGAGGTCGATCAGGTACTCGCGGGTACTTTCGAGCCGCAGCGTCGACGGGTGATCGAGGCCTTGGCCAAGCCCCTGACCGTCGTCGACAGGGTGGTCAGCGTCCGGAGTTGCCGCCTCAGGGATTGTGCCGCTCAGGATTTAATCCACCGGGTTCAGTTGAAGGCCTCGGGCGCCGACCTCTCCCTGGCCAGTCTGTTGACCGGAAGCACCCCCGATCTCGTTCCCGGGCCGGTGACCAGTCGTTGGGTTCGCTCACTCTACGTCTACCCCAACACGTTGCGATCGGTGAAGTTGAGTGGAGCCCAGGTCAAGGATGTGCTGGAACATGCAGCCCGGTATTACGACGGCATCGAGTGTCCCGTTGATGGCCCTTGCGTCGTCGTCGTTGATCCCGACGTCCGCCACTACAATGTCGACACAATGCAGGGCCTGAGCTATCGCATAGATCCGACCCGGCCTGAGGGTGACCGGGTGCGGGATCTTCGCAGAAATGGGCGTCCAGTGGATCTTCAAGCGGACTTCACATTGGTCTGCAATAACTACCGTGCCGCAGGCGGTGGGGGATTTCCGCACCTGGCCGAGGCAGAGGTAATTTGGCGTTCATCGGAGGAAGTGGCATCGATGATTGACGACCATCTGGAGGATCTGAAAACCTGGTCGCCGGAGGCTGACCTGAACTGGGTGATCGCCCCCGAGATCGATGGAGAGAAGAATCCGAAATAAGACGGAAATTTCGGTTGAAAGCGAGCTTGTGAATCTGTACATTAGCTCCGTGAGCTTTTTGATTCTTTTTTATTTTGAGGAAATGTGATTTCATTCACACAATTGAGGGAGGAGATATTATGCGTAAGTTTGTGATGGTAATGGGACTTGTGGTGGCTGCAGCGGTGCTGTTGGCGCCTCATGCCGGTTGGGCCCAGAGCAGTGGTGTGACCGGACAAATTATTGGAACTGCAACGGATACAGATGGTGGCGCCATGCCAGGCGCGACGATCACTGCGACCAACTCGGAGACCGGATTCAGCCGGACGGCGATCACCGATACCGCCGGATTTTTCCGTTTGGACCTCCTGCCTGTCGGCAGCTACGACGTCAAGGCGACGCTTGACGGCTTCAGAGCCGAAATCAAGCGTGGCGCCCGGGTCGGCCTGGGGTCTTCGGTTCGGATCGACTATTTCCTGACTGAGAGCCAGATTGCCGAAGAAATTGTCGTAACGGCGGAAGCTCCGGTCATCGAGACGACCAACCCGTCGGTGTCGGCGTCGATCGGTGATCAAGCAATTGCCAACCTTCCCTTGCAGGGCCGTGACGCTGCGGAGTTCGCAATCCTCGCGCCGGGTGCGGTAGCAGCTGATGAGACCCAGGGCGGCGGCCGGGGCGGCATCAATATGGGTGCCCGAGGCATCCAGAATTCGTTCAACATCGACGGCTCCAACAGCCAAAGTTCCTTCTTTGGTGAAGAGCGTGGCGGGACCCGTCCACCCTTCACCTTCTCGCAGGCAGCAATCAAGGAGTTCCAGATCATCCAGTCCTCCTACAACCTGCAGTTCAACGCCTCCGGTGGTGTTATGAACGCAATTACCAAGTCTGGAACGAACAATTTCAGGGGTGAGGTCTTCTACTACTATCGTGACGACAGCTTCTTGGAAGAGGATGCTCTGGGTTTTGAAAGCAGTGCCTTCGACCAGAAGCAGTACGGTTTCGCCCTCGGTGGCCCGATCGTCAAGGACAAGCTGCACTTCTTTGTAAGCTACGACTCGCAGGATTACGTCACCCCCTACAATGCCGTGTTCCGTGACTTTCCCGAAGACCGTACCGCAGATTGGGAAGCGATCACCGGCTTGGACTACGACAGCGAAACGGGCGAGATCGAGCAGACCAACGATGCCGACGTCATTTTGCTCAAGTTGGACTGGCAGCTGTCGAATAACCACCTCCTGACCCTTCGTGACAACTACTCAGCCCAGGAAGGTGAGAATCTGACCTCCTCCTACTCCAACACCGGCCGGTCCAATAACGGACTCGAGGAGAACAGTTTCAACTCCTTCGTAGCGTCCTTGAACTCGGTTCTTTCCGAGAATGCCTTCAACGAATTGATCGTGCAGTACGCTACCGAAGAGCGGCCGCGAGCGGCCAATAACACGACGCTTCCCGAGACCGGCATCTATGGTTATAAGGCCACCTGGGGTCAGAACCAGTTCCTGCCGAATTTCCTGGATGAGGATCGGATTCAGATCATCGACAACTTCACCTACTACCTGGGTGAGCACACGCTCAAGATGGGAATGAACCTGGATTTCGTCGCCTTCGACGATGGATTCTACCGTTACGGTGGCGGCGCCTATTCCTACTCTGAGTGGGACGACTTCTTCAACGATGAGCCCTACTCCTACACCCAGAGCTTCTCGGACTACGACGGCGCAGTGAAGTTCGACACCGGCTACTACGCCTTCTATCTCCAGGACGAGTGGCGTACCACCCCGAATTTCACCCTGACCTACGGTCTGCGCTACGACCTCCAGGCCCACGACGATCCCAAGGAAACCAATCCACTCTTCCCGGATACCGGTCAGATTCCCGACGACACCAACAACTGGGCGCCGCGCGTCGGTTTTGCCTGGGATCTCGCCGGTGACGGCAAACAGGTCCTGCGTGGTGGTGCCGGTTACTTCTACGACAACACCCCGACTCTGCTCGACGCCAATGCCATGCTGGCCAACGGTGTACGGGTCGTCAGAGTCTCTGAGCGATGCGAATTCGGAGGCTGCCCGACCTACCCCAATCGCTGGGGCAGCCTGGGTGATTTGGACTCGGTAACGCCTGATATCTTCGTTTTCGACCCGAACTTCGAGAACCCGGAAACCCTGAGGTTCTCCCTCGGATACGAGCGAGAAGTCATGACTGATTTCTCTCTGGGCGTTGACCTGATCTACTCGGAGACCAAGAAACTCGAGCGCAAGTTCGATCAGAACATCGGCGAAGCCACCGGTGAGTTGACCGACGACGGCCGCCCGGTCTACGTACCCTATTACTATCACTCCAACTACTCGGACTTCGATCAGATCATGACCTTCACCTCCGATGCCGAAGCTACCTACAAAGCGTTCGTGCTCAAGGGTCGCAAGCGCTTCTCCAACGGTTGGATGCTGGATGCGTCGTACACCTGGGCCGAGGCCGAGGACAACGACTCCAACGAGCGTTCGGTGTCCTCGTCGAGCGACTATCCGGAAGACCAGTTCAACCTGAATGGCGACTGGGGTCCGTCGAACTTCGACGTTCAGCACAAGTTCGTCATGTCCGGCACCTATCAGTTGCCTTGGGACATGATGGTCTCAGGCATCATCTACATCCGTTCGGGTTTCCCCTACTCGGCGATGGACGGCCGCGACCACAATAACGACGGCTACTCCCGGAACGAGCGGGCGGTCATCGAAACTTCCCCGGGCGTGTTTTACCACTATGAACGCAATACCTTCAGGCAGCCCTACTACCGGAACATGGATTTGCGCTTGTCCAAGATCTTCACCTTCGGGCGTAACCTTGAGCTTGAGATCATCGGTGAGGTCTTCAACGTGACCAACGAAGACAACATGTATACCGATGAGACTGAGCTGGTCAATCGGTACGGCGAAATTCAAGACGATTTCGGTGTACTGACGCAGGCCGGCGACCCCCGTGGTTACCAGTTGGGTCTGAAGTTCCGCTTCTAGGCACTCTTTTCTTTAATCTAACGGGGCCTTCGGGCCCCGTTTTTTTTCAACCCAGGTTTTCCAGAACGTCTCGAATCTCCTCGATCGAAACCCGCTGGTCAAGGACGACCCCGCCGTCTGAGGGCAGGACCCAGGCAACGCCTGAATGGTCGCTCTTCTTGTCTTTGGTCAGATAATGGAGGATTCTTTCCGGGTCCATGCCGACGACCGGCGGAAGGGGCCCGAGGCGATCGATGGCGGCGTCCAGTTGGCGCCGCCAGGGGTTGGCCAACAGACCCCGGTCGGCCGCGATGGCCGCAACGGCCCTGATCCCCCAGGCTACTGCCTCACCGTGCAGAAAACGCTTGTAGCCTGTGGCCGCCTCCAAGGCATGTCCCAGGGTATGTCCCAGGTTGAGAGCCTTTCGGAGGCCGGCCTCTCGCTCGTCTTCTTCGACAATCCTGGCCTTGACCTTGATCGTTCGCATTACCAATTCCTCCCAGAGAGGGTCGGAGATGGGTTTTGAAGGGTCTATCAGGTCCAGCAGATCCCGGTCGCCGATCCAGGCGCTCTTGATCACCTCGGCCAAACCGGCGCGCAGTTCCCGCTCGGGAAGGGTTTCCAGAGTATTGATATCAGCGACGACCAGGGAGGGTTGCCAGAAAGTTCCCAGTAAATTTTTTCCCTCGGTCATGTTGACTCCGGTCTTCCCGCCGACCGAGGCATCAACCATTGCCAGCAGGGTCGTCGGGGCAGCGATCCACCGTAGTCCTCTCATATAGACCGATGCGGCGAATCCGCAGGTATCAGTGACGACACCTCCGCCGATTGCCAGAACGCTGTCCGACCGATGGAGGCCCTTTTCCAGCCACTGGGTGCACAGACCCTCGACCTGAGGCCAGACCTTGTACTCTTCGCCGTCAGGCATTTCAGTACACGGGTCGAGGGCGAGTTCCTTGGCCAAGGCTTGGCCGTAGAGTGGTCCAACGGTTGTATTGCTGATCACCGACCGCGGCTGGGACAGGGCGGTGCACTGGTCAACGAGCCGCGAAGTATCGGCCAGGAGGTCGCGGCCGACAAGGATTTTCGAGGTGCTGTGGGCGGTCTGAATCTCGAGTTCCTGCATCTCTTGATCTTAACCTAAAAACCCGATGTCTCCGGGCGGCGGTAGTGCAGAAGGCGTTGGACGGCGGCCAGTTCAAGTGGAAAGACATTGATGCCGAGGTGATAACGCCAGGCCGAAGCGGCGCGGAGTAGCCTTCTTTTGCCGGTTGTCAATGACGGCAGTGTCGTCGTCGGATAGTAGGCGTTGAGTACCCGCTCAAAATTCTTGATCCGGCGCTGGAGTCTTGGTCCGACCCACGGTAAATCAGAGCGACGTTGGGCGAAATCCAGCCAATCTCCGGAAATCCACTGATCCAGGGTCTCCGGGAAGGCGAAGCCCGTGGCCTGAACCTGGTCAAAGAGGGCACCGGCCAGAGGCACCGGGGTATAGAGGTAGAGGATGATCTCGGTCGCCGGGTTGGCAGCTTTGACCGTTCGAATGAAGTCCATAGTCTGCAGGGCGTCTCCTTGAGCATCCGGTGGGTTGCCGAGCACGAAGCTCAGTTCGGGCACGATGCCCCATTTTTGCATCCGCCGTACCATCTCGAGTGTCTTTTGTGGAGAGACCGAACCCCCCTTATCCATCAGCTTGAGGGTTTCTTCAGAGCCGCTTTCGGCGCCCAGAAAGACCATCCTCAACCCTGAGTCCCGCATCGCCCGCCATGTTGTGTCTGAGTAGTCCATCATCGTGTCGATTCGACCCTCGCCCCACCAGTTGACGCCGAGTCCCTGGAAGCGTTGGGAGAACTCAACGACCCGCCGTTCGTCGACGAAGAAATTGTTGTCGTTGAATTCAATCGCGTCGGCGCCCCAATCGACATGAAGGCGATGGACCATGTTGGCTGTTCGCTCGGCCGACCAGGCCATCCAGCGGCCCTCGACCATGTTGACCACCGCACAGAAGGCGCAGAAATAGGGGCAGCCGTAGGAACTGTGAAGGCCGATGGTTCGCCGTCCCAGAAACGTTGGCCTGAGGTAGCGGCCGATATCGATGCTCTCAAGGTTCCACTCAGGTAGTTTGGCCGGATGGGGGACCTGCGGGCGGATATTTGACCGTGGCTCGCCCCGATCCCTCCAAGCCAATCCCGCGATGGACTCTGGTGCCGGGTTGCCGGTGTGCAGGTGTTCCAGAAGGGAGGCGAACACCGCTTCTCCGTGGCCGCGGACGACAAAATCGACTGCGGGATCTTTGAGGCAGGCTTCCCAGTGCTGGCTGGGAAAATAGCCGCCCCATACGATGGTCAGATCAGGGTGCAGTCGCTTGAGATCGCGGCACAGTGGCGTGGCATGTTCCAGTTGTGGGCCCGGCATGACGGTGATTGCCAGGATGGTGCCGGCCCCGTCATCGTCGATCGCTGATTCAAGGGCTTCGAGTGCATCTTCGGCCAGATTGCCGTCGATGATCATGGTCGGCCACCGGCTCTCGAGAGCAGCCTCGATCGCCAATAGCGACATCGGCAGCACCGGCGTCCGCCGGGCGCTGGACACCGGGTTGAACAGAATAATGCGGTTGATCTTCATGCTCGGTCGCCTCGGGTCTTGGCCTCGACCTCGACCCGCCCTCGTCCCAGGCCAGGATCTCGGTGGTCGCGCGTAAGCCGCATCCCCAAGCGCCCTCGCCATGCTGCCAGTCGATGGCGGACCAGCCGAAGAGGTGATGCCGTCCCTGTCCTCCGGAGTTGGTGAAGCTTGACCTCGTTGACCATCCACCGGGTGGCCCAGTGGTAGTAGGTGGCGCTGTGGCGTCCCTCGACGATCAGATCTCGGTCAGTCCGTTCCTCCCAGGGTTGAGCCGCGTGTATGCGGTCGGATACCTGGGCGAAGTATTCCGTGCCGGCGATCGGGTAGGAGACTGTCGTTAAAAAGATGTCTGGGTCACAGGTCTTGAGGTGCTCGACGGTCGCCATAAGATCGGCTTCGGTTTCGCCCTCGAAACCCAACATGATGAAAATCCCAACCTCGATGCCGTGGTGTCTCAGCATGGCGCTTTTGGCCTGCACGTCGGCGACATTGGTCAGGCGCTTCATAGCATCGAGGATGCGTTGCGAACCGCTTTCCGATCCGATCCAGAGTCTCCTGCAGCCCATGGCGGCCAGGGCGTCGATCACCTCTTCGGTCAGCCGGTCCGCACGGGAGATGCACTCAAAAGGAATATGGAGGTTGCGGCGTTCGAGTTCGGCGGCGTAGCGCACAACCCACGGCCGGTTGAGTGTGAAGACATCGTCGGCGTACCAAAGACGGTCGGGGTTGTAGGTGGCGACGATATGGGCGACTTCGTCGGCAACGGCCTCCGGAGAGCGTCGCCGGTGCGTGCGCCCGAAGACCGCGTGGGAACACCAGG
Source organism: Holophagae bacterium (assembly GCA_030618605.1). Lineage (GTDB taxonomy): Bacteria > Acidobacteriota > Thermoanaerobaculia > Thermoanaerobaculales > Sulfomarinibacteraceae > DAOWGJ01. The sequence continues at coordinate 1,797 of JAUXDC010000042.1, read as the reverse complement.
TGCAGGTGTAGGGGCAGCCGCGTGAGGTCATCAGAGACACCGACGAGTGGCCGTGGTGTTCGGTCCAGGTTTTGAGGTAGCGTTCGAGGTCTATTTTTCCCCGAGCCGGCAGGGGTTGATGGTCGAGATCTCGGATCTGGGGCCGGGGCGTCGTTCGAACGATCGTTCCCGAAGGATCGCTGAAGATAATCCCCTGAATATTCTCAAGACCCTCGAGACCGTGATCGGGAAGGTGCCGCAGCAGTTCTTCCAGGGTCTCTTCACCCTCTCCGACAACGATCATGTCGGCGCCGCGTGCGAGGTATTCCTCGGCATGGGCCGCCGGTTCGGGGCCGCCAAGCACGATCGTGGCGCCGGCCTTGCTGCCGAGGGGAATCATTTCCAGCAGCCGCCTTCGGGTCAAGAGATTGCCGTAGAGCCCGAGCACCGAGGGCCGTATTTCCTTCAGATGGCGTTGAAACTCCAACAACGAGGAGAAGGTCAAGTCGTGGACCTCGACGCTAAAACCTCGAGCCTTCAGGTGGGAGGCGATGTACAAGAGGCCCAGGGGCGGGTAGGGCATCATCACCTCCCGCTCGTGGGGGTCTTCCGCCAGACAGTAGCCGTGGGAAAGCAGGATGTCGGTTTGAAACTCGGTAGTCATCATTCAGGGGTGCATTGTAGTTGGTCCCGGCCGGGCGGTTCCGTGCGAAACTTGGCGGGACCATGGCGAAAGAACCGCTTGACACGATTTTTCTTGACCACCTATGTCGGCGCGGCGCCGGCTCGATTCATCCTCTGGGTCGTGGCGGGACCGAGGCCCTGCTTGACGTCCTCAATTTTAAGGAAGGTGAGTCTGTTCTCGAGTTGGGATGCGGGACGGGCGAAACTCTTGTCAGAATGGCCGCCGCTGGAGTTCGTCCTCTCTTTGGCCTGGATAATTCCGAATCGATGGTGGACTGTGCCCGGCGGCGGTGTGGCTTTTGCCGGGTTAAGGACAGGGTCGAGATTCAACAGGGAGTCAAAGGATCCCCGTGGCCGTTCGAGAGCGGGGCACTGGACGTTGTCTTTGCCGAATCGGTAATGGCGATTCTCGACAGGGGAGTCCGGAGATCTGTTGTGAGAGAGGTTGCCCGGGTTCTCAAAACCGGTGGAAGGTTTTTATTTTCGGATTCGATCTGGAGGCGGGGAGTCCAGCGAGAGACCATCATGAAACACAACCAACGATGCTGCGCGGATTTTGGAATTCCCCAGGCGACAGTCGACTGGGTCGGCCCGGGCGCATGGGAGAGAGAACTCAACGAATTTGGCCTTGACCTGGTTTTCGACGGGGTCCTCGCCGAACTTCCAAAGAGGACGGAGGCGTTGCCCCATCCGGTCGAAAAGGCTCTCCTCCTCTCCCGGCTCTTTACCTTCCAAGCGAGAGTTCGCGCGATGCTCTCGCCGGCGTTTTTGATCAGAGAATTCCGGTTCAAAACGGCGGCTTTGCGCCACAGGGAGATTGGACGGTTGATTGAGCCACGATTGGTGGTCGCTCGTCGAAATTAATGGGCGTGCCACAATAACCGCCGTGATGAACTCAGCCCTGATCCGTCGCAGTCGAATTGTTCTGGTCAATGCTACGCGCCGGTTGACGGTGCCGCTGGAAAACCTCGGGGCGGCGTGGCTGGTCGTTGTCTTCCTGGATGTCGATGCCATCTGGGGTGCTTTCGTTGGAACCCAGATCGTCGTTGGACTTACGGTTCACATCCTGTCCTGGGGCAACAAAGACTGGCTCTTGAGGCGGGTCTCCACCGAACCGGCGGAGATGGGCCGTCT
>JAUXDC010000323.1 GCA_030618605.1 Holophagae bacterium | reverse complement strand
CTCGACGGCAGCGTCACGGTCGGTTTTTCCGTACCCCACATTTCGGTGACCAACACGGGTTCGAGGACACTCAAAATCGCCGGCTTTACGATCGACCCAGGAGAAACCACGATCCTCCCGGACGACGAAATCGGCAGCCAACTGGCAGCGGTTCCCAGTGCCCAGCTCGAAAGCGCTCCTGCCGTCATGACAGCCGTCAGAACTCTCCCCCGCCTCGAAGGCACACCCACCGCCATCGCACCCTCACCCCGGAAGCGTGGGTTCCTGGTCGCGACCGACAGCGGACGCATCGCGCTGTTCCACGCCACCTCGGGGCGTCGCCTGATCTACGAGTCCTTCGCCGATGGACCGATCACAGCCCTGACGATGACGCCGAAAGCCAACGGCCTGGTCGCCGCCTCCGGGCGGCAGATCATTCGTGCCGCCATCGACAATCCTCACCCCGAAACCAGCTTGAAAACGCTCTTCATGCCGGTCTGGTACGAGGGCTATGCCCGCCCCCGCCTGGTCTGGCAATCAACCGGAGGATCCGACGCCTTCGAACCCAAACTCAGCGTCGTACCCTTGATCTTCGGCACCCTCAAGGCGACGTTTTACGCGATGATCATCTCGATTCCGCTGGCCCTGCTGGCAGCTCTTTATGTCTCCCAACTCGGTCCGCCCTGGTTTCGATCGGCAGTCAAGCCGATCGTCGAATTGATGGCCGCCGTGCCCTCGGTCGTCGTCGGTTTTCTCGCCGCCCTGTGGTTGGCGCCCCGGCTGGAACAAGCCCTGCTCACGGCCATTGCCGGGGCGCTCTCACTCCCGATTGCCGTCGTTCTATCCCTGGGCCTCTGGAAAATCCTCCCCGTAGCCCTCAGGCAACGTCTCGGCGGTGCGGCGGAGTTGCTGGTTCCCCTCTTCGGCGCCGCAGTTGTTCTGGGTCTCGTAGCCATGGTGATTCAGCCTCTGGAGAACTCTCTCTTCGGCGGCGATTTCACCAGGTGGCTCTTCACGACAGCCGGGTTTCGCTATGACCAACGCAATTCCCTGGTCGTCGGCATCGCCCTGGGCTTCGCCGTCATTCCGGTGATCTTCACAATCGCCGAGGATGCCTTTTCTGTCGTCCCCCGGTCCCTTGTCAACGCCTCTCGGGCGCTGGGCGCCACTCGGTGGCAAACTGCGAGGAGCCTCGTCGCTCCTGCAGCCGCCGCCGGCGTTTTCTCCGCTATTGTCCTCGGTCTCGGCAGGGCGGTCGGCGAGACAATGATCGTCCTGATGGCGGCAGGCAACACACCCCTTCTCGATCTTTCTCCTTTCAACGGAATGCGAACGATGTCGGCAGCCATTGCCGTCGAGATCCCCGAGGCGCCTGTTGGAGCCACACTTTTCCGGGTGCTCTTCCTGACGGGGTTTCTGCTCTTCGGCTTCACCCTGGTGCTGACGACCCTCGCCGACCAGGTCGGTCGGATCATGCGGAGGAAATATGGCGCACAGTAAGGCCAATATCCATGGCGCGCCATCTCCTTCACCCGGCATCTGGGCCTCGGCTCTGGCAACCGGCGTCGTCCTGACGATGCTGGCGGTCCTGATCGGCATCGTTGCGGTCAATGCCTTCGGCTGGTTCTGGCCGGCTGAGATCATTGAAGTCAACCTCATCAACGGCAGCAGGGTCATCGGACCCGCCGTGCAGACCGAAACAAGGCCATCGGGCACTGGAGAGAGAACGAAGTTTAAAATCGGCTCGCGCGATATCGATGGCCGGGATTTTCTATGGATTGATGACGATCAGATCGAGAGCCTGCAATCCCCCTCCGACCTCGTCAGGATCGAGCGTTCCGAGTACGGGGATGTCTTCGGCCGTCTGACAGCGATCAACGACACTACTGGTCGATTGATCGACCCATCCGACATCGGTGCCCTTCAGGCAATGCTTCAGCATGGTCAGGACCTTCGCCGACAACGAGGAAATCTGCTCGAAGAACGAGAGACAATTCGGCGGCCCCTGACACGAATCGAGGAGAGGCTCGCGCTCAAGGAACGGTCGACAAACGCCCGATCTCCCGAAACTCGGCAAGAAATCGCCGCCCTCGAAATCCGGAGGCAGAAAGTCGAGGCCCGACTTCTCCCGGAGATGGAGGGAACGGACCGGGCAGTCACAGACATAGACACCGAGCTCGAACGTGGACTGTTGGTCATTGATGTTGGCAGAGGTGTGGTCACCGTAGCATTGGCCGATGTGATCAATGTCGGTTTCCCAAATGATCTGTCCTTCGCAGGCCAGGTCTGGGAGACCCTGAAGCGTGGCGTTCAGTTTCTGGTCGCCGAACCCAGGGAAGCCAACACCGAAGGCGGCATTTACCCGGCACTTTTCGGCACGATTCTGCTGGTCCTGTTGATGACCCTCGCAGTCGTTCCCCTGGGTGTCGTCACCGCCGTCTACATGACGGAATATGCTCGCAAGGGGTGGCTGCTCAACCTCGCCACGCAGGCGGTCCACAATCTGGCCGGAGTTCCTTCAATCGTATTCGGTATGTTCGGCCTTGGCTTTTTTATCTACGGAGTCGGGGGTACGCTCGACCGATGGTTCTACGCCGACAGTCTGCCGACACCGACCCTTGGAACCGGCGGAATTCTGTGGGCCTCCCTGACGCTGGCCCTCCTGACCCTTCCCGTCGTCGTTGTCGCGTCCCGCGAGGGCCTGTTGGCGGTGCCACGGGACTGGAGGGACGGTTCAAGGGCCCTCGGCAGCACCCAGTGGCAGACCCTTCGCACGATCATTCTCCCAGCCGCCATGCCCGGCATCCTGACCGGCGTCATCCTGGCGATCGGGCGGGCCGCCGGTGAGGTCGCCCCCCTGATGCTGACCGGCGCCGTCAAACTGGCGCCCAGCCTTCCCCTGGACGGCTCGGCCCCTTTCCTCCATCTCGACCGAAAATTCATGCATTTGGGGTTTCACATCTACGACATCAGCATGCAGTCCCCAAACGTCGAGGCGGCCAAACCGATGGCCTTTGCCACAACCCTGGTGCTGCTGGCCCTCGTGGCCGGACTCAACCTGGGCGCCATCGTCATTCGGCGGCGGTTGCAAAAAGCCTACCGCGGGGGTGAGGTATGAGCAGTCACAACACTGATGAAATAGCCACAAAACGGCACAAAGAGGCACAAAAAGAAATGCCAGACTCGACCTCAACAATATCCACTGCGCTTGCTTCTGAGAACCTGGATTTCTATTACGGCGAGACCCAGGCCTTGAAGAAAATCAGTCTGACGATGCCGGATCGGAAAGTCACCGCCCTGATCGGTCCTTCCGGGTGCGGCAAGAGTACATATTTACGATGTTTCAACCGCATGAACGACTCGATCGAAGGTGTTCGTCTCGAGGGCAAAGTGCTCGTGGAAGGCCACGACGTCAACGCTCGTGATGTCGATCTGGAAAGACTCCGCACCCGGGTCGGTATGGTCTTCCAGAAGAGCAACCCCTTCCCGATGACGATTGCCGACAACATCACCTACGGACCTCGAATGGCAGGGATCAAGAACAAGGCACAGCTGGAAGAGATCACCGAGCGGGCCCTGCTCCAGGCCGATCTCTGGACCGAGGTCAAGGATCGCCTGTCCGACTCCGCCCTCGGGCTTTCCGGTGGACAGCAACAACGCCTCTGCATCGCCCGGACCCTGGCCAACGAGCCACATATCATCCTGCTGGACGAGCCCGCATCCGCCCTCGATCCAATTTCGACGGCAAAGATTGAAGAAACACTGGCGCATCTCAAGGAGCGCTATACCATTGTCATTGTGACGCACAACTTGCAACAGGCGGCCCGGATTGCCGATGTGACGGCCTTCTTCATGCTGGGAGAGGTCATCGAGTTCGGCGACACGACGACGATGTTTACCAACCCGACCAACTCCGTGACCGAGGACTACATCACCGGGAGGTTCGGATGATGCAACGTCTATTTGAAGAAGAATTGGAACAGATCAAGGAAACCATCCTGACGATGGCCGGCCTGGTCGAGCGGGCACTTTCCGATGCAGGCAAGGCCCTGATTGAGCGG
>JAUXDC010000104.1 GCA_030618605.1 Holophagae bacterium | reverse complement strand
CGTCCAGTTGATCATAGATCCTATTGGAGTAGGCATCATCGAAGTCCACTCCGGAAATTGATGTCAGTACCTCGATTCTCATCGGGGGAAGGCCCATACGAATGATCTTATCCCCTTGGAGAAAGATGTCTTCATTAAGGATTTCCCCTCCAAAGCCAAAATCCTCGAGAGCCGAGACCGTCTTTCGAACATTTTCGACAGTTTTCGCGACCCAGATGTCAATATCCATCGTGGCGCGGGGGAAACCGTAATACCCGACTGCATACCCACCGACAAGCAGATACTCAACTTTGTGGGAATTCAAGTACCGAAAGAACTCTTTGAAGTCTGGCGGTAGATGGATCGTAGCCATAAATCACCTGCCTCATCAACTCGAGGGCACGAAGTCTCTCGGCCGGCGTTTTGCCGAGCCAATAGTCTCGTTCATTAGAATCATCGTGGAGATCGGAAATGACGACCACGGATTTATCAACCGTCGATGTTTCAACGAGATTCATGCTGTTGAATGCCTTTCATTTCTTTACCTCTTCAATATCTTATCAGAGGCAATCCGTCGGACGGATTGCATGGGCCCCTTCGGGGCAGGGAGGCAGGTGGAAGGCCGGGAGGTAAAGTAAGGCAATTCTCTCGCAAAGAGCGCAGAGCACGCAGAGGAAACACGAGGTATTTTCTTTTTCATCTTTGCGTTCTTTGCGAGATGATTTGTCTCCTCTTCGTGTTCTTCGTGCCTTCGTGGTTCAACTGTGTTTTCTATAGGTCCTCGTAATGCGAACGAGCACGGAGGATGTAAATGACCTGATGCTCTTCGTCGATCCGATAGACGATCCGGTCCTGAAGGTTGAGTCGAATGGACCGGTATCCACTGAGATCCCCGACGAGCTTCTTTCCTGAGTAAGGATCAACTGCAACTCTGTTGAGAAGAATCTCTCGTAACTTCTTCTTGAGCTTCGGGCTCAGGTGTTCAATGTCCTTCAGGGCTTTCCGGGTTATTTCGAGCCGGAAAAGTGCTTTTTCAGGCTCCACCGAGTGCCTCTTCCAAAGAAACGGTCCTGCCCGCAGCGATATCGGTCTCGGCCTCTTTGAGCCCCTCTGAGAACCCGGGCGCCGACATTAACTCAAGAGTCTCTACGAGATTCTCGTAGTCTTCCCCGGACAGGATCACTGCATCCCCTTCTCGATGACGAACCCGAACGATCTCGTGCCCCTGGACCGCACGATCGATGATCTGAAACAGCTCTTTGCGGGCCTGTGTGGTTGTGATCGATTCCATGGTCATCTCAGCCTCCGAATAAAGTGTACCAGTTATCGTACATGTTCACAAAGGGGACCGGGGCAATTCGTCGTGTGGCAATTCGTCGAACGAATTGCATGGGCCCCTTCGGAGCGGGACACAGCCGGAAGGCCAGGACACTGGGAGGCTGGGAGGCAGGACAGCTCCGCACACGGATCTTGCGTCCCAGCCTATTCGTATGCCTTGCTGCGGTGGCGTACCACCAGGACATGTACCAGCGGAATCTGATCGTCGATCCGGTAGATGACACGATAGTCGCCAACTCAAATCCGCCATGAATCCTTCGATCCAACGATTTTTCTACAACCTAAAGGACGGGGATCAGCAGCCAATTCTTTGATCTTTGGTACCACTCGTTGAACAACCGTAGAATCGAGAGATTCAAGCTCTTAACTTGCCGACCGGGCAAATGTAATCCTGTGCGGCGTCTTAGACATCCAGCTTGCCCTGAGCTTCAAGACGCTTGACGACGTCCTCAAACGGCTCAGTGGGCTCGTTGCGCCGATGCTCGACAAGGTAGGAGTCGTAAACGTCTTCCCATAAATCACCATGGGTCGACAGGTCGATCACGACCGCTGTGCGGTTGCCACTCTCATCCACAACGTATTGAATGCCTTTCATGTCATGTCCTCTTCAGTATTCTAGCAGGGGCAATTTGTCGGACAAATTGCATGGGTCCCTTCGGGGCAGGAAACAGCTGGAAGGCAGGGCAGAACCGCACTCTTGTCTTGCGGGCTCACGTCCTGGATTCCAGGCTTTCCAGGTTTTTTCCCTTCGTGTTCTTTGTGCTCTTCGTGGATCAACTGTGTCCTCGTGTCCCGGATCGGTCAACCCAGATTGACGGTGGCCTCCAGAATACGTGCAGCAAAGCGCTCAAGGTCTTCAAGGTGGTCGTGCACGATCCCGGTGACGATCGCCTGGTCAACATCCCGATAGTTGTGGACGGCAATGTTGCGGAAGCCTATCATCCCTCGGTATACTGGGATCTCCTTGGAGGGGATCATTTGATTGTCCACAAGGATGCCGATCGATTCAATGGCGGACCCCGCAAGTCCCCACGAATTGCTCGCGATCAGGTGGTTTGCCAGGTCGAGGCACGCTTCGACCGACCGTTGGATGTTGAGGACCGTTACATCCAGCCGAACCCAGTCAGGAACTACGGGATCGTTTTCGAACCAAAGCTTTCGAATGACATCAACACACTTTCTAATGGCCGCCGCCTTCGCCAGGATGATGTCTTCGTTGAAATGAACTGTCATGAGGCGCCCCATGCCTTCAGGTTTTCTTCAGCGGGTCGGCGACAGAGCTTGAAGTCGGAGTACTCGCTGGGGGTGTACATCCTGAATCTCTCGAAGGCGTCCCGGTCGTTGATGAGAACCGGGCAACCATTTTGTAAAACCTGCATTTTGATGATAGGCCCGGCCCGCCGAAGATCAACGAGATCTACTGGCCTCCCGAACACGGCAGACACCTCCCCCACCAAGCGAATCAGTCGATCTGCACCAAGGGGAGATGTGTACATGACTGCGAGATCGACGTCACTGTCCTCCCGCAACGCCCCGGAAACGGCCGAGCCAAAAAGAACAGCAAGCTGGACGTCCCCCAGGACCCCAGCCAGTCTGTTCAACTGGGCCGCGTAAACGACGCGGAGATCCAATGAATTCCTGTTGATATCATTCATCTTCAGTATCTTACCAGGGGCAATTCGTCGGACAAATTGCATGGGCCCCTTCGGGGCCGGTAGAAGCTGGGAAGCAGGGCGGCGCCGCACTCGGGTCTTGCTTTCCAGCCTCCTGGCGTCCCAGCGTTTTCCCCTTCGTGTTTCTTCGTGTTCTTCGTGGATTTCCTCTTCTTTTTCTTTGCGTTTCCTTCGCGTTCTTTGCGCTCTTTGCGGTTCAACTGCCCTCAAGCATCCCAGCGTTTTCGATTGCACATCGGATGACGGAGCAAATGATTTCTATGGCCGCGCTGTCGACCGCAGTGCCGGTCGGCAGGGTGATGACCCTCGCGGCGACGGCCTCGGTTTCGGGCAGTCTTTCACCGGCACCGGGCTGCTCGGAGGCATAGGGCTCCATACGGTGACACCCCGGCCAGAAGTAGCGCCGCGCCCGGATGTTCTCGGCGTGGAGCACGGTGATCAGCTGGTCCCTCACCAGGCCCGTTGTCTCTGAATCCACTTCGATGACGACGTACTGGAAGTTGTTGCGTTCTCTTGTGTCGTAGTCGACCAAGCTAACACCGAGGATCGACCCCAGGTGTGTACGGTAGGCCTCGAAATTCGAGCGGTTGGCTTCGAGAACACGGTCTAAATCCTCCAGACCACCGAGACCCATGGCTGCGGAGATTTCGCTCATCTTGGCGTTGGTTCCTACGGAGACGACGGTGTCGACCCCTGAGAACCCGAAGTCCTTCATCCGTCGCACCCGGGTTGCCAGGGCGTCGTTGTTGGTGGCGACCGCCCCACCCTCGAGGGTGTTGAAGAACTTGGTGGCCTGAAAGCTGAAGACCTCAGCGTCACCGAAGCCGCCGATGGAACGCCCGTGGTGAGAACACCCAAAGGCGTGGGCGGCGTCGAAGAACAGTTTCAGACCATGCCGATCGGCAATTGCTTTAAGGCTTTCGACGTCGCACGGCCGCCCCCACAAGTGAACACCAAGAATAGCCGTCGTGCGCGGCGTGATCAGCTCTTCGACCCTGGAGGGATCGATGGTGTGGGTCTGAGGATCGATGTCGCAAAAGACCGGGGTGATGCCCTGCCACCGAAGACTGTGGGGCGTGGCGACGAAGGTGAAGGAAGGCACGATGACCTCACCCTCGAGACCCAGCGCGCGTTCGGCAATCTCCAGCGCCAACGTGCCGTTGCAAGTGGCGATAACGTGTTTGACCTCGAGCATCTCGGCCAGGCGTGCCTCGAGCTCTTGCACCAGCGGCCCACGGTTTGTCAGCCGGCGACGGTCCAGGACCTCATTGAAGAGCTGCACCATGCGATCCCGGTCTCCAACTTCCGGACGCCCGACGTGATACCTCTCGTCGAAGGCCTTCGGCCCGCCCAGTATGGCGAGATCGCGGGCGGTTCGTTTAACGGGTGAATGGCTCAAGTTCAGTGTCCTTGATGTCCGAGAGGATAGCATCGGCGATTGCGGGGGGCAGATCCTGGTGCCAGCGTTGGTCGTCGTTTTTGATCTTGTGGACGGCATAGGCGCCCTCGACCTGGCGCGAGGTGCTTTCGCGGATGAACGCAGTTGATTGGGCGGTCGGTTGAAGGCCCGCCCACTCAAAGACACTCTCAGTCTCGCTCAGGGGATCGGCGACCAGATCGCTGTACTGCACGAGCCGGCACTGCTGCGGCCGCTCCTTAGATACCCGGAGAAACAGTCGAGCCGCGTCTTTCCACCGCTCGAATCCGTTGAACTCCTCCGGCCGGCCCTGGTTTTTGGCCGGGGCCGAGCGCCACTCTTTCTGCGGGTTCCATTCGGGTTTGAACTCACGGGGCGCGTTGAGCCAGGAGAGCATGACGGCGCACGGGTGGCGTACGAGGGCGACCACCTTGAGGCCGTCGAGGCTGTCGAGCCAGTTCGTGAGGAGATGATGGTATCTGACATGTTTGACGACGAGGTAGGTCGGTTCGGCCGACTTGCAGAATGTCGGGTATGAACCGTGGATATCAGAATCACGGCCGAGGACGAAAGGATCATCGGTGGACATCAGGTCGTCGAAAAACTCCTCGACCGCCTCGGATGACGAGTCCGGACCGAGCCGATCCTTGAATGCATGGGAAAAGAGCGGCTGGTAGCGGTAGGCAACATCCTCGTGGGCGTTGAAGATCTGACCAAGCCACGAGGTCCCCGAGCGGGGCACACCGTGGATCAGAACGGTATTGAGTGGTGACTTAGACATGGTCCGAGAGGCTGATTTGGGGGGCCAAGGCCCACCCTACATGGGACCGGTGTTCTTGTAGGGTGGGCCTTGGCCCACCACCCTGCTTCCTAACGTAAATCATATTGATCCAGCATCAATCGAGTGCCTTCTCTTCCGTTGAACATCAAGACGTCGATGATGGACAGTCGGGGGACGAAGGTGTGGGGCCAGAACTGTCGATAGGGGACGTTTCGCATGTGAAGAAAATGGAGATCGATCCCGTGCAGGCGGAGGGTGTCTTTCGAGTAGAGATCCTGCCCACCCTCGGGATTGATCAGTGTCGCCGCCCCCTCCTGACGACAGATATCGACCAGGCGCTCTGTGGGGCCGAGGTCCTTGTTCTCGAACCGGCTGGATGCGAGGTAAATTCTCTTCTCAATACCCAAAAAATCACAGACCGTACGGATGCTGCGGACAGCCAGTTCGGCAATGCTGATCCCGTCTGCGATGTCGAAGACGTCGGCGACCAGCGACCGCACCTCGGAGAAAAACGGAGCCCCATGATAGGCGTGATCCAGCGTCGCACTGAGTTTCCGCCTCCAACGCTCCTCGTTGAACACCGCCACATCCCGGATCTCTCGGCCCTTTCTGGGGTGCCTGACCGGAATGGTGACGCGCAACCTGCGACCGCGGAGCAGGAGTGCGTTCCGATTGATCCACCCCCGAACGATGAAGTCGGCATCGTCCAGCATGACAAAAGCGTCAACGGCGTGGATCAGCTGGAAATATCCCAGATAGGGAAAAACATAAGGCTGCATGGCGGCCAGGGATGAACTCGTAACGCCAGTTCCTAGGAAGGTGTAGGGCATTGAAACAGCGCCGCCTTTCGGGTGTCGTAAAGGCCCTTTTTTGTTGCATCCTCGGCCCGTACGGTGAGTACAACGTCTCGAATGCGCCTCAAATGGCACTTCACGACCCTCCAAAATCCATCCGCCGTCAATGCCCTACATCCTCCCAGTCGACCCATCAACCGGTCCTCCTGAGAGCCTGTTTGGCCATCGACAGCGCCAAACCGGGACCAGCGGTACGCAGCATCCAGTTGACCATCATGTACACCACGGCAAATACCAGGGTCGAACTGACCAGGAGAAGGCCATCACCCATTCGTGCCGCCGGGATCAGGACTGAAACCACCCCGGCCGCCGTCACGGCGCACAGAGCGTAGGGCGCCACAACCGCCGGAAGCGCCCGGCCAGGCAACCCGGCCACTCTGGTGGATGCCACCATATTGATGGCGGTGTTGATCACGCTGATCACGGCCAGGGCAATCAGATATCCCTGGATTCCAAAGCGGAACCCGACGATCAACGCCACCAGGTAGAGCGTCTTCTTGATGACCTCGAGTTGCAGGAATACTTTCGAACGGCCCTTGCTCTTGAGCATCGAGAGAATGATGGTATTGACAGGCACGACGTATGCGCTGAGGCAGAAGAGCCGCAACAGGGGCGCCGTCGGCAACCAGGTCTTGGTCAACAGCAGGACGATCAGGGGGTAGGCCACGACGAAGAGCCACCCACTGAGAAAGAACGCTGCGAAGGACACCAGGGCCAGCGTCTGAACCGAAACCCGGCGAAAACGTTCCTCCTGGTCCTGGATTGACGAGAGCACCGGAAACATCACCCGCCCGACGCTGTCCGAGCTGAAGCGTACGACGATGCGCACCAAACCCTTGGCCCTGGTGAAAAAGCCCAGATCGGCCGCGCTGAAGAGCTTGCCGACGATCAAGACGTCGACCTTGGTGAAGACGGTATTCAAGAGGCCTGCGGCAAACATATGAGAACCGTAGGCCCAGAGTTCCTTAAGCGCCGTGATGCTGAATGTCAGTCCCGGCTTCCATCCCCCCAAGGTCCACAGGCCGGCGACAACGGCCGAAGTCGACACCAGGCTCTGCGCCACAAGGCTCCAGACGCCCCAACCCTGCCACGCGAGCACGATGCCGACAACACCACCGAGAATCGAGGCGCCGATTCGGATCTGCGTCAGGGTTCTGAACTTCAGGTATTTGCGCAGCCATGCCTCGTGAACCAGGGTCAAGGAACGCAGAATGAAGCCCAGGCCCAGAACCTGTGTGATCAGGATCAATCGTGGCTCGTCGTAGAACTGGGCCACCAGCGGCGCAGCAACGAAGGCCAGACACGCCAGCATCAAGCCAAGAACGACATTGACCACGAAGGCCGAGGTGAAGTGCTCGGCTGAAGGCTCTGAGCGCTGGACCAGGGCGCCCGAAAGGCCGAAGTCCATCAAGCCCTGAACGAGGCCGATGAACACCCCCACCATCGCGACCAGACCGAACTCCGCCGGCGCCAGCAGTCGAGCGAGGATGACACCGATGACAAACGTCGTCGCCATCCCGACGACGTTGCCCGAGTAGTCCCAGAGGAAGGCCGACGTGGTTTGCGCTTTGAGTGAGGTCAAATTAGAGAACCTGAAAACGGGCCCTGAAGGACCCGACTACATTCCGCTTTGTTTCGCGCATGCTTTGTGGTAGGTGGGTCCTTCAGGGCCCACACCCTTCCTGATTTCCTGTAGGTGGGTCCTTCAGGGCCCACACCCAGTTCATAGAAGGGCATGGCAAAGGGCCTGCCCGAGGAATCTCGGACAGACCCGATCACGGTCAAACTGTAGGGTGGGCCTTGGCCCACCGCCCCCCCCCAGCAGGGTGGACATCGGCCCACCAGAAACGATCAGTCGTCGCAGTGGTTCGAGTTGTTGAAGTCGTCCAACGGAACCATGAAGCTGTTGGCTTCGGCCTTTTGGGCTTTGTCGTAGAAATCGGCATGCCAGAACAGCTCTACGCCGTCGAAGGCATTCTCCTGCTGACAGAGCCATGCTTCGGCGTCGTCGATTTCCGAAATACTTCCGCCATAACCAACGTTGAGCTTGGCGGCAATCAACTGCGCAAACAGCATCGAGAAATTGTTGCCCCTGGCCTTCTTGAGAACTGCCTTGCCCATCCCCTCGTCAACCGTCACGCCGCAGATGTCCACTGTTGCCTCATCCCACGAGTGATTCTTGTAGTAACCAATGGTGAACGTGCAGACATCAGGAGGCATCAACCCGTTGGCCATGTCTCCCCACCCGTGAGTGAAGGGCTGTCCGTTCAAATACATTTGGAAAGGGGCGCCATCCGTTACGATGAACTCAGAAGCAGGGTCCCGCTGGGATCCGACCGGTCCACCATATCCGTTCGCACGAATGGCGAGACCCGTCACAAAGGTCCCGGAATTGACGAATTCCTCGGTCGCGATGACGACTCCCGGATAGGTTACGGGCAGTTGCAAGCTGTACATCGTCTGGGTCGAGTTGGTCCAAAGACACAACTGGCCGTCAGCCTTGAAGGCCATGTCTGCGCCCCCAATATCGACGATGGTCCCACGGGTCAGGTCTTCTTCGACCTGGCCGACCTCGGTCGCCACCCCCGTCTCCGTATCGATGAAGTAGATCGTCTCATTCCCCTGGCTGGCGACATAAAGCGCCCCATACGGATTAAATGCTGCCAGGACGATCTCTTGCACGATGTACCCTTCCGAGTCCACGATGTTGGGCAGTGTGTACCAACCATTGTCACCGAGGTCGAGATATCCAAACTCCCCTGACCATTTGCCGATGGCATAGCAACGTTCGCCATCAGGTGTGCAGGCCAAGGCATAACTTTCCGTTACCGGAACATTTCTGATCAGCGTCAAATCGCCGTGACCGCTCACCGAGTCAAGATCCACTCGATAGATATCGGTGCTCCCGCCCCAGCAGTCCGCCAAAAACAAATCCTCCGCGGCCCAGCCGGCGCCGGTGCAGAGTCCTATGAAAATTATTGCTATGAATATCTTCTTCGTGATGTGCGTTGAATTCATGATTTCTTCCCCTCCCCAAAAAGCCGTTAGTGATGTCGGCGGCAGTGGTCAAAATAATGCCCGCCGAAAAACCGTTACCCGCCTGAATCCCCCTTTCAGAGATCGAGCGTGTGTCGGTTTCACTATTGGCTCCCCGGAGAGGAAGTGACCATTTACCCTCTCCGCTTCAACGCCTCACGTTCGTTGTCAAATAACTCTTGGGGTATCCCCCATAAAACTCGAATTTCTTCGTTCCCCTAGAATCTAAGGCACAAGAACCAGCCTTGTCAAGCCCTCGTTGGGACTCTGTCGCAAGAACCATTTTGCGACAGTTAATGACTTTATCATCAAAATTAATGTGTCTCATTTTTCTAATTCTTGACACTGTGTCATTTAGCTCTCATGCAAAGGTCATCAACAAGTCAGCCGGAATATTGCTGCTTTTGCAAGCCTTTAACATAAACATATGGCCTTGACGACTAACACTAGGCCTTGACGACTAACACTAGGCCTTGACGACGTTGGGGCGGGGATCCCGGAAAATTCCTCGGGTGTCGATGACCAGGGGCGCGTGGTCCGCAATGAACTGGTAGTCGATGACCGAGTGGTCCGTGGCGATCAGGACTGCATCCGTGTTTTCAAGGATCTCAGCCGTCAGGTCGACAGAGTGAAGGGTCGGCAAATCAGGCCACGACCGCATTCGTGGAGCCGTCGGGATATAGGGATCGTGGTAGGTGACCTCGGCGCCCAGCGCCAACAACTGATGGATCAGTTCGAATGCGGGACTCTCGCGGGGATCGTCGATGTCCTTCTTGTAGGCCAAACCGAGGACGAGGATCTTCGAGTTTTTGACTGGCTTGGCACGATCGTTCAGGGCCAGTTGCAGCTTCTCGATGACGTAGGCGGGCATGGTGACATTGACTTCACCCGCCAACTCGATGAAGCGGGTCGGCTGCCCGTACTCCCGGGCCTTCCATGCGAGATAGAAGGGATCCAGTGGAATGCAGTGCCCCCCCCACCCCGGCCCTGGACTGAAACGCATAAAGCCGAACGGCTTGGTTGCGGCGGCATCCAGGACCTCCCAGACATCGATGCCCATCCGGTCGTAGACAATCTTCAGCTCGTTGACCAGGGCGATGTTGACCGCCCGAAAGATATTCTCCGTCAGCTTGGTCGCCTCGGCGGCCCGGGCGGATGAGACACGGACGATCCGGGCGATCACCTGGGCATAGAGCTTCTCGGCCAGGTCGGCGGAAGTCGGATCGACTCCGCCGACAACCTTGGGGATAGTCGTCGTGCCGTAGTCCGGATTGCCTGGGTCTTCCCTCTCCGGTGAAAAGGCCAGGAAGAAATCCTCCCCGCACCTGAGGCCGGACTCTTCGAGGATGCCTTTGAGCAGTTCGTCAGTTGTGCCCGGGTAGGTCGTACTTTCCAGCACCACCAACTGGCCCCGTCTGAGGGATCGCTTGATCTGGTTGGCGGTGTCGACGACGTAGCTCATCTCAGGTTCACGCTGAGGCGTCAGGGGCGTCGGAACACAGATCAAGATGACGTCCGGCGTCCCCAAGAGATCAAAATCTGCCGTAGCCTTGAGGGTGCCCGCCTCGACGACCCGTGCGAGCCCTTCGCCGTCGAGATGTTTGATGTAGGACTCGCCCCGCATGACGGCGTCGACCTTTACCAGATCAACGTCGAAGCCGAGAACGGGAAAACCCTTTTCGGCAAACGCAATCGCCAGGGGCAGGCCGACATAGCCCAAACCGATGATGCCAACGGTGGCCTGGCCGTCATTGATACGTTGAGAGAGTTTCTGTGTGGTGTCGTTCATGGATATTTAATGACCTCAATTGATTTCGATGGAACGAATCCGTGACTCCAAAGCAAGGCTCCGCAGATTGATCAGACTTCTAAAGTACTGACCCTATGGAACTTATACGGACGGAATCTTCAATATTCACCAATCCGAGCCTGTCGGGAGGATTCTAACAGGGAATTGATACTGGATACTGGATACTTGAACCTTGAAGTGCGGGCCTTTGGTTTTATGTGCCGGTCTTTTTGATGAATGCGTTCAGTTTCGGGCCCAATTCTTCGATCACGCGCGTAAATGGCTCGATTTCAGTGTTTGAGGATAAAAGGCCGCGACGAATGGCCTTCCGCAACCATGCCTTTGTCTCTTCGAAGGAACCCCTTGCATATCGGTAAAATCTCTTCTTGTCTGCGTGATTGTATCGACCGAATCCTTCTGCGATATTGGCGGCTATGCTATCCGAAGAACGGATGATCTGAAGCCCGATGGTTTTCTGTGCCTTGAAATCCCAAGAATCGTAGGCGTTCCAAACCAGGTCGGAAAGGCTCTCCGCCAGGCGGTAGACGTCCATCTCATGGATTTCTTTCATGTTACTTTTCCCCGGTATTAAGCCGCTGTCGCCGTTCGCCAGTATCAAGTATCGAGTATCAAGTATCAATCTCTTCCTTCTCCTCAAACACCACACCGCGTTCGGCCAGTCGGTCAAAAATAAACCGGAAACAGCCCTGGGTGCGCCCCATTGCCTCCGGCGCCCAAACTCCCTCTTGCCGGAAGAGGCCCGCTTCGACGGCTCGAACGATGGCAGTGCATGTAAAGCCGGTCGTCCGTGCCATGGAGGTGGTGCTGGTGTCTCGGTCCAGCCGGTCCAGCATCTGGTAGGTTCTGCGGATGGTCTTCTGACCCTTTCGACCCTCAACCTCGGCACGGAACACTGTCAGATCCTCATCATTCTCACCCATGTGCCAGGCTGGAAAGAGCAGTTCGGAGGTCAAGTCGATAGGTCGAATCTTGACGCCGCGAACCTCGATCTCATCGGTCGAAAAGAAACCCGTATCCCGCAGAAGCCGCATTTTGTCCGCGTGACCGGGATAGCGCAGGGTCTTTTCCTTCATATTCGGCACGTCGCATCGCAAAAGGGTGCGGAGGCCGTCGGTGTTGAATGCCTCGAGGGTGCCGGCGCCCTCAAAATCAAGGTGCTCCACCTCGCTGAGGGCCTCCCGCGTCACGACCTTGCCGTTTTCGACCA
>JAUXDC010000366.1 GCA_030618605.1 Holophagae bacterium | reverse complement strand
GGCTTCGCCGGTGTAAGAAAACCGGTAAGCGGTTCCAGGAACTCTCCGAGAAGATCGCCGTCAATATGGCTGACATCGCGATCATGGTCAGAAGGGCGGATTTCACCACCACCACCCGGAACCGGCTCCTGACCTTCTTCAACGAGGTTGACCGTCGCTTTTCCATCCCCGTCCTCACGGTCAACAAGGACCGGAAAAAGGTCCAACAGGAAAAGAACAAGGAACGGCGCCACTTCTACCAGGAGAGAATTGAACGCTACGAAGAGGAATTGCTCCTGTTGGAGGACCGTTTCCGGATACCCTACGACGACCTCAAAAGCCTGCTTGCCGAGGTCCGCCGAGGCGAAGGAATGACCGACAGGGCCAAGCAGGATCTGATTGTTGCCAACCTGCGGCTGGTCGTGTCCATCGCCAAAAAATACACCAACCGGGGCCTCCAATTTCTCGATCTGATTCAAGAAGGCAACATCGGCCTGATGAAGGCTGTCGACAAGTTTGAGTTCCGTCGAGGTTATAAATTTTCCACTTATGCGACCTGGTGGATTCGGCAGGCCATCACCCGGGCCATTGCCGACCAGGCCCGCACGATCCGTATTCCGGTTCACATGATCGAGACGATCAACAAGCTGACCCGGACGACTCGGATGCTGGTTCAAGAATTGGGACGCGAACCGTCGGTTGCCGAGATCGCCAGCAGAATGGAAATGCCGGTTTCAAAAATCCGGAAGATCCACAAGATCTCACAAGAGCCCATTTCGCTGGAAACACCGATCGGCGAGGAAGAGGATTCACACCTCGGCGATTTCATCGAAGATACGGCCTCCGTCTCGCCGATTGAGGCCGTCATCATGCGGACTTTGAAGGACCACACCAATTCCGTCCTCAAATCGCTGACGCCACGAGAGGAACAGGTTCTCAAACTGCGGTTCGGCATCGGAGATGGAACCGAACACACGCTTGAGGAAGTTGGGCGTACCTTCAACGTCACTCGTGAACGCATTCGCCAGATCGAGTACAAGGCTCTGAGAAAACTTCGTCACCCGACCCGATCTCAGTTGCTGAAACCGTTTTCCGAAGGGGAAAACTGACCCGGTGAAGCAGGAATCATGCAGATTCCGTCTTCGCCGGGAGCAATTAGCTAATAGCTTTCTTACCATCTCACGTAAAATTTATTGGTAAGAGAAATAATGTGACCAACACTTGCTGGACACCGCCCCTCGGGTTACCATACGCTCGGGGCCTATAGCTCAGCGGTCAGAGCCGCCGGCTCATAACCGGTCGGTCCCAGGTTCGAATCCTGGTGGGCCCACCACAATTGAAGAGATGGGTGGTGGAAGATCACCGACGGTAATCAACCGGAGAAAACCGGTGTTTCAGGGGGCTCATTGAATACAGCACAACACGATCTCGTTCTCATGATTCGGCTGCAAGGCCTTTACGACGGTGTCTCCCAGGCTCTCCAGGAACGCCAGACCCCCCCCCCGGAAGTCAAGGCCTTGGAAGAGACCAACCGGCATCGGCAAGCCGAACTGACCGACCTCGAAGCGCTGGTGGTCACACACCAGGATGAGCTGCGAGAGGTTCACAAGGGCGAGGAAGAGTGGCGTCTCGAACTGGAACATTTTCAGAAGCAGAAAAGCATGGTGACCAACGAACGGGAATTCACCGCCGTCATTTCGGAGATCGACTACGCCACCAAGGAACTGGACACCCGCAAGACCCGACACGACGAACTGGACACCGTGATTCAGGAGCTTGCCGAGGATATCGAGAACCGGCAACAGGCACGCCCTGAAGAAGAGGCCGCCCAGAAAGAGATCACTCAAGGGTGGGAAGCCACCAAGGAGGATCTCAAACTCAAGGTGCAAAAGTTGGCTCAGGACGCCGACTCTCTCGAAGAGGATCTCAGCCCAAAAAGTCGGGCACTCTTTCACAGACTGCTCAAGAGCAAAAAAGGTATTGCCATCGCAGCTGTTGCGGACGGCAGTTGTTCAGCATGCCATTTCAAACTCCGACCGCACCTGATGCAACGTGTCCGGCGATGCGAGGAAATCATCACCTGCGAATTTTGCCATCGGGTTCTCTTTCGAGAAGATGCGATTTCCGACCAAGGTGATGGAGAAGGGTGATGGGGGAAACTGGATACTGGGAACTGGATACCGGATGTGTCCCCTCAGGCGTCCAGCGAGTCAGGGCAAAAAAATAGTTGAACCGCAAAGACGCTAAGACCGCAAAGGGAACGCAAAGAGAGTTTTCAATGCAATCCACTATCTCCTCCCGGCTGGCCGGCGTCCAAGTACGTTTGGAACGCGCCGCCCTCGGGGCGGACCGTGATCCTGGCCATGTCACCCTGATTGCCGTCAGCAAGACCCAACCATCATTACCCCTATCGGATGCCATCGATGCCGGGGTACTCCATCTCGGCGAAAACCGGGTGCAGGAGGCGGCATCGAAGAAGCCGGATGTTCGCGGAACTGCTCAGTGGCATCTGATCGGTCCCCTCCAGCGAAACAAGGTCAAGCTGGCCCTGGAGATCTTCGACGTCATCCATACACTGGACCGGACCGCTCTGGCCGACCGGCTGCAGATGCTGCTGGATGAACACTGGCCGGGGCGCCGGCTCCCCGTCCTCTTGGAGGTCAACGTCGGGCACGAAGCACAGAAGGCCGGCGTCCTCCCTCACGAGGCCGAAGACCTTGCTCGACATGTGCTCACCGACTGTCCAAACCTGGAGCTCGACGGTCTGATGGCCATCCCGCCCTTCGGCCTCGACCCCGAGGCCGGTCGACCGTATTTCAAGGCCTTGGCCGACCTGCAGAAGGAACTCGGTCAACGCCTCGGCCTTGCCCTGCCCTCTCTCTCGATGGGCATGAGCCATGACTTCGAGGTGGCTATCGAAGAAGGTGCGACGATGGTAAGGGTGGGTACGGCGATTTTCGGGAAAAGGCAGGCACGCTAGGAAGCTGGGAGGCTGGGACGCTGGGAGGCCAGGACACCGAAAGCCCGGAACGGGAGCAAGAACGCAGTTGAACCGCGAAGAACGCGAAGAGCGCAAAGGAGGCGCAAAGGGAGAGAGAGTTTAGGTCACCGTCGCCGATGGGCTCGGGGGTATGCGACAAATTTCAGATTCAATCCCAATCCCCCTTTTCTTGTCTCCCCTTCGCGTCCTTCGCGTCTTGGCGGTTCCTTTTTGTGGCTACTTCATGAATCTTGCAAGCGCCGGCTGACAGC
>JAUXDC010000232.1 GCA_030618605.1 Holophagae bacterium | reverse complement strand
AGAGAGGGGATTGCTGGTCGTCATGTGATGATCGTATCCCAGAAAAAGCTAGAACGCTGGAACGCTGGGAGGCTGGGAGGCAGGACAACAACGCATCCCTGTCTTGCTTTCTAGCGTCCTGGCGTCCCAGCTTTCTAGCCTCCTTGCGCCGCCGCCAACGCACCGCTCCGATACCGTCCCACGTACGCCCTGAAAGTCTCGGTCACCGAGCGCGGAATGGGGAGATAGGTCAGGCGGCCCGAGCTGAGGAGTTTGGCGTCAAAGAGCCAGGGGCCGACGTGGTGGACGTTGACCCTGGCAATGTCCCGGCTGCCGAAGGCATTGGCCAGGTAGAGGGGAGCGAAATGGCGGACGTTACCTTCTTTCAGACAGATGGGCCACGGTACTGGCTTGGCGTCCAGAGGATACCGCCCTCGGTTCAGTCGTGGAGGGTTGTCGGTGACATGAAGGAAAAGGCGGTTGAAGGCTGAGGTCATCAAGCGGGTGTTGATGCACCGGATGGCGGGGACCCACAGGAAATCCTGTCCCTGCTGGGCATCGTCGCCGATCTGACCCATCTTTCCGTCGATTCCGTCCTTGAGGTGCATCAGATCGGTGATGATGGCGCCGTTTCCCGTCATCAATTGCAGCGGGAATCGCCAGAACGGCACCAGATCGATGGCCTCTTCGGGGATGGGCATTCCGTGGTCGTAGTCGATTTCGGTCTTGCCCTCACCATGGGCGTCGAACAGGCGATGGCAGTTGGAGCAGAAGTGCAGGACGGCGTCAATTTCGTAGCGGAATTCATGTCCACACGTCGGACACTCCATCGGCTGGAAATGAAGCGAGGCGCCCGGCGCCCGGACCGTTTCCGGGAGATCCCGGAAGGCTTCGGAAGCGATGAAAGGGGCTGGGCCGGCCACCGACCCGGAGGCGCCGTCGATCAACAGGCTCTCGGTGGTGCCGGCGGCTTGAAATTCTGCCGTCCACCACGGCCTCCACACGACGGCCCTGACTTCTTCAGCGAAGGACGAACCCAGTTTGATCGTCTGGATCGAGCGGTCCAGTTGTTTTCGATCGAGTTCTCCGTAGGCATTTTTCAAGGTATCGGTATCGTTGTTGGGTAGCAGAGCCCGGACCTCGGGCTCCAACTGGGCTGCCGACACCAGGGTCTTGAGATAGCTCAATTTGCCCATGGGGGGCAGCTCGATTCCATCCTGTGCCGAAAGGGCGCCTTCCAGCGAGGCCATTGTGAAGAGGAGACACTTGTCCTGAGTCCTGGGGTCGCGTCCGAAGGCCGCCTGGAACAGCGTGCCCATCGAGTGGTAGTAAGGAGCCAGGAAGTGCTGGGTGGCGCGGATTTCCAGCGTCTTCCCAATTTTCCTCCGGTAGACATCGGCCTTAAGCGAAACGGCCGATTCGGCCGCGGCTGACGCCGCCTCGACATCGGCCCGGACCGACATTCCGCCCGTCGGACCGATTTCGGTCGCCTGCCGTTCGAGTGGTGCGACAAAGCGTTCGTAGAGCTTGAGGTATTGGCGATAGCGCAGGTGATCGAGTACGGCCTCGCGAAGAGATTGCGTGTCCGTGATTTTCGACGGGATGGCAACCTGAAGCAGATCGTCATGGCCTACCACCAGGTGGTGGCTGCCGCAGAAAGAACATCGGGCAGCATATTGGAGGACCGGCACCGGAACTTCGGCGCCACATTCGGTGCAACGAACTGCCACTGAATAGCCCTCGGCCGGATTGCCGGACTCCGCCTGTTGTTCCAAATTTGCCATACCGCCGACAGTGTTTCTGGGGTCTGTAGCGGGAGCTGCCGAGGGGTGTGTGTGAGGGTCGGGAGCGCCACCCGCTTGTCTGTCGGTGGTCTTTGGGAGTCCTTGGGCCGTCAACGGGTTCCAAGGGGTGTAGAGCAAGGCCCAACAGGCGGCGATCACCCCGAAGGGCGCCAGCTGACCGATGTCCGGGCCCCGTGCCGCGATGAGGCCGATCTGGCCCATCAAGACGCAAAGGGCCACTTCGAGAATGGGTCGGTCAACGGCGGCCAAGCCGCTGCCCGGCATCAGTCCGTTGAGAACGAGGACGACTGAAGGGTCGATCTTTTTGCCGCGGGCAAGGAACCAGACCAGGACTGCAACGGCTGGAGGGATGATCAGAGAGAAGAGAAGCCAGGGGAGGGTCATGGTTTGAGTGTAGCGTGGCAGGAGGGTCGCAGGGTACAGGGAGCAAGGAGCAGGGAGCAGGGAGCAGGGAGCAGGGAGCAAGGGGCGCACTCCATCCTTGAACCCCGAACCCTGTATCCAGTTTCGAGTTTCAAGTATCCGAAGACGGGCACGGGCTCGGATTTGGTTTCGGTACAATCACAGGATGGAAAAATTCAAGGGAAAGAACTATGTGGTGACGGGTGGGTCCAGCGGTATCGGTCTGGCCATAGCCCGCAGTCTGAGCAAACAAGGCGCAAACGTATGCATCGTCGGCCGGAGACACGAGGCTCTGGAGGAGGCTGTCGCCGATCTTGGTGGGGGACTGTGGTCCGTCCAGTGTGATATTGGCGACGAGCACCAGGTCGAGATATTGACGCAGGCGGTCGGTGATCGGTGGACCGCCCTTGACGGGCTGGTCAACAACGCCGGGGTGGCGCCGATGGCCGATCTGGAGGCCACCGATCCCGAGACCTGGGACGAGTGTTTCAGGATCAATTCCAGGGGACCCTATCTGGTGACCAGGGCCCTGCTCGATCTCCTGCGGGCAGCTGAGAAGCCATCGATCGTCAATATTTCTTCGACGCTGGCCGAAAAGGCAATCCCGGGAATGGTCGCCTACAACTCGGCCAAGGCGGCACTCAATCAGATGACTCGATCGATTGCATTGGAACTGGCGCCGAAGATCAGGGTCAACGCGATCATGCCGGCCGTCGTCGATACGCCGATCCATGCAGGCAGAGGCATGTCTTCAGCCGACGTCAAGGGCATGGGCGGGATCCATCCCTTGAATCGGGTTGGTCAGCCCGAGGACATCGCCGAGATGACGGTGTTTTTGCTGTCCGACGCTGCCTCGTGGATGACAGGAGCGATCATCCCGGTCGATGGGGGCATGATGGCTACGTAGAGTTCTCAGCTGTCAACCAGGACAAGAAGACAATTGAACCGCAAAGCCAATGGAAAGAAAGCAGGCGCACTCCACCAGTTCTCTTCGGTGTCTTTTCTACGGACCGCTGGCGTTCCATTCGGAAGGGTCGCCCGACTCGAAGCCGTCGGCAAAGAGAAAACCATCGAGGCCGAAAGATGCCACGAAAACATCGAGCCCTCCACCGCTCGAGAGCGGGCCGCCACCAAGGTCGATTGCCCCGGTGAAATCGCCTGTCAGAAAAGTCCTTCCGGAGGAATCTGCGCCCGCATCTGTGGCGACCTGCTGGAGCGTATCGCCGAATGACTGGCTCCAAAGGTGGTCGCCAAGGGCCGTTAATCTGGCAAGGAACGCGTCAACGGAGCCGGCGGAGGTTAACGCACCACCTCCGAAGTCGATCGCCCCCTGGTAGCCGCCTGCGAGCAGGAGAGCCCCGGTGCTGTCGGTCGAGATCGCCTGCACCTCCTGGGTGTCGCTGTCGCCGAAGCTGGAACTCCACTGATGATAACCGTTGGCATCGATGTTGGCGACGAACACGTCCAGCCCTCCGGAGCTGTTCAACGGTCCTGAGCCGAAATCAACCTCTCCCTGGAAGTTCCCAGCGAGAAAGATGTTTCCGTCACGATCCACCGTGAGTCCGGCGGCGGCCTGGGCGTTTTCGTCGCCGACGGTGATGGTCCATCGATAGGCGCCCCCGGAGGTGAACGAAGCAAGGAACACGTCTCCCGAGCCGGCGCTGACCATGTTGCCGCCACCGAGGTTGATAACGCCCTCGAACTGACCGGTGAGAACGATGTTGTCGTTGCCATCGGCAACCACGGCGGAAGCCGTCTGCGCGGCGGCATCTCCGAAGCTCTTGCTCCACGTGTGAATACCGGCCGCGGTGAGCTTGGTGAAGAAAATGTCGGTGCTGCCGGCGCTGCCCATATTGCCGCCACCGAGGTTGATAACGCCCTCGAACTGACCGGTGAGAACGATGTTGTCGTTGCCGTCGACCGCCACACCGGAGACGGTCTGCTCGGAGGCGTCACCGTACCTCTGGTCGATCATCAGGCCCCCCGCTGGGTTGAGCTTGGCGAGGAAGACATCGTTGCCGCCGCTGCTGCTCATAGGACCACCACCGAAATCCAATACGCCCTGAAACTGTCCTACAACAACAATATTCCCGCTGCTGTCGACCGCCACTGCAGAGGCAGTCTGCTCCGCAGCATCGCCGAAGCCCTGGCTCCACTCGTGCATGCCGTATGGATCGAACTTGGCCACGAAGACATCGCTGCTGCCGGCGCTAGTCAGGGCTCCGCCGCCAAAGTCGATGCTGCCGAAGAAACTCCCGACGAGTATCAGGCTGCCGGTCGGGTCCGTGGCGATGGCTGCGACTTGCTGGTCCGAACCCGCACCGAAGCTCATACTCCAGAGGTGATCGCCGCCCTGTGCCGCGGCCGATCCGGGTACGAGCATGATCACTGCGATGAGGATTGAGATACCATAATATTTCAGGGGTGGCTTCACTACTCGCCAGGCTGCACGGATATTTGATTGTGGAGAGCTCATACCTCCAATATAGCGCATGATGGGCGATTCTGGTGGATGAGATATGTCGATATTTCGAGGTTCAGGTGTGGATGAAAAATGGACTCTTACACGGTGTAGAACGAGACTGATGCAGATTGATCAAGAAAATGATGAATTTGAATCATTGGCAAAAGGCCTCTTCTTCGTTCTGGGTACCTCACGTCGCTCGATGCACATGCACCGCCGCGGCCTGATCGGTGGGCATCAGGATCATCTCGCGGACGTTTGCGTGTGGCGGCCTTGTGGCACAAAAGAGCACGGCTTCGGCGACGTCTTCGGCTGAGAGCGGTGTCAGACCCTTGTAGACGTCGGCGGCGCGTTCCTGATCGCCGTGAAAACGAACCACGGAGAATTCGGTATTGACCAGGCCGGGGTCAACTGAGGAGACCCGAACGCCTGTTCCCAGGGTATCGATGGCCAGGCCGCGGTTGATGGCAGCGACCGCGTGTTTGGTTGCGCAGTAGACCGCACCGTTGGGGTAGGTCTCGTGGCCTGCGATCGATCCGATATTGATCACATGGCCGCTGCCCCGTTCGACCATGCCGGGCACCACGGCACGGGTCAGGTACAAGAGCCCTTTGATATTGGTGTCGATCATCGCCTCCCAGTCGTCGATGTCGCCCTCCTGGACTGTCGCAAGGCCACTGGCCAGGCCGGCGTTGTTGATCAGGATGTTGATGGCGATGCCGTCATCATCGAGGTTTCGGACGAAAGTTGCGACAGCCTCCCGTGAGCGGACATCGAGGACGTATGTCCGTACGTTGACGTCATGGGTGGAACCCAGACTCTCCGCCATCGTGCGCAGTCGATCCTCCCGCCTGGCCGCCAGGATCAGGTCGGCGCCGGCGGCGGCAAAGGCCATGGCGCACGCAGCGCCGATACCCGATGAAGCGCCGGTGATAAGAACGGTTTTATTGTCAAGGTTCATGATGTCTCCACTATTCCCACAGATGCTGATGGCGATTCTCAGCCTGTTCCAGCCATTTTTTCCAAATTGCGGACTGCCTCAACAAGGTTGAGATCTTGCACGGCTCAATACCTCGTTTTCGCAATGCTTCGACAAACTCCGGGAGGTGGGCCCACGGGGCTTCGTCCCTGTCTGTTGCCAGGTGCATCAAGACAATGCCGCCTTCGAGTCGCGGAAAAGCAAGAAGCCTGTTCATGATTCTTTTCGAATCCCGGTACAGGCCGGAGTGCTCGTCTTCGACCCAGTCAAGTGAGTCCAGCGATCGGCCTTCCAGAGAGCTCCATCGGACGTGGAGATAGCCCCCGTCGAGGGCCCAGGCCCGAAGTGTGGCGTTTTCTTCGCCGTATGGTGCTCGCCAGAACGGAGCCATCGGCCTTCCGGTTGCCTTTTGAAACGCCCGTTCCGATTTCTCGAGTTCGGCCAGAAGGATTGCCTTGGTGATGCCGGGCAGAGTTCGGTGACGCCGGTCCTGCTCCCACGAGGTCAGATGGGGGTGACTGAATGTGTGATTTCCGACTTCGTGACCGTCCAGGACCGCGCGGCGAACCAGGGTCGGGTGTTTCTCGATGAACTGGCCGGTCAGGAACAGAGTTGCCTTGATGTTCAGTTCCTC
>JAUXDC010000290.1 GCA_030618605.1 Holophagae bacterium | reverse complement strand
GGTGCGGCGGATCACGATGCGATCCTTGCCGGGAAATCGGCTTTTCTCAATCCTCAGTTCTTCACCATTCGACTGGTCGTGTACTTTGTCATCTGGTCGCTGCTGGCATGGTTCTTCT
Source organism: Holophagae bacterium (assembly GCA_030618605.1). Lineage (GTDB taxonomy): Bacteria > Acidobacteriota > Thermoanaerobaculia > Thermoanaerobaculales > Sulfomarinibacteraceae > DAOWGJ01. Next base: position 4,725 of record JAUXDC010000290.1, on the reverse strand, counting down.
TTTCGAATTCGAAAAAGCAGGATGCGTCCGCCGATCCCAAGTACACGCGAAAAATGGAGACTCTGTCGGCCCCGGGCATGATTCTGTTTGCCCTCAGTATGAACTTTGCGGCCTTCGATTTACTGATGTCGGTTAATCCCCACTGGTTCAGCACGATCTTCGGGGTGTACTTCTTTGCCGGCTCGGTGGTGGTGATTATGGCAACGTTGGTGGTCCTTTCGGCCTATTTGCAACGGCAGGGCCGACTCCAGGGAATCGTGACGGTAGAGCACTATCACGATCTGGGCAAACTGCTCTTCGGCTTCGTCGTTTTTTGGGCCTACATAGCGTTCAGCCAGTACATGCTCTACTGGTACGGCAACATTCCGGAGGAAACCGTCTGGTATCTGACCCGGCAGACGGGGAACTGGACCGGGATCAGCGTTGCGTTGTTGTTCGGCCACTTCGTCATACCTTTCCTTGCCCTGGTGTCTCGCTTCCCCAAGAGGCGGCCACGGCTGTTGGTTCTGGCGGCACTGTGGATGCTGGCCATGCACTGGCTGGACTTGTACTACCTGGTCGGACCGGAGTTTCACCCCGAGGGTGCCTCGATCGGACTGATGGACGTCTTGTGTTTCATTGGGATGGGCGGTCTTTTCTTTGTGGTGTTGGCGCTGCGACTGCGCAAGATTGCTCTGGTCCCTGTCGGGGATCCGCGTCTGGCGGAGAGCCTGGCCTTCGAGAATAGTTAAGGGTTTATGATGCGATATGACGATCCAGATGTCACGGCCAGCGCTGTTGTAGGAATTATCGGTGTTGTTGTTGTCTTTGTCAGCATCGTGCTGTTACAGGCACTCTTCTTTCACATGCAGGAAGGGGAGATGGACCGCAAGGTCTACCGGCAAACCAACGAGGAGTTGCGAAGCCTCGATGCACAGCAGATGGAGACTTTGAATTCCTACGGATGGATCGACCAGAGCGGCGGGGTGGCCCATATTCCGATCAAGAATGCGATGGAGTTGGTGGTGTTGGAGCATGGCGGGCGATAGTAGAGCGTGCCGCCAGCGATAGCTTCGCGTGCAGTATCGGCCCTTGGGAGAAGGAATTCAATTCAAGAGAAACAGTTTGGCCAATACTGCCCACGCTCCTATCGCTAGATGCGCTTCGCGCAGGGAAAAGGTAATTAGGAACTGAAATCCTCCCGAATGCTTTCGTCGACGGACCTCACGTGCAGATCCTGCTGCGGGAAGGGGATTTCGATGCCGGCTTCCACCAGGGCTCGATTGACTGCGACCCCGACGTCACTCTGAATATCGGGTGCGGGGGCCTTGGTCCAGCATCGGAGGCTGAAATCCAGGGAGCTGTCCCCGAAGCCGAGGAACAAGGCGACCGGTTCGGGATCGTCCAGAACGTCCTGGTGTTTGGCGGCCAGAGAGGGCAGCAGGGCAAGAACGGTTTCGGGATCGACGCCGTAGGCGACTCCGACCGTCACTTCAATCCGCCTCTTGTGATCAGAGAACGTCCAATTGATGATGTCGTTGGAAATCAGATTGGCGTTGGGAACGATCACGTCGGCGCCGTCCCAGGTATGCACGGTCGTTGCCCGGATGCCGATTTCTCCAACGATGCCGCCCATCTCCCCAACCTGGATCTTGTCGCCGACCCGAATGGGACGCTCAAACAGCAGGATCAAGCCGGAGACAAAATTGTTGACGACGTTCTGGAGCCCGAAACTGATGCCGAAACCCAAGGCGCCGAGAATGAGTGCAAGACTGCTGCTGTCGATTCCGATCGCGGATAACGCGAAGAAAAACCCAACCAATAAAGTGCCGTAGTGGACGGCCTTCAAAATGGTTTCCGGCACCCCCTGCGGGAGGGAGGTTCGGGACATGACGTCCTTTTCAAGTATGAAACGGACCAGGCGCGAGATCACCACGGACATCCATATGGCGAGCAAGAAATAAAGGAAATTCAGCGGTGTCAGCGTGATATTGCCGAACTCCATCTCGTAGTGGAAGAAACGGTTCAGCCAAGCCTGGAAGATCGTGAGTTTATTGAACCCGTCAAGGGTGTAGTACCCCCATGCACCTATGGCTGCCCAACGGAAGGTTTTCATGCATCCGTTGCAGATGGACTCGGAGTCTCCCACTACCATCTTCAGTTTTCTGGCAGCTTCAGTGTGGAGAGAAATAACGGTGAGAGTTCGAAGGAGCAGGATCGTGGCCCATAGCAACACAGCGGTAAAAGTGCTAGTTAGAATTCCCTCGGTTAGATGATAGGCGGCACTCGTGTCGCCGACGATGCTCAGAAATATCGAGATGAACCCGAGGATCGTCCCCACTCGCAACGCAAACTGGATCACCCGGAGCCATCCTGAAGGAGCGGCCAATCTCATTCGGCCGATCGTCTTCACTCCCCAGTACAACGCAGTGGTTGTGGCGATGGCCAGAGAAACCAGCAGCAGCTTGTTGAGGAGATTTCCCATGGGAATTATGATGGATATCCGATGGAGAATGAAAAGTCCGGCAAGGAGATAGGGGACTGCCCGAAGCGTTTGCGGCAGGAGTTCCGGAAGAATCCGCACAAGCGCCAGAACCAGGAGGATCGCCATGAACTTCAACCAGGCTCCTGGCATTTTTGGATACAATGGTTCAGTCAAGATCGTGCTGAGAAGGATCGCTGTGGCCAATGGCCGTCGTGTCATGATCGATAAAACGCCGAGTGCCTCCTGGTCTTCGCCGACTCGTGAAACGGAGTGTTTCCCGAGGTACCAGACCAGAAACAGGAAGGTCAGACCAAGGAGGATCTGTGCCGCAATCCTCTGGGGCCGCTGACGAAGGTATTCCAGGGCCTCCCCCCAGTTTCTCCGGGTCTCGCTGAAAATCTGGGTAAAGAGCGACCGATCGATCTGTGGATCTCCAAATGCGTGCCAAAGTGGGACGTGATCAACGACCAGGGCGCTCTTTCGCCTTCGATCCAATTCTGCGCCGATCATTTCAATGCGTTTGGTCAAGTCCATCCGAAACTCGGAGATCCTGGTCTGAAGAACCAGTGTTTCATTGCGCCTGGCGTTCGTCGATTCTTCTGAGCCGGTGACGAGATCCAGGGTTGATTGAATTGAGCGAATCACTTCCTGAGGCACATCCTGTTCGATTGCGTTTTTAAGGCTGAGGCTCCAGACCAACTTTGCTTGGCGAATGCGTTTGAGGTCCCGCTCCAGAGCGGATGCAGTTCTTTTGAGGTCGGCCAGCCAGGTGTCCATTTGTTCGATCGTGACGTTCCATTCATTTCTTGACCCTTTGAGGTCGGCCGTTTCAACCTCTGCGAACCGTGTCTGGATGGATATTTTGATCAGCTTGGAGAGCCTGATTTCCTCTGGGGCGAAAAGCTCTTCGATATCGGAGGCCTTCGTGTCCGATTGAGCCCAGGTCTCCAGTTCCCTGAGGAGCTTGTTTGTTGTTACCTGTTCCGTGGGAACCGACGCCAATGGAATGGGGGAGGGGAGAACCCCGGGATCGGCCGCAGGGTTCTCAGGTTCCGGTTTTGACTCGGCGGTGAAAGCCGGCGATGAGAGGAGGCAGACCACGAGGGTAACTGCCATTCCGGTAAGAACCATCCGTCTGACGTTGTCTTGTTTCATTCGGCCATGATACCTCGAAAGCCCCCGGACCGAGGATCGAGACATTGAAATTTCCAGCAGGTTGTGGCAGAATTTTGCAAACAGCGGTGGCCCATGAACTGGTCCTCACACTCCTTGCGAGGGATTGAGAAATTTTTGAGCTTGGCTGCCATTTTAAATAGAAAGGTGGAGTGATGAAAAAATCAATAATGTATTTGGGGCTGATCGTAGGTCTGGTGATTATGACTCAGGCATGCGCCTCCTCTCATCAGCCGATTATTTTCGAGGCTGCCTCGCTTGATGCCGACAAATATGTTCGAAAAGTCGATCAATTTGTGCTGATCGGTGACGGTTCATTATCAATGGCCGACCAATGGCGGCACCGGACCAAGATTGGTACCTCCGACGAATTTCTCGGGGCCCTGAATCGGACCATTCCCGAGATCGGTTTCGTTGGTGGCCTGCGGTCCTTCGGGAAAGGCGCTTGCGACATGAAGGGCAAGACCGTTTCCATCGCAGACGTCGGTACCTACAGCACAGCGGCGATGGCTGATGCCCTTGCCGACTATCAATGTCCGTCAGGATACAGCCCGCTTGATCTTGCGTTAAATGCTGCCGGTAGCGACCTCGGGAACCACGAAGCCGCGACAGCCCTGGTAATCGTCAGCGACGGACGCCACATGGGTGACAAAGAGGTCGAGGCGGCTCGGGCCCTCAAGGATGCCTTCGGGGATGATTTTGACATCTACGCGGTATTGGTCGGTAACGATACAAAGGGACGAGCCCTGCTGGAGAAAGTCGTTGCTGCCGGTGGGGGCGGATACCTCAAAGGCGCCGAAGAGTTGAATACCGCCGAGGCGATGGGTCGGTTTGTAACCGACGTATTCCTCTATCCCGATGATGACGGTGACGGTGTCGCCAACCACCTCGACAAATGTCCCAACACTCCCAAAGGCGTCGAAGTTGACATGGTTGGTTGTCCCCTGGACACCGATGGCGACGGCGTTCCGGACTACCTCGACAAGTGCCCGGGGACTCCCGCAGGCGTCAAGGTAGATACCAAGGGTTGCCCGATCGACAGTGACGGTGATGGTGTTCCCGACTACCTCGACAAGTGCCCTGGAACC
>JAUXDC010000251.1 GCA_030618605.1 Holophagae bacterium | reverse complement strand
ACCACCGTCCGGATCGTCACTCATTGTTGGTCTTGAGCACCGCGACGAAGGCCTTCTGGGGAATCTCGACGTTGCCCACCATCTTCATGCGCTTCTTCCCCTTCTTCTGCTTCTCGAGGAGCTTGCGCTTGCGGCTGATGTCCCCCCCGTAGCACTTGGCGGTGACATCCTTGCGGAAGGCGTTGATGGTCGATCGGGCGATGATGGTGCCGCCGATGGCGCCTTGGATAGCGATCTTGAACTGCTGCTTGGGAATGGTGTCCTTGAGCCTGTCGCAGTAGTGGAGCGCCCTGGCCCGTGCCTTCTCCCGGTGAACCAGCTGCGACAGCGGGTCGACCGGTTCGGTATTGACCAGGATCTCAACCTTGACGACGTCGGTGATGCGGTAGTCCAGCATCTCGTAGTCGAAGGAACCGTAGCCCTGGGTAGTGGACTTCAGCTTGTCGTAGAAGTCGAACAGGACCTCGGCCAGGGGCATCTCGGAGGTCAGCTCGACCCGGCCCGCCGAGAGGTAGTTGAAGGTCGTCTCCTCTCCGCGGCGATCACGACACAGCTCCATCACCGAGCCGATGTAGCGATCGGGCATCATGATGGCCGCCTTGATGAAGGGTTCTTCAACCGTATCGATGGTCGTCGGATCGGGATAGAGCGCCGGATTGTCAATCCAAAACTGCTCGCCGTTGTTCAACGTGATCCGATAACGGACGGAGGGCGCCGACAGCAGGAGCGAAAGGTCGTACTCCCTCTCCAAACGCTGCTGGACGATCTCCAGATGCAAGAGCCCCAAAAACCCGCAGCGGTAACCGAAACCCAGCGCCTGGGACGAGTCCTTCTCGTAGATCAACGCTGCATCGTTGAGCTTGAGTTTTTCCAGGGCCTTGGTCAGTTCACCGTACTCGTCGGTCGCCATCGGATAGACCGATGAGAAGACCACCGGTTTGCTCTCCCGGTAACCGGGGACCGGCTCGTCGGCCGGTGCGGCGAGGTCGGTGATGGTATCGCCGATATTGATGTCGGACACTGACTTGATGCCGGCGATCACGTAGCCGACGTCTCCTGCGCTCAAGGACTCCGCGGCCTCCCGTTTCAGTTTGAGTAGACCCAATTCCTCAATCGTGTGCTCAGCCCTGGTGTGCATGAAGAGCACTTGCTGCCCCTTGGTCATCGTACCGTTCATCACCCGAACCAAGAGGACGGCGCCTCGATAGGGATCGTACTGTGCGTCGAAGATCAGAACCTGAAGGGGGCCATCGGGGTCGCCTTCGGGTGCCGGTAAATGGTTGACGATCGCCTCGAGAACGTCCTCGACGCCTTCTCCGGTCTTGGCAGAACAGAGAACAGCATCGTCGGAATCCAGACCGAGGTCCTCTTCGATTTCCTCTTTGACTCGCTCAATATCTGCAGACTCCAAATCAATCTTGTTGATCACCGGCACCATCTCGAGGTCATGTTCCAGTGCAAGGTACATGTTGGCCATCGTCTGGGCTTCGACGCCCTGGGAGGCATCGACCAACAACAGGGCGCCTTCGCACGACATCAGGGATCGCCGCACCTCGTGGGAAAAGTCGACGTGCCCAGGCGTATCGATCAGATTGAGGTTGTAGGTCTCCCCGTTCCGCGCCGTGTACTCCAACGAAATCGTGTTGGACTTGATGGTGATGCCGCGCTCACGCTCGAGGTCCATCGAATCCAGGATCTGATCCCGGAACTCACGGTCCTCGACGGCCCCGCAGTGCTGAATCAACCGATCGGCAAGGGTCGACTTGCCGTGATCGATATGGGCGATGATGCAAAAACTCCTGGTATGGTCCAAAGCTACTTACTCCAACGGCCTATTATGACGCAATTCGGTCTTTCGTGCATCACGAGCGCATCCTGGCCGCACGGATGCCTCGTCCACCTCCATGACAGGAAACTCAGGATGGTGGGCCAAGGCCCACCCTACGAGTAGCCGTCTGTTGTAGGGTGGGCTTTGGCCCACCAACAAAATGCTGCAGGCCCGTTACCGGACGACAGCGATCCCCAACCGCAACTGCCACGGGAGGCGCTCGTTGTAGGATCGGAGGCTCTCACCCCAGCCGTTGAAATACTGGGCGTAGAGGTAGCCATCGAAGTTCCGGCCGAGAATCTTGTCCATAGGCCAGGTCCCGTCGAGTTGCATGCTGCCTTTCCCCGACGTCCCAACCTGTATCGTTGTCGCCACTTGCCAGTCACTCCGTCCGGTGTAGGCCATTCGTAAGTGGCCATAGCCCCGGTATTCGGCAATGTCCGGATTTTCGTCGGGAGTACCGAGGTAGGCCCAAAGTCGCGGCGAAACCGTCAGGTGTCCTCGACCCCAGATATGAGAAAACTCGAACACCGGCTCGACATAGAGGATGTTGAGGCTCCGGCTTTCCTCTCCGCCCTGGCCGTTGCTCTCGTGCTGAATACCGGTCTGCCCCCAGATCCGAAAGTCCCCGGACTCAGAGCGGTGCACGTTCTTGTGCCGGTAAAAAAGGCTCGGCTTGTAGGAGGTGTCGTAGAAGGGCTTGCTCTCCTCTTCGATGTCCCACAATGAGGTCTGGGTGTAACCGAAATAGACGTGACTGAAGAAAGGTGCCTTTCGGGTCAGAACACCCTGTGGATTCATAAAGGCAAACTTGAAACTGAACTGAAACTTGGCGTTGATCTGCTCACGCCAGCCGATGACGAAGTAGAGGGGTTCGTCGGGGGTGAGTTTGGACATGAATCGGTTGGTATCCAGCTCTTCAGCCTCGGCGTCCGCACCGACAGCCGGCTCCAAGTCCGAATCAACACTGGCCTCTTGAGCTTCAACACAAATCAACGGAAGAAAAACAGTCAGGACAAAGACAAGCGTCCAACTGATTCGCAGCATCCAACTCCTTTTGCCCTGAATCATGCCTGTTGTCTCTCCCAGACCGAAAGATTATCACGGCTGTCCCGGCGAAGCGGGGCGCTCACCCCTGGTGCCTGCACGGGCGGACCCCTGTGTCCGCCCTGTTCTCCTTGTTTCCCTCGACACCGCTGACTGGCATCCTGGTATCCCAGCTCTCTCGCTTCCCAGCTTTCTTGACCCTTTTGACCGTCCTGACGTAATTCCTCCAACTGACCGCCTTCCCTGACGGATGTTGTAGGGTGGGCCTCCGGAGGAGACGATGACTCGCTATTTCCTGATTGTCCTGACCGCTCTTACCCTGGCTGCGTCGGCCGCAGCCGTTGAAGCCCCCCTGCCGCGTCACCCGGCGCCCTCACCCGATGGCTCGATGATTGCCTTCAGTTGGCAGGGCGATCTCTGGACGGTCCCGTCTGCCGGTGGAACGGCTCGACGTCTGACCGCCCACCCGGCAGCCGAGAGGTATCCGGTGTGGTCGAGAGACGGGCGGCTGATCGCCTTCGGGTCTGATCGCCACGGCAACCTGGACGTCTTCGTCATGCCGGCTGACGGCAGCGCCGCCCCGACCCGTCTGACATTTGCAGATCGCTCGGATACGCCGCTGGATTTCACGCCCGACGGGACCGCCGTGCTGTTTTCTTCCGGCAGGGCAGTTTCGGTTCGCTGGATGCCCGCACTGTGGACCGTTCCCCTGGACGGTGGAACCCCCATGCTCGCCCAGAGCTCACTGGGAGACTCTGCAGCCTTCTCCCCCGACGGCCGGACCATGGTCTTCACCCGCGGGGCGACCAAGTGGACGCGCCACGGCTATCGCGGCACGGCATCGAGAACGCCCTGGGTTCGAGAGCCTGACGGAACGTACCGCCGGCTCTCGGATTTTGCCGGTGACGAGGACCACCCCAGTTGGATCGACGGACACACCATCGCCCTTCTGTCGGCTCGATCAGAACGGAAAAACATCTTTCTGATGGATGTGGTCACGGGTGATGCCCGCCAACTGACCCACCACGACATCACCGACGTCCGCTTTCCAAGGGCTTCGGCCGACGGTTCCTTGATCGCCTACGAATACCAGGATGGACTCTGGACCATCTCGCCGGACGGAGCCCAACCTCGCCGGCTTTCAATCGACGTTCCGGCCGATAACCTCAGTGACAGGATCATCCGCACCACCAAGGCCGACGATGCCGAGGACCTGGCCATTCATCCGGATGGCGAATTGGCGGCCTTCATCGTCGAGGGTGACCTCTTCGTCACCGAACTGATGGAGAAGGATGACCAGGAAATCGCGTCCCCTCAGACCGTACGCATCACCGACACGCCGGAGCGCGAAGCCGAGCCCCGGTGGTCTCCTGACGGGAAGACATTGTTGTTCACGTCATCGAGAACGGGCAATAACGATCTCTGGACAGTCAGTCCGGCAGACGAGGATCTCGGATGGATCGAGGGATTTGATTTCCCGGTCGAGCAACTGACCGCCAACTCTGCTGAGGATATGGGCGGCCGCTGGTCTCCTGACGGTTCCTCGATCGCCTTCCTCCGCGGCAAGGGAAACCTGATGGTCATGGACTCGGACGGTAACAACGCCCGTACCGTGCTCGAGCATTGGTCCCCTTCGGACTTCAGTTGGTCGCCGGACGGTCAGTGGTTCGCGTACTCGACGGTGGACGCCCACTACAACGCCGAAGTCTGGGTCATCCCGTCCGACGGCGGCAAGGCCTACAACGTCAGCCGCCACCCGGATGACGACGTCCAGCCGAGGTGGAGCCCCGACGGGCGCCGTCTTCTGTGGGTCTCCAAGCGCCACGGCGACACGATGGATGTATGGGGAACCTGGCTGACCCTGGAAAACGACCAGCGGACCAACTCCGGGTGGCTGAAGCTGTTCAACGACAAGGGAAAGAAAGATAAGAAAGAGGAAAAATCGGAAGAAGACGAGGCAGACGACGAGGCAGACGACGAAGAGAAGGCCGAGGAGCTGCCCGAGGTCCTGATTGATTTTGATCGCCTCTGGCGGCGAGCCGAGAGGATCACGGGCGAAACCGGTGACGAGCATGGACCTCTGGCCACACCGGACGGCAAACGAATCCTCTTCACGGCATCTCCTGACGGAAAGACCGACCTCTACAGCGTGCGTTTCAACGGAAAGGACCTCAAACGTCTGACCGAAGACGGCACTTCGCCGTCCAGCGTCCAGCTGAGCAAGGATGGAAAGACCGTGTACTACCTCAACTCCAAGGGTAAGGCCGGCCGCATTGGGGTCGACGGCAAAAAGGGCGACCCGATGCCCTTCTCCGCCAGGGTGACGATCGATGTTGAAGCCCAGCGGTCTGCGGTCTTCAACGAGGCCTGGCGAGCTCTGAACGAGTGGTTCTACGACCCCGCATTTCACGGCGCCGACTGGCCGGCCAAGGCCGAAATCTATCGTCCATGGGCCCTGAACGCATCACACCACCTGGACTTCACCGACATCCTCAACCTGATGCTCGGTGAACTCAATGCCTCCCACATGGGCTATCGCCCCAAAAGGGACAATTCAGGCGAAAAGACCGGGTGGATCGGCGCCACATTCGACCCGGCAGCCGGCGGTCCCGGCATCCTGATTGAAGAGGTATTGGACGACAGCCCGGCCACCCACACGACGGTCAACCTCAAGCCCGGCGAGCGGCTCTTGGCCGTTGACCGGCAGAAGATCACCGAGAACACCAATGTCCTCTCGCTCTTCGTCAATTCCGTGGATCGCAGGATCCCGCTGAGGATCCTCGGTTCAGACGGCGCCGAGCGAACGGCCGTCGTCATTCCGACCACTGCCCGTCGCCAGAGCAATCTGCGATACGACACCTGGGTCAACCAGCGCCG
>JAUXDC010000148.1 GCA_030618605.1 Holophagae bacterium | reverse complement strand
GTCATTGGCGTGAATCGAGCAGGCTGGAAGAAAAACAACGATTTGCTTTTGCTAGTGGCTACAGGCTAACAGCTAAAAGCTTGTTACAATTCGCGTAGAATTTTGGTGGCGATTTTATGAGAAGCCGTTTCGCAATAGAGACTGCGGTCCGGTCCGGGGAGAGTCTGTGATGCCGTTCGAGAATCGAGACCAGGGCGACGCCAGGCAAATCGAGTCGTCCGAGACAGTCTGGGACCGAGTCAGCAGGTTCTTTGCCCACATCGACCTCTACAACTTTGGGCGGTGGATGCTCCTGGCGATTGCTGTTGGGGTTGTCGCAGGTTTGGGTGCGGCCTTCCTGACCTGGGGAGTCGATTGGGCCGCGTCAATTTTTCTGGGGCGTATCGCCGGGTTTAAACCACCTGGTCACGGCATTCACGCCGTTGCCGATGGGTGGTCTCATCCCGAACGACCGTGGTTCCTGCTGGTCGTTCTCCCCGGTGTTGGGTTGCTGGTCGGATGGCTTGTTCAGACTTTTGCCCCTGAGGCCGAGGGCCACGGCACCGATGCGGTGATCAAGGCCTATCACCAGAATCGTGCGGAACTGCGGCCGCGGGTGGTTCCGGTCAAGCTCCTGGCTTCGATGCTGACGATCGGATCGGGTGGGTCGGCCGGGCGCGAGGGGCCGGTAGCCCAGGTCGGGGCCGGGTTTGGTTCGTACCTCGCCGACGTATTGAAACTCCGAGTTCGAGACCGGAGAACACTGGTCATTACCGGCATGGCGGCGGGCATCGGCGGTATGTTTCGGGCGCCGCTAGGGGGCGCTCTATTCGCTATCGAAGCGTTGTATTCGGAGAATGACTACGAGTCCGAGGCGTTGATTCCCGCGCTGATGGCGTCAATCGTCTCCTACGTGGTTGTTGCCTCCTTGACCGGGTGGTCGTCGGTGTTCACCGCCCATGTCGATCCATTTTCCAGGCCGCAGGAGTTGATTTCCTACTTCGTGTTGGGCGTGGTCCTGTCGGTGATCGGTGTCATTTGGGTCAAAGTGTTTTACGGAATGCGGGATGGTTTTTTCGCCCGCCTCAACGTTCCGGCGCCGGTCAAGCCGGCGATCGGCGGGCTGCTGATTGCATGCCTGGCCCTCAACCTGCCCCAGGTTCTCGGTGGCGGCTACGGGTGGCTTCAGATGGCGATGGGACCTGGACTTCCGCTGGCAATTCTTTTGGCTCTGGTTCCGGCCAAGATTTTGGCGACCAGCTTCACAATATCCTCGGGAGGATCCGGTGGTGTGTTCGCACCCTCCCTGGTGATTGGAGGCTTGACCGGCGCCGTCTTTGCCGAGTTGTTGGCGCGATTCGCCCCATTCATGGCCCCTTCGGCCACGGCTTGCATTCTCGTGGGTATGGGCGGGTTCTTTGCCGGTGTGGCCAAGGCGCCGATTGCCTCCCTGATCATGGTGGCAGAGATGAGTGGCTCCTACAGCCTTTTGGTGCCGATGATGTTGGTTTCCTCCATTACCTTCCTTTTGACCAGGGGTGTCAATATGTATGAGGCCCAGGTGCCGGGGAGAGTGGATTCTCCGGCTCATCTGGGGGACTTTCAGATTGATATTCTCGAGCGGCTGTCGGTCAAAGGATTGATCGACGAGCATCAGGACGTTGCGACCTTGTCGCCCGGGATGCCCTTCCGTCAGGTGATGGATGTAGTCTTCACTGGGACCCAGGATCATTATCCCGTTGTCGATGGCGAGGGTGCCGTTCACGGCTTGCTCAGCGTCAACGATGTGCGCCGGGTGATGGCGACGCCTGAGGTTTGGGATCTCCTGGTGGCGGGAGACATCGAAGTTGATACCCCGAGCGTTGGATTCGTCACGCCGGACGAGGACCTCCACACTGTCATGCGGCGCTTCACCGCCCTCAGGCTCGAGGTCTTGCCGGTCTTTTCCGATACCCCGCCGGCACCGATCATCGGCCTCCTGCGCTATCAGGATGTGATGGAGGCCTACGACCACGAGATTCATCGGCTTCGGGGAGAAGAGTAGGGACGGTCGGAAGGATGAAGGAGGCAGTCCCTCCAAGGGGACTCGGTCGATCTGCCTACGACAATCCCTCAACCCGATAAACTGTCGTGGCGCCGAAGCGAGCGACCGGCCGACAGTGGTGTTCCAGCAGGTCTTCAAAGACTTTGCGGCGTGTATCGGACCAGGCGTAGAGTTGGTCTCGGTGATCAGCATCCCATTCGTTTCGGTCGAGAGCAATGTGGGTTGCTCCGAGGATTGTTAATTTCCTCGCGAGGTCGGCCGGTGTTCCTTCAGGTCCGGTCAGGAGCTCTGCGATGGGGATGTCTGAAAATGCGCTGAACCAGATGGGTTTTTCGGCGTAATAGGGCCGCTTGAACCCGACCAGAACGGCGCCCCGGACCTCGTCATGGGTGTTGATCCAGTCCAGGGCGTCGAAACCGACGACTTCTCTTTCGAGAAAGTCTCTTCTTCCCTCGAGACCGATGCAGTAGCGCAGGGGTTCGGTCAGGATCCAACTGCTGATGACGGTGACCAAAAGCGAGGTCAGGGCTGCCGCCGCTACGGCAAGAAGGGCGGCTCGTTTTCGCTCGGTGACTCCGAATAGCGTACGCTCGATTTCGGGTGAGGCCAGCACCAGGACGACGGCCAACAGGCTGAGCAGGGAACGGGTCTCGGTACGGAAGAGGTACCAGGCGAAGAGATGGAAGAGTACGAACAGTTTGAGGAAGGTCTGCGAGCGGTTTGCTGACCGCAGAAAAAGAAAGGGCGCTGCGAGAAGCGGAATGACGCCGGTGTGAATGTCGATCAGTCGGGATTTGAACACCATGTGAGAGACGAAGGTCACCGGGGTGTGCCAGTGCCAGGTGGGGATCTCCCATTTCTGGAGCGCGTCCTGGAAGAATGCCGCTGTCGTGTCGGTCCACATGGGGTTTGGAAAGAGTGTGTGGAGGAAGGGGTAGAAGGGGTTGCCAGTGAACAGAGCGTTCTTGACGAAGACCGCCAGTGATATCAGGCCGATTGGTGTGACTAGGACCGCAACCTGCAGGGGTCTCCAGCGCCATTTCCACATCGCCACGATCAGCAGGGGTGCTAATGCAGTGAGAATCATAACGATGGTGTACTTGGTCCAGGCTGCCAGACCCAAGAGGATGCCAGCCGTCAGAAGGGAACGCACCGATCCCGATCGCGTGGGATCTGAGCTGAAGCCCAGCAACTGACCCAGGGCCAAAAGAACACACAGGACGAAGAAATTGTCATTCCATGCCCAGCCGAAGATGATTGCCGCAACCGGCATCGTCAGATACAGGGCCGGCGCCAACAGGCGGTTGGCCTCGGGTGCAATGCGATCGACCAGTCGTGCGATGGCGAACAGCACTCCGACTCCGGCCAAAAAGTGGACGGCCTTACAGGTGATATCGCCGGCAAGGGGCATGATCAGCAGGTAAATGAAGCTCATCAGTCCCGGGTAGTTGGACTCGACCAGCGATGGCAGGGGTGCAATCTGGCCGGTGGCCAGCGCGATCTTTGGAATCATCAGATGGTATTCCATCGCGTCGGTCGAGACGACGGGGGAGATCAGCATTGGGATCAGTTGGACGAGGTTGAGAGCGATGATGATGGCGGCCAGGGTGCCGAGGGCTCCGCCGTTTGATTTCGGCATCGATATGCCGGTCAGCAGAGGACGGCCTTTCCAGATAATCAACGCAAGACCACCAAGGGTCCACGTGGCGTAGAAAGAGGGGCTGACAAGGCCCACCACTCCGGGAACAAACGTGATAACTCCGGTCAGTCCGGCACCGATAACCGCCGCAAGCAACAGGCGATCGGTCGGGGGGCCATTCGGAACGAGGGTGAGCGAGGGAAGTGCGCCCCAACCGATAAAGGCCGCCGCGAAGGTCAGGGAGAAGACGACGGGAACGAGACGGCTTGCAGCTGCGGCCAGGGGAGGATTGGCGGCTATATAGATGGCAGTAAGGACCAAGCCGATCAGCGGCCAGAGACCGGCGGATCGATCAAAAAGTTTCACTGCTCCGACCCGGACCCCCGAGCCCAGGCGACGGTGGCTGCCATGCCCTGCTCCAGGTCGACCTCGGCTCTCCATGCCAGGGCCTCGGCGACAGCCTCGATGGCCGCTTCGGAGGTGCGGATGTCTCCCAATTGGGCGGGAGCAGTGTTGACCTCAAAGGTCGACCGGTCCAGGTCGAACTGCCTCAGAACTGCATCGCACAGCTGATTAACCGTCGTCGCCCGGCCCGAGCCCAGGTTGAAAACGCGGCCGAAGGTCGACGGGCTGTCGATGGCATCGACCCAGGCCCGGCAGATGTCGTCGACGAAGACAAAATCCCGGGACTGCTCGCCGTCGGAATGAATGGTGATCGCCTCGCCCCGAAGGGCATGCCCGAGGAAAATGGCGAGAACGCCCTGGTAGGGGTTGTCGAGGGCCTGTCGGGGTCCGTAGACGTTGAACATCCGGAAGGACGTCACGGCCATGGAGTGTTCCGGATCTTCGGCCGCGAGTGCAACGTACCTCTCCGCCGCGAATTTGGTCACCCCGTAGTGGGCGACTGGGAGGGCGGGGGCGGTCTCCGGCGTCGGAAGGATTTCGGGGTCGCCGTAGATCATCATCGACGAAGCATAGAGCAGGCGAGGGGTTCGTTCCCGCCGACAGGCTGCGAGGATATTTAATGTGCCCTCGACGTTGACGGCCAAATCGGCTGCGGGATCCGCCCATGCCAGTCGGATGGAGGCCTGCCCCGCGAGGTGACAGACGATGTCGGGCGTCTGGCTGAAGGCCCGAGCGATATCGTCCGCTTTTCGAACGTCACCCTCGATGAAATCTGCACCGGGGTTAACGTTGGTGCGAGAGCCCGTATTGAGATTGTCCAGCACGGTGACTCGGAAGCCGCGGTTGAGCAAGGTATCGACCAAGTGGCTGCCGATGAAACCGGCGCCTCCGGTGACAAGAACGCGTCTGGGGTTAGTCATCCATCTCCTCCACGACCCCGTCGGTCCAGGGTTTAAATTTTTCGCCGTCGGCCCTGCGGAAATCCCGACGGACCAGAAGCCACTCGAACCAGACGCTCAAGAGGGTGAAGAGATAGCGGCTGCCCTGTTCCTTGAGCAGTAGTTGGCTCTCGCCGGAGGTCCGGTTGCGCCAGGAAATCGGTACCATCTTGAAGGTGTAGCCGCGAACCAGTGCCTTGAGAGGAAGCTCGATCGTCAAATTGAAATGGGGCGAGACCAGTGGGCGGCAGCCGTCGATGACGTAGCGACGGAATCCCTTGAAGGCGTTGGTGATGTCGTTGCATTTCAGGCCGAACATCACCCGGATAGCGCTGTTGACCAATCGGTTGACGACCAACTTGAAACGGGGATAGCCCTCCAGTTTCGATCCGGAGATGAACCGGGAACCGAAGACGCACTCGGCCTCGTTGCGGAGTACACGGTAATAGGTGACAATATCGCCCGGGTCGTCCGAAGCATCGGCCATCGTGATGATGACGGCATCTCCGGTGACGGCGTCCAGCCCACACCGAACCGCTCGGCCATAGCCGTTGCGGCCCCTGTTGAGCACCGGCCGGACCCGCGGTTCCCGATCGGCCCATTGGCTGAGAATTTCAGGGGTCCGGTCTGTCGAGCCGTCGTCCACCACGATGATCTCGAATGATTGGATGGCGTCCGTATCGAGATGCGTGACGAGCCCTTCCAGGGTCGACTCCAGGTGACCCTCTTCGTTCCTGGCCGGAATGACCACGGAGAGTTTCATGAGACCGGGCGGCGCATCCAGTTCTCGACGACCTCTTCGAAGATCTGGTCGAGAGAGCGGGTGATGTCCCATCCGGGCAGTCGGCCCTTGAGCTTGTTCAAATTGGAGATGTAGCACATGTGGTCGCCACGCCGGGCGGTTTCGGAATAGGTCCAGCGCATCGGTTTGCCGGTCAGGGCCTCGACCTTGGCGAAAGCCTCGAGGATCGAGACAGAGTTGGCCCGACCCCCTCCGAGGTTGAAGACCTCCCCGTAGCCTGGGTTCTCAAAAAATGCTTCGACGCACCGGGCGACATCGTGAGAGTGGATGTTATCCCGGACCTGCTTGCCCTTGTAGCCGAACACCGTGTACTCGCGCTCTTCGACGTTGCACTTGGCCAGGTAGCTCAAAAAGCCGTGCAGTTCAACTCCCGAATGGTGGGGACCCGTCAGACAGCCACCCCTCAGGCAGCAGCTCTTGAGGTCGAAATAGCGCCCATACTCCTGGACCAGAATGTCGCCTGCCGCTTTGGAGGCGCCGAAGAGGGAGTGAAGGCAGCCATCGATACTCATGTTCTCGTCGATGCCGTCGGCAAAGGCCGGGTCGGCATAGTCCCAGCGGGTCTCCAGCTCATTGAGCGCGATCTCGTTGGGCCGGTCGCCGTAGACCTTGTTGGTCGAGAGGTGGACAAAGACCGATTGCGGAACCTCCCGGCGCACGGCTTCAAGCACATTGAGCGTCCCCACCGCGTTGACGTCAAAGTCGTCGAAGGGACGAGAGGCGGCGAGATCGTGGCTGGGTTGAGCCGCGGCGTGGACTACCAGATCCGGCTTTTCGGCGGCCATGAGGGTCAGGACGCTCTGACGGTCCCGGATGTCCAGGTCGCGGTGGGTAAAGTTGCGGCACCTGCCTTCGAGCCTCTGCTGATTCCAGCGGGTGTCCCCGGCAGGCCCGAAGAAATCTGCCCGCATGTTGTTGTCGACGCCGATGATGCGCCATCCCAGAGAGTCAAAATGAGTGACGATCTCTGAGCCGATCAAACCGCTCGAACCTGTGACGAGGAGAGTAGGTATGCTCATGGGCATATCGTATCGCAGAAACCGAGGCGGTGGACCGTACCGGTGATTGGAGTCACTCTTTTCCTGAGACCCTTTTTTGATAACCACCCGCGCGAAGCGCGAATAGCGAGGAACGTGGCCGGATTGGCCCCACGTCGCCAAAAGACAAATCGTGTAATTCAGGGGGCCAATACGGTACGCGTTCCTCGCTCTGGTGAACGTGAATTCAGTCTGTTACAATCGACGATACTGAATGACCATTCAGTGGCGCCGGTTCGCCGGCAGAAACCAAGGGAGGTAGACCGTGAATTGTATCGTCTGTGTGACCAGCGTGCCGGACACGGCCTCGGTGATCAAGATCGGGGACGACGGCAAGCACATCGACGAGACGGGCATCAAATGGATCGTCTCGCCGTACGATGAATATGCGCTCGAGGAGGCGCTCAAGCTGACTGAGGCCAACGGTGGTGAAGTGACCGTGGTGACCTACGGGCCTGCACGTTCAGAGGCCGCCCTGAGGGACTGCCTGGCACGGGGCGCCCACAAGGCCATTCATGTGCTTGGAGGCGAGGCCACCCTCGGTGACTCCTTCACTATCGCCAAGGCGCTTGCGGCCGCGATCAAGGACCAGGAATACGACCTGGTTCTCGTCGGCGTCCAGGGTGTGGGAACAGACAACGCCCAGGTCGGTCCGATGTTGGCCGAAATGCTCAACCTGCCGCATGTCTCGGGGATCACCTCGCTGGACATCGATGGCGGCAATCTGACCGCCGGCCGAGAGGTCGAGGGCGGCAAAGAGGTCGTCTCCAGTCCCCTGCCGGCCCTGCTGACGTGTCACAAGGGCCTCAACGAGCCTCGTTATGCCGCACTCAAGGGCATCATGGCGGCCAAGAGGAAGCCAGTCGACAAGATCGAGGTCGGCACCCTCGGAATCGACGAAAGTGCGGGCGGTACCTACAGTATCCGTTCGCTGGAACTGCCTCCCGAAAAGGGCGCGGGAACGATCCTCCAGGGTGAGGATGATCCCGCCGGCGCCGCCAAGGAAGTCGTTCAACTTCTCCGCGCCGAAGCCAAGGCGATCTGAAGGGAGATGATGATGGCTGGAATCCTGGTTTGTATCGAACAGCGAAACGGTGAAATCCGCAAGGCCTCTCTGCAGGCCCTTTCTGAAGCAAAGAGGTTGGCTGGTGGTGATCTTCCGGTCGCCGCAGTATTGATCGGTGAAGGTGTCACAGCATCGGCTGCCGGTCTGGGCGCCAACGGTGCGTCCAAGGTCTTCGTTGCGGACGACGCCAATCTGAAACTCTACTCCGCGGAAGGCTATGCCGAAGCGGTGGTCAAAGCGGCCGAGGCCTTCGGGCCTTCAGCGGTCTTCTTTTCGGGCACGGCGATGGGGCGGGATCTTGCGCCTCGTGTTGCCGCCAAGCTTGGTGTCGGTGCTCTGGCCGATGTCGTTGCTCTTTCGAGAGAGGGCGAGACCTTCGTGGCCCGACGCCCGGTCTACTCGGGCAAGGCCTTCACGACGGTGGACTCCGCGGGCACCAGTCCGCAGGTAATTTCTCTGAGGCCCAACGTCTTTGAGTTGGAAGAAGGCGGAGGTGCCGCAGAGGTTGTTGCTCTCGATGGCTTGGCGCTTTCCATTCGGGCGGTGGTCACGGAGTTCCTCGCGGCGGAAGGCGGCGAAATTGATGTTGCCGAAGCCGATGTGATCGTTGCGGGCGGTCGTGGCATCAAGGGGCCGGAGAATCTCGGCCTGATCCGTGACCTTGCCGACGCCTTGGGTGGTGCGGTAGGCGCTTCGCGCGCCATTGTTGACGCCGGGTGGATCGGACACTCCAATCAGGTCGGTCAGACCGGCAAGGTGGTCAGTCCGTCGCTCTACATCGCCTGCGGTATCTCCGGCGCCATCCAGCACCTGGCGGGCATGAGTTCCTCCAAGGTGATTGTTGCCATTAACAAGGATCCGGACGCCCCGATCTTCAAGGTCGCGGACTACGGCATCGTCGGTGATCTCTTTGAGGTCATTCCGCCGATGATCGAGGCGATCAAGGCGTTGTAGTTGGAAAAGCAGTTAGCAGTTAGCAGTTAGCTTTTAGCAAGAAACAGCGGGCCGTTTGGCCCGCTGTTTTTTTATTGGAAAAGAGAAAGCTATTCGATCGAGAAGCTCTGGAGTTCCACCGGAACCACAGTGCCGTTCAGCTGCACGGCGAAATCCTGGGTAGCATCAAGGATCCATGTGGTGCCCGGGGCCTGAGAAGCGAAGGCGCTTCCGACCGTGCCGTTGACCCCATCCACATTGCCGCGTTCCCAGAACCAATCGTTGCTGCTGGAGCCGGCCGCCGTGTTGTTG
>JAUXDC010000012.1 GCA_030618605.1 Holophagae bacterium | reverse complement strand
GAACAACCATTAAATAACCGGCATTAAGGGCTACGGCGATCGGTTCACCCTGATACGAAACGGTCAAAATTTCTTCGGCGCTTCCCTTGTCCGACCCCATGGAAACCAAAGTCATCTCGCCGGCGGCCGGATCAAAACGAAAACGAACCCCTCGCGCTTTCTCGTGCGCCATCAAACTGACTCGCCGAAGCGATGACAATAGTTCTTGTCGATCTACCCGGGCCCTATAGGGATTATCTCTGACAATCACCCTTTCATATTGAGGGAAACGGAGATCAACAATTCGGGACACCAGCGTCCTGTCTCCCATCCAAAAGCCCATATGGTTTTCCCCAACGGAAATGCGAACATTTTCGTCAGAGAAGCGACTGAATTCCGTTAGGAGTTTTCGGGGGAAAAGTTGTTGTTCAAATGGAGGTGTGTCCGCCGGTGCTGCAGCCCTGACGACTGCAAGACGATGTCCGTCGGTAGCGGCAATTTCTATCTCACCCGGGAGAAGTTTGACCAACGCCCCGTTGAGCTGAAATTTCGGATCGTCCTTGGTAATTGCAAAATCAACACGCTTCAACATCAACTGAAAAAGATCGAGGGGTAGTTGATAGTCACTGGAATCCGGAACCTCCGGGACAGTCGGATACTCAGCTGGATCGGTTACGGATAGACGCGAATGAAATCTTCCACTCGTAATTTCAACGGCGTCTCCATCCAATCTCAGAACAAAATCCTCCGCCGGCAAATTGCGCACCAGATTCTGAAAAACCCGACTCTCGAGAGTCACCCTTCCTCCGGTGTGAACAGCGGCGGCACACTCCGTCAATATTGTCAGGTCAAGATCCGTGGCAACCAACCGAAGACCATCCTCAACCGTTTCGGCGAGAATGTTTGCGAGAATCGGAATTGTCGTTCGATGTTCGACAACACCCTGGAGAATCGAAAGCTCCTGAAGTACGAGGTTACGCTGTAATTTCACTTCCATCAACGACTCCTCCGACGAAGGATAATCCCTTAATCTGTGTAAAAGTTAACATAAGTATTCATCATCGTCGAGGCAGTGAAAAAGTAGCATAAAGCAAGGAAATGCTCTATTGAAACAAGATAAGGGCGAAAAGACCTGTGTATATTCCTGTGTATTTTCTGTGGAAGAGAGAGAGTCATCAGCAAAACCCACAGGAAAGCACAGGACATTGACAGAATTTTCACAGGGGCCTGTGAAATTAAGGCCGCTGAAAATGGTCTGTGAAGGAGGTGAGTGTTGCGTCAAAATCGGGATTGGAACGCCTCATCTTTCCAATAGTTTCTACCGCATACATTGCGGTCGAGTGATGTTTAGAAAAAAGGCGACCGATTTCCGGATAACTGAGATCCAAGAGATCTCGAATCAGAAACATTGAGACCTGACGAGGAAGAGCAATGGATCGGCGATTATTGCGACCTTTGATGTCGGAAACCCGAATGCCATAGTGTTGGGCAACGAATCGAATGATGTGGTTGGGTGTGACTTCCTGTTCTTCCGGGAGGATATCAAAGAGAGCCTGGCGGACGACGTCGGTAGTCAGGGGAGAGTTTCTCAATTGGGAAAAAGCAATCGTACGATTGAGACAACCCTCCAACTCTCGAACGTTGTTTTGAACCTGACGAGCGATAAAAAGGACGACGTCTTCGGGAAGATCCCATCCCTGGGCCCGGCCCTTCTCTTTTAAAATGGCACACCTTGTTTCAAGATCAGGGGGTTGGATATCAGTCAGCAGACCCTGCATGAAGCGGGTGCGAAGACGTTCTTCGAGGCCCTTGATGTCGGCGGGTCTGCAGTCGGAGGTGAAAACAACCTGTCTTCCGGAACTCTGAAGTGTGTTGAAGGTATGGAAAAACTCCTGCTGTGTTGCTTCCTTGCCGCCGATGAACTGGATGTCATCAACCAGAAGGATGTCGACATCCCTGAAGGTCTGGCGAAACAGGTCAAGATCCTTGGTCTGAAGACAGTAGATAAACTCATTTACGAACTGTTCGGTGGTTAGATAAACGACTCGAAGTCCTGGTTTTTTTTCGACGGCTCGGTGGGCTACCGCGTGGAGGAGGTGAGTTTTTCCAAGACCGGAGCCCCCGTAGATAAACAAGGGGTTGTAGGTCTCTCCTGGCCGCTCGGCGACGGCCGCAGCAGCAGCACAGGCAAATTGATTCGACGGCCCGATGACAAAACGGTCGAAAGTGAAATGAGGGGTCAGGGGCAGCGTTTGTATTCTGCGGGTTGACTCCTTCTGGTTTGGAACTGAGGACGGTTGGACTGAACCCAAACGAACCTGGAATTGCCGACCAAAATGGCTTCGGGCAACAGCCTCAAGGTCGTTGATGAGATGATCCTTGATCCAGTCGAGAACGATGGGTTTGTCGGAGGTCAGAACCAGGAGGTCCTTTGTTTCCTCTTGAACCTGCAAAGGGGGAACCCAGGTTTCATAATCCTCATCACCGAGCATTTGGCGGAGGTGTGGTTGAAGTGCGAGCCATTTATTCATAACCATCGGGAAGCTTACCACCAACGTGATTAAGGAACACCCCCTCCTGTAAAGAAAACACAAACCGAAACTACAGGGGCCTCCGTGGCCTGTAGACTTGACACCCAAGGAGACCTGCGTTAAGGTTTGCGGCCCTATGTATTTGGAGTGTGATGTATCATGAAAAGGACATTCCAGCCGAACAACAGGCGCAGGAAGAAAAAACACGGGTTCCGACTTCGGATGAGGACCCGCAACGGTCGCAAAATTCTCAGGGCGCGACGGAGAAAAGGACGCAAGACCATCTCGGCCTGAGTGGCCGGGGCTTGTCCCAAACACGGCGCCTTCGTAAGAGGGCGGATTTTCAGAGAATCTATCGGAACGGCATTCGAGTCGTAGGCCTCTTTGTTGTGCTGTTTGTGGAAATTGGTCCCTTGGCACAAAGGCGCCTGGGCATCACAGCGTCCCGAAAGATTGGGCCGGCGGTCACCAGAAATCGATGTAAACGGCGAATTCGAGAGTTGTTCCGATTGAACAGTGGTCTATTGTTTGGTGGCGGCTTTGATATGGTGGTGAATGCCCGCCGGGGTTGTGCTGATGCCTCCTGGCAGGAACTTTTGCGCGATTACACACGGTGTCTGTCCCGCCTTCATTGGATCCTCGAAGAGAAAGACCAGGGCGAACCGACCGCAACCAAGAGGTGATCAATGTCGATGGAAAAGCGAATTCTGATCGCCTTTGTGCTGTCAGCCATTATCTTTGCCATATGGTCCGTAATCTTCCCTCCCCCCAAGCCGGTCCGCCCTAATGCGGTAGAAACGGCGGTTACCCCGACGGCAAGCACCCTGGACCAAACAGGGATGATGGAAGAGGACATCGTGGTGCCGCCCGCCGTTGCCGGCACACAAAGCACCCTTGGTGCAACGGGCGGCGGACAGGCGTTGGTTGTCGAAATGTCCAACGGCGTAATGGACATCTCGTTCAATACGCAAGGGGCGGCTATTGAGAGATTAATTCTCAAGAGATTTGATGATGTCGCCGGAGAACCCCTGAACCTGGTTCAGTCTGTCGACCATCCCGAAAGAACACACCCTCTTCAGATGGTCATTGATGGATCTCCGGACACACGGGTGTACGAGGCCGTTCAGACTGATGGGCTGCTGACGTTTACCTGGGCGGATGGAGAGGGTCGGTCGATTATCAAAACAGTCTCGATTGACCAGGGATACGGGCTGAATGTTTCGGTTGAGGCACGAGGTGTCGGCCTCGAGAGCGTAATGAGTCTCGGCACCGGGATGCGAGATACGGGTCCTATCGAAAGGGCCAACCGGTTTGCAACCTGGGGCGACGCAACGATTGTGACGGTTGAGGACAAGGAAGATTACCGCCGAGAAAAGGTCGACGGTTCAATTTCGGTTGAGGGGACCGGCTTGAGGTTTGCGGGTTTTGAAGACACCTATTTTCTCAGTGTCTTCCGTGCCGAAGAGGGCGTATCAAGGGTTTTGATCAACAGGCTTTCTCTTGCCGAGACCGACGACAAGGGGGAGATGGTTGACCTTCCGGTCCTTCGTGTCGATCTCGTCTCGTCCTCGGGCGTGTTCAAAGGAGAGCTTTTCTCCGCGCCGAAGGAATATGACCTCCTACAGAAAGAAAGCGGGGGGCTGGAAGAGACCCTGCATTTTGGGATTTTCCACCCCATTGCAGTGTTTTTTCTTAAGGTCTTGCGTTGGATTTTTGGTTATGTAGGCAATTGGGGCTGGGCCATTGTTCTTCTGACGGTGGCCATTCGTATGGCGCTCTTTCCATTGATGCACAAGTCGACGGTGTCGATGCGCCGGATGCAGAAGGTTCAGCCCAAGGTCAAGGCGATTCAGGAGAAGTACAAGAAAAACAAGTCCGACCCCCAGGTCCGACAAAAAATGAACCAGGAGACGATGGCGCTCTACAAAGAAGAGGGGGTTAACCCGGTGGGAGGGTGTCTCCCAATGTTGGTCCAAATGCCAATCCTCTTTGCGCTGTACACGTTGTTCGCCCACGCAATTGAGCTCCGGCACGCCCCGTTTATCTGGTGGATCACCGATCTCAGTGCGAAGGACCCGATTTACATCACGCCGGTTTTGATGACGGCAACGATGTGGTTACAGCAGCGCTTGGCGCCACAGGCCGGGGATCCCAATCAGCAGCGCATGATGCGCATGATGCCGCTGGTCTTCGGAATCATGTTTCTTGGTTTTCCTGCCGGCTTGGTGCTGTATTGGTTGACCAATAATGTAGTTTCGATCCTTCAGCAAGAGGTCACACTTCATCTGGTGGGTGAACGAAAACGGCCGGGCGGCGGGCGACGGCAGACGAAGGGGAAAAAGTGATGGAACAGACCGACCAGCGTTTTCAGGGCGGAACCCTGGACGAGAGCCTGACTGCAGCATGTGGTGGTCTTCGGGCCCATGTGGGTGAAATTCAGTATGAGATCCTCGAGGAGGACCGGGACGGAGTTGTGATTGAAGCGAGAGTTGATCCCGTGGCGGTTCTGGGGCTGTTTCTGTCAGAAACATTCAGGGCTGGGGATCTCGACCTTCAAGTCAGGTTGTCCGATGGTCCGGAAGCGTTGGGGGGGGACCTTTGCGGGGGCGACTTTAGAATGTTGACAGCCGGCATGGGGAAGGGCCTGGATGCCCTCCAATACCTCTGCAACCGTGTATTGAACAGGCGGCTTCAAGACCATATGCCGGTCCATCTCGACGGTGAGGGCTATAAAGGGCGAAGGGCCGTAAAACTTCAAGATGAAGCGGAATCGGCGGCGGATTCGGCGATGCAGCAGCGAGGCGCCGTAACACTCGGCCCATACACACCGGCAGTGCGGAGAGAGATTCACCTCGCTTTGGCTGATGACCCGGATGTTGAGACATTTTCCGATGGCGAAGGCTTTCTCAAGCGGATTATCGTCCGACCTCTCGGGCGGCGCTGACACGATCGTCGCACGAGCGACGGCGGCCGGCGCTGGTGCGCTGGCTGTGATTCGTGTGAGCGGCCCGGAAACATGCCGGTTGGCCGGGCTTCTTTCCCCGGACATCAACATGGCGTCTCCTTGGCGGGCCGGGGTGGTTCGGCTTCACGACGAGAGCGGTGTTTTTCAGGAAGAAGCGATCGTTATTCCTTACAGGGCGCCGAGGAGTTATACCGGTGAGGACATGCTGGAGTTGATGGTCCATGGCTCCCGGTGGATTGTTGACGCCGTTGTTGGGACCATTATTTCCGCTGGTGCGCGGCAGGCTGCGCCTGGAGAGTTCACCCGGCGGGCGGTTGCCAACGGCAAAATGGATCTGGTCCAGGCCGAGGCAGTCAACGAAGTCATTCAGGCGGAGACTGAATGGCAGGCGCGAATGGCCAGAGAACAGCTTCATGGGGCGTTGTCGCAGGAGTTTGGAGGCTTGAGGGAGGCGCTTGTGGCCCTCTTGGCTAATGTTGAGGGGTCGTTGGACTTCGAAGAACAGGGTGTCGCTGTTGACCCCGGGGCCCACGAAGCAGCCAGGAAGGGCTGTGTGGCTCGAATTGACACATTGTTGGCCACCGTGGGCGCAGGGGTTCGGGTTCGGGAGGGGGCGCGGGTTGTAATTGTCGGCGCGCCCAACGCTGGTAAATCGACGCTGTTTAACGCGCTTCTGGCGCGGGAACGGGCCATTGTGGCGCCAACACCAGGAACAACCCGGGATGTTCTCGAGGCTGAACTCGAGATCGAAGGTCTTCCGGTGATTTTGGTGGACACGGCCGGTATTCGGGAAGTGGAAGACCCAACCGAAGCCGAAGGTGTCAGGCGGGCGCGCCGAGAAGAAGAAAGGGCAGATCTCATTGTGGCCCTTTGGGGCTCTGATGATTGTAAACATCTTTGTTTTCAAGAGGTTGCGGGCACTGAGAGGCGATTGAATATTGTCAGCAAGGCAGACCTGGCCGAACAACAGACTGAAGGGGTTTTGGCCATTTCCTGTCTAACGGGCCAGGGGGTGGATCGACTTCGGGAAGAAATTCATCTACGGGTGGCGGCGCCGGTGGCGGCGTTGGCGGGCTCAGTTGCAGTCAATGTGCGCCACGCCGCGGCCCTCCTGCGGGCACGAGAATGCCTGGAGACGCTCAGTTCCGTACCCCAAGAAGTGGCCGCGTTGGAAATCCGGTCGGCGATGCTGGCGTTGGACGAACTCTTGGGCTCGTTGGAGAACAACGAGGTTCTTGACGCAGTCTTTTCGTCCTTTTGTGTGGGCAAGTGAGAACACCATGATGAAGGCCTGGGATGTGGTCGTTGTTGGCGCGGGGCATGCCGGCATTGAGGCGGCGATGGCGGTTGCCCGCATGGGTGCGACCGTATGTGTGGTGACCCTTCATAAAGAGACCATTGGCCAGATGCCGTGCAATCCGGCAGCGGGGGGCATCGGCAAGGGACACCTTGTTGCCGAGTTGGATGCGTTGGGAGGCATTCAAGGTTGGGCGGTTGACCGGTCGGGAATTCAATTCAGACGACTCAACAGCTCAAGGGGTCCGGCGGTGTGGGGTCCAAGGGCACAGTGCGACAAGGAGCGCTACAGCCTTTTGATGCGCCGGCTTCTAACTCGGGCTCAACACGTTACCGTCATTGAGGGCGAAGTCAACAGGGTCCTTTTTGAGCGTGATCAAGCCTCTGGTGTGGGCCTGGCGGGAGGACAAAGGATTCGTGGTCGTTCCGTTATCTTAACGACCGGGACTTTTCTGGGCGGTGTGCTCCACACCGGAGACGACCGGCGGGAAGGCGGCCGTTTTGGAGAGCGCCCCAGTGTTGGTCTTGGAGAAAATCTTCGGGAGATGGGTCTGGAGTTGCGACGATTTAAGACCGGGACACCGCCAAGGCTTGATCGAAACAGCCTGGACTACACAAAGCTGGAAATTCAGGAGGGAGATCACGGGCCGCAACCTTTTTCATGGAGGACGCGGGCGGTGGTCAACAAGGCCGTCTGTTGGGTGGGTCGTACACCAGAGAGAGTTCGGGAGATCATAGAAGAAAACCTCGACCGGTCGCCACTCTTTGGCGGCCGGATTGACGGCGTGGGACCAAGATATTGTCCATCAATCGAAGACAAGGTCGTTCGCTTTCCCCACCACAAGGAACACACGGTCTTTCTGGAACCGGAGACGCTCCACGGCCCCAGTATGTATGTTAATGGGCTCTCAACCTCCCTTCCGGCCGACGTCCAGGAAAAAGTGGTGCGAGCCGTTCCTGGTTTTGAGAAGGCCTCGTTCATTCGTTTTGGCTACGCCGTTGAGTATGACGTAGTGGCACCAAAGCAGGTTGGACACGACCTTCAAGTGTCCTCGGTTCCCGGCTTGTATCTTGCGGGACAGATCATGGGAACGTCCGGGTATGAAGAGGCCGCTGCGTTAGGGTTTGTTGCTGGAGTCAATGCGGTGGCGTCCCTCTGGGAAACCAAGGGGTTGCGGCTGGGGCGAGAGCAGGCCTATATTGGTGTTCTGGTAGACGATTTGGTCAATCGAGAACACAGGGAACCCTATCGAATGTTCACCTCCCGGGCCGAACACCGGCTCTTGATGGGGGTGGATTCAGCGAGAGAGCGCTTGATGTCCGAAGGGGTTCACCTGGGGCTGGTTCCGGCGGGAGTGTTTCACGTGGAACAGGCCCGGTGGGAAAAGCGTCGGCGGGTTACAGAGGAACTCGAGGCCGGCGCCGTCGTCCCGAACCGCCTCACCCAAGACCAGCTCTCCAAAAACTTGGGGTTCGAGCTGCGAACCCCAACAACATGGGCAGGAATTCTCCGAAGGCAGGACGTCGACCCGGAATGTGCTGCGGCGATGGCGCCGGGTCTTGGGGAAATGTCAGCAGAGGACACGGCAATCATTATTGGGCAACTCCGGTATTCGGGATACATTGAGCGTCACGCACGTGAGCGATCGAGGGTTGAGCGGCTGCGAAACATTCAGATCCCGGGAGACTTTTCCTACAGGTCTATCATCGGCCTGTCCCGAGAGGTTTTGGAGGAGATGGAGCGGCTTCGCCCCAAAACATTGGCGGAAGCCGAGCGCCTCGGGGGGATGACACCGGCCGCGATGTCTTTGATTGCCGGTCGGTTAAGCGCCATGGGGCGTGATCAATAATCATGGACAGGAAATCATTTACAGACTTACTCGAGGGCCGGGCCCCAAACGAGGCGGTTGATCGCCTGGCCGCCTATGGAGAGCTTCTTGAGCGCTGGGCCGGCCGCCACAACCTTGTGAAGGTGGCTGATCGTCAGGAGTTGGTGGACCGCCACATTCTTGAGTCGTTGGCACCTCTCGGGCACATCGACACAACAGGCCGGTTGATGGACGCGGGAAGTGGCGCGGGTTTGCCGGGTGTTCCGTTGCTATGCGTGATGAATGGTTGGTCTGGGCTCCTCGTTGAGCCGCGGTTGAAGCGCTGGGCCTTCTTGGGCCTGGTAATACGGGAACTTGGATTGAACGCGGAGGTTGTACGGGATCGGTATGAGGCTGTGGAGGAGCGGGATTTTGACATGGTGACCGCTCGAGCGGTGGGTGGGCATGAGGCGCTTTTAGGATGGGCCGCGAATCACATAAAGCCAGCGGGGACCGTGGTGATTTGGGCCACCGTTGACGAGGAGCAACGCCTTGGTGGGCTCTCGGGGTGGTCTATGTTAAGCTCACCACTTCCCGGCCTCGACAGGGGTCGTCTTATCTTTTTCAAGGTGTGTTCCACGTGAAACCTCGAATCGTAGCCGTCGCAAACCAGAAAGGTGGAGTCGGAAAGACAACGACAGTTGTTAATCTCGGCGCCACGCTTGCCGCGTACGAGCAACGCACGATAATTGTTGACCTTGATCCGCAGTCCAATTGCACCTCCGGCCTGGGAGTGGAGGGGGTCAACGAAATAGAGGGGACGAGCTACGGGTTGATTATCAACGGCTCAGAACCCAATGCTCTGGTCAGGCCGACAGGCTTCCCGCACCTCTCAATTATTCCGGCAACCCCCAGCCTGGCCGGGGCCGAAGTTGAATTAGTCGGCATGGTTGGGCGCGAGTTCAGGGTAAGGGATGGGTTGCGCCAGATTGAGGGGTTCCGCTACCTCTTGATGGATTGTCCGCCGGCCCTGGGGCAGTTGACGATTAACGCACTGACGGCGGCCGATGGGCTTCTGATTCCGATTCAATGTGAATATTTTGCTCTCGAGGGTGTTCGTGAACTCATGAAGACCATCGAACAGGTTAGGCGGTTTCTCAATCCCAGCCTGGAAATTGATGGTGTCGTTCTCACAATGTTCGACGAGCGCACCAACCTGGCCCGACAGGTGGCTGAGGAGGTTCGGGGTGTTTTTGGAGACCTGGTTTTCGAGACTGTGATTCCCCGGAATGTTCGGTTGGCGGAGGCCCCCTCTTTTGGGAGACCGATTCACGCTTACGACCTCCGGAGCCGGGGGGCTCAGGCATACCTTCACCTGGGCCGGGAGTACCTGAGTCGAATGGAGGCCCTCCATGGCTAAGAAGGTGTTGGGGCGCGGCCTCAAGGCACTGTTGCCCGAGGTTCCCCATGGGCAGGCGGGATTTGCGCTCATCGAACTGAGCCGCTTGGTTGCCAACCCCCGACAACCACGGGCGCGATTTGAAAAAGAGAGTTTGGACGCGTTGGCGTCGTCAATTGTCGAGCATGGGGTGCTCCAACCATTACTGGTCAGCGAAGATGGGCCCGGCCGCTATCTTATTCTGGCTGGTGAGCGGCGTTGGCGAGCGGCCAAAAAAGCGGGCCTCGAGAGAGTGCCGGTCGTGATTCGCGAAAAGGTCGACACCCAACTCGAGCTGGAGTTGGCCCTGGTGGAAAACCTCCAGCGTCGCGACCTGACAGCGCTGGAGGAGGCGCGGGCCTTCGAACAACTTCGGGTCAATCGCGGACTCTCTCAGGTGCAGATCGCCGAACGGGTCGGCATTGACCGCAGTACCGTCGCCAACTCCTTACGACTCCTGAAATTACCGAAGCGTGTCCAGGATCTCGTCGAGGAGGGGTTGTTGTCGGGGGGCCATGGCCGGACCCTTTTGGCCTTCGCTGAAGCGAGTGAAATGGAAACCTGGGCAGAGCGGGTCGTTGCGGAGGGTTTGAGCGTGCGGGCCCTTGAGCGAGTGGCAGCCGCAGCGCGAGAGGGAAAACAGGAACCGCTTCGCCGGAAGAAAACAATCAACCCCAAAGACCCAAACATTCTTAGTGCTGAAAAAAGGCTTTCTCTCAAAATAGGATCAAGTGTTGAGATAAGCAAGAATAAAAAAGGAGGGCGAATTGTGGTTTCATGTTCGAGCCATGATGAGCTTCTTCGTGTGTTTGATCTACTGATTGGAGACGAGTAATGGCACGTGGCGGCGATTGTCTCAATGGTTTTGTTGATGCGGGGTGTGTGATTCGCGGCGAATTGGAGTTCAAAAGTTCATTTCGCTTGGACGGCAGGGTGGAGGGCCACATTAAGTCCTCGGCGGAGCTCCTTGTTGGAGAAACGGGGAGTGTTGATGGTGAGATCGACGTTGCCAGGTGCGTCATTGGCGGAGAGGTTCGTGGTACCATTCGTGCGGCAGAGCAGGTGGTTTTACTTGCTTCAGCCAAGGTTTGGGCAGAGGTACAGACCCCTGCGTTGGTGATGGAAGAAGGGGCCTTTCTCGAGGGGAAGGTCGTTATGGAAAGAAAAACCGACTTAAAGGCGGTCGATGGCGCGAAAGCGATGACATCGTGAGTGCTGAAACCGCAGATGGGTGCTCGAACCAGTTTGAGGTAAGAATGGAACACCCCTGGAGCCGTGAATGACCCCACCAAATCTATCAATAGTTCTCATTATGGTCTGTTTTTGGGTGACCTTATGGTTGGTCAACCGGTTCCTGATTCGGCCGGTCAATACCGTATTGGATCAACGTTACGACCGAATCGACGGCGCGCAAAAGGTATGGACCGCCAAGAACGAGGAACTTCTCTCGGCGACTACTCGAATCGAAGACCAGTTGATCGAGGCAGCCCATGCAGCCGCAAAGACCCGTGAAACCCATCGCGCCAGGGCCCAACAGGAGAAGCAACAACACCTGGATACCGCAAGAAATGATGCCGAAGAACAGTTGGCTCTTGCCCTCAAGCGGCTCAGCCAGGAAGCCGAGAAGGCACGGACCGACCTGAGAGAAAGGGCTGAAGGTCTCGCGAGAGACTTTGCTCAACGCCTTTTGGGGCGGGAGGTGCGCCAGTGAGGTCGTTGGGAACCTGGGTTGTCGTTTTTGTTGTCCTCTTGGGTCTGGCGTATGGAGTCGATCATGGAGAGGTCAAGCTCGGTATACCGGTCTTCGTCTGGTTGGCCCTCAACCTGACGGTTTTCTTGTTCCTGTTGGCCCGATTTGTCGGTCGGCCTCTCGCGGCCTTTCTCGAGGCACGGAAAGATGGAATTGCGGGTGATCTCAAACAGGCGGAAGAACGCCTGGGCGAGGCGGAGACACTCAAGGCTGAGGTTTTAGATCGCCTCAGCAAGGTTGAGGCGGAGGTTTCCGAAATTCACCAACGATCCGAGGAAATTGGACAGAAAGAGGCCGAGAGGATAGTGGTCGAGGGTCAGAAAGAGGCCGAGCGTCTTCTTCGACGGGTCAGCGACGAAATTTCCCAACGGGAGACCGAGACCCGCGAGGTACTGGCCAAAGAAACCGCCGAGTTGACAGCCATGTTGGCACGCGATCTCCTTCAGAAGAGCATGACGGATGCCGACCGGAAGCGAGTGATGGACCGAAGCGTTGAAGCACTTGGTCCTGTGGATCAGGAGGGCTGATGTCGAAATTCAGAGCGGCGCCCTATGTCAAAGCGTTGTTTGAAGTTGCCGGGAACGGCAGCGCTGCCGATGCGATGACGGACGCACTTGACCGAGTGGCTCAGGCGCTCCAAGAGGTTCCGGAATTCCAACGGATCATGGTGTCACCCTTGGTGGCGCCGGAAGTGAAAACCAGGATTTTGGACCAGGTTCTGGACACCCTTGAAATCACCGGCCCGGTACGCCGCTTTGTCTTTGTTGTTCAAAGTCATTACCGCCTAGAACATATGGGCGACATAGCCGCCGGCTTCCGTTCGATGGTGGATCGGTCTTTGGGGCGGGTTCACGCTCGGGTTGAGATGGCTTCGGCTCTGGACCAGTCGGCCCGGCAGGCCCTGGTGGATGCCTTGGAAAAAGTCCTAAACACCGATGTAGTCGCAGATTTTGTCGAACAACCCGAGTTGCTGGGAGGCTTCCGGGTTCAGGTGGGTTCCAAGCTCTTTGACGGGTCCCTCGCTGGACAATTGAATCAACTGGGCCGAGGGGCCCTGTGAAACAGGGGTAGAGTATGCAGATTAAAGCCGCTGAAATCGCGGATATCATCCGCCAACAGATTGAAGGACACGAAACCATCGTTGACATGTCGGAAGTCGGCACCGTTATTTCGGTGGGTGACGGCATCGCCCGCGTCTACGGACTCGACGGCGCGATGTCAGGTGAACTGCTGGAATTCCCCAACGACGTTTATGGCCTTGCCCTCAACCTTGAGGACGATAATGTCGGGTGTGTGTTGATGGGTGAGGTTCACTTGATCAGTGAGGGTGACCAGGTCAAGAGGACTGGGCGCATCATGGACATTCCGGTTGGTCCAGCCGTTGTCGGTCGTGTGGTTGATCCCCTCGGCAACCCCCTCGACGGCAAGGGCCCGATCGTCTCGACGGAGAGATACCCAATGGAGCGAATCGCTCCCGGAGTTGTCGCCCGGCAACCGGTTACCGAGCCGATGCAGACCGGAATCAAGGCCATCGACGCGATGATTCCGATTGGACGAGGCCAGCGTGAGTTGATCATTGGCGACCGGCAGACCGGGAAGACCGCTATCATCATCGACGCCATCATCAACCAAAAGGGCACCGGAAATATCTGCATCTACGTGGCGATTGGCCAGAAAGCTTCGACTGTCGCTCAGGTGATTGCAACCCTGGAAAGACATGGTGCGATGGAGCACACGATCATCGTCTCCGCGACAGCGGCCGACCCCGCGCCTGTCCAGTACCTCGCGCCATATGCCGGAGCCGCGCTGGGCGAGTACTTTATGTTCAACAGCGGCCACGCAGTTGTGTTCTATGATGATCTGACCAAACATGCACAGGCCTACCGGGAAATGTCGCTTCTTCTCAGGCGTCCCCCGGGCCGTGAGGCCTATCCCGGCGACGTGTTCTACCTGCATTCCCGGTTGCTTGAGCGGGCCGCAAAACTCAACGACGAAAATGGTGGTGGAAGCTTGACGGCGTTGCCGGTGATCGAAACCCAGATGGGAGATGTTTCGGCATACATTCCGACCAACGTCATTTCCATCACCGACGGGCAGATCTACCTCGAGGGAGATCTCTTCTTTGCCGGACAAAGACCTGCGGTCAACGTCGGCCTGTCAGTCAGCCGTGTCGGAGGCAACGCCCAGATCAAGGCGATGAAATCGATCGCCGGATCTCTCAGGCTCGAACTGGCCCAGTACCGGGAGTTGGCGGCCTTTGCCCAGTTTGGGTCCGATCTCGACAAAGCAACCCAAAATCAGTTGGCGCGGGGTGCTCGATTGATGGAAATTCTCAAGCAGGGACAGTACAAGCCGCTCGATGTTGGCTTGCAGTTGGCGTCAATCTTCGCCGGAACGAAGGGTCATTTGGACGGCATGAAAGTCTCGGCAATCGGGGCCTTTGAGCCTTTCCTCCACACCATTGTTAATGATGAAGCCGGCCAGGTCCTGGCCACGATCAAGGAGACCGGAAAATTTGACGACGAGACCACCCGGGCCCTTTCCAAAGCCATCGATGGTGCGGTGTCCAGGTTTCTGAAGGACCATCCGGAGGCAGGCCTTGCCGAACACTAGGGATATCCAGCTTCGGATCCGTTCCGTCAAAGGTACGCAGCAGATCACCAAGGCCATGAAGATGGTGGCTGCGTCCAAACTCAGGCGGGCGCAGAGCGCCGTGACCGAAGCGCGCCCATATGCGGACACGTTGGCCAGGGTGCTGGCGAGAGTCTCTGATCGAACGGAGTACGTCCATCCCCTCTTGGAGCAACGTACGGGTACGAGGGCGTGGATCCTCGTCGTCACCTCCGACAAGGGACTTTGCGGCGCCTTCAACGCCAATCTTCTCCGAAGTGTCGAGAAAGAGCTGAAGTCCGTCGATCGCTGGGAGTCGATCGAGGTCATTGCTGTCGGTCGAAAAGGTGCTGAATACTTCGCCAGCCGGGACTGGGCCGTCGTCCACGAAGAACGCGAGACCATGGCCAATTTGGGACCGGAAGACGGCCCGCGACTCGCCGAAATGTGCATCAAGGCCTTCAAATCGGGGCAGGTGGACGAGGTCTACGTGATGTACAACCGTTTTATTAATCTCATTCGTCACGACATGACGACAGAGAGAGTTCTGCCGATCGAGCCACCGACTGTCGAAGACGACGGAGCCGTGGCGGTCGAGGTGGACTATCTCTATGAACCGGCGCCGGAGGTCCTTTTGGAAACGCTCTTGCCCGGCTACATCGAGGTGTCGATTCAGGCGGCATTGCTGGATAGTGTGGCGGCTGAACAGGCCGCCCGCATGACATCGATGGAAGCGGCCACCAAGAATGCCGATGAGATGATCGACAGCCTGACCTTACTGTATAACCGAACGCGTCAGGCCGCCATCACCAAAGAATTGATTGAGATCGTCTCCGGCGCACAAGCGCTGGCAGAATAGGGAGAGAGTTCATGAGTGAGAGAGTAGAAGGTCGGGTTGTGTCGGTCATTGGGCCGGTCTTAGATGTGGAATTTCCCGAAGACCACTTGCCTGCGATCCTCAACGCTGTCCATGTCAAGGATGACGGCCAATTAGGCGCATTTCCCATTGATGTAACGGCCGAGGTTGCGCAACACCTCGGTGAGGGCCGGGTGCGTTGTATTGCGATGGAGGACACCGGTGGTGTCGTCCGCGGAATGATTGCGACGGACCTCGGCGCACCTATTTCCGTCCCGGTCGGCCGCCAGACCCTCGGTCGCGTGCTCAATATTCTTGGTGAGCCTGTTGACGGCAAGGGCCCGGTGGAAACCGATGCGCGGTCGTCAATTCACCGGGAACCCCCCTCATTGGAAGAACAGAGCACCGAAGTCGAGATGTTCGAAACCGGCATCAAGGTTGTCGATCTTCTCGAGCCGTATTCCAGGGGCGGCAAGACCGGCCTTTTCGGTGGCGCCGGCGTAGGAAAGACGGTGTTGATCATGGAGTTGATCAACAATGTTGCCATGCAGCACGGAGGCTTTTCGGTCTTTTCCGGCGTCGGGGAACGCACCCGCGAGGGCAATGACCTGTGGCTTGAGATGACCGAAGCGGGCGTTATTGACCCAGACGATTGGGAAAAGTCCAAGGTGGCGTTGATTTACGGCCAGATGACCGAGCCCCCGGGCGCCCGGTTGCGGGTTGGATTGACCGGGTTGACGGTTGCCGAACATTTTCGTGATGTCGAAGGGCAGGACGTACTCCTCTTCATCGACAACATCTTCCGTTTCACCCAGGCCGGGTCCGAGGTGTCTGCACTGTTGGGAAGAATGCCGTCGGCGGTCGGCTACCAGCCCAATCTGGCGACCGAGATGGGCGAACTCCAGGAAAGAATCACCTCGACCAAGAAGGGGTCCATCACGTCGGTGCAGGCGATCTACGTACCCGCCGACGACCTGACGGACCCGGCGCCAGCCACGGCCTTTGCGCATCTGGACGCGACGTCGGTTCTCTCTCGCCAGATCGCAGAGTTGGGCATCTATCCGGCCGTCGACCCCCTGGCTTCGACCTCGAGAATTCTCGACCCCGCCGTCGTCGGTGAAGAGCACTATATGGTTGCTCGTGAGGTCCAGCAGATTCTCCAACGCTACAAGGACCTCCAGGACATCATCGCTATTTTGGGAATCGACGAGCTGTCCGAAGAGGATCGACTGTCCGTCGGTCGAGCCAGGAAAATCCAGCGTTTCTTGTCACAACCCTTCCACGTTGCCGAGCAGTTCACGGGCTTCAAGGGCCGGTACGTCAAGGTCGAGGACACGATCAAGGGCTTCAAGATGCTGGCCCATGGTGAACTCGATCATATCCCCGAGCAGGCATTCTTGTATGTTGGCACGATCGAAGAGGCCATTGAGAAGGCCGAGAAGATGAAGGAGGCGTGATGGGCGAGCGGCTGCACCTCGAAATCGTGACCCGTCACCGACGGGTGATGGATGTTGAGGTGGATGAGGTCAGGTTGCCGGGGGTGATGGGTGAGCTGGGTATTCTTCCGGGCCACACGCCGCTCCTGACTGCTTTGGCCATTGGGAGGGTCGCCTATACCACTGACGGCCAAGAACACCAATTGGTCGTCAAGAATGGTTTTGCCGAGGTTCAACCAGATCGGGTGACCGTCCTGGCGCGAGAGGCCCTCTTGCCGGACGAGATTGACAGGGATCACGAACTGAAAGAGCGAGATGCCGCGAATGAAGCGTTGAAAACCGTTGATTTTGACGATTTTGAGGCAGTTGACGGACGTCTGCGGTCTGCAGAAGCCGCGCTTGAGGTTCTCGGAAAGGCCTAGGGTTTGGTGGGACCTATGGACGCGGTCCGTATTGGCCTTTTGAATTCACGAGAATGCTGATTGGCGGCGTGATAGGCCAATCCGGCCACGCCCATAGGTAGTGGCGCTTCGCGCCGGGCAGAGATTATTTCAGAACCAGCTAGAACAGACTGGATCTGCCGACCGCACCGTTTGAGTTCTTGAAAAATAGATGTTTGTAAGCGGGTCCGTCAGGGCCCGCTTTTTTTTATTACCTACCGCGCGAAGCGCACCAAAGGATCCTGAGGGTCAGAGGCCGTGGAACAACTCGTGCTAGGTGTCGCTCCGGCGGGCTCTGTCTCTCAGGATCCTTCCCGCGGGTAAGGTCTACTGATACTCCGCCCCCAGAATGACACTGACGATGATCGCCCCAACGGCCAAGGGAGCGGCAAAACGAAGGAGAAAGCGCCAGATACCGAAGGTCTTCATCCGTCCATGGCCCGTTTCAAGCTCCTGCAGGTTCTCGTCTTTGGTCAGAACCCACCCAACGAAAAGCGCAATCAAAAACCCCCCAACCGGCAGAAACCAGTTGCTTGCGAGGTAGTCGAGGGTCCCGAAGACGCCGGCCGTGGAAGGCCGACCGATGAGATTGATCTCGGAAAGCCTTTGAACGCCACCTAAACTGAGAGCATTGAGGATGCCGAAGAGCGCGATGGATCCGCCCATAATCAAGGTGGCCCTTCGCCGGGCCCAACCGAACTCGTCGATCGCATAACTTGCGACGACTTCAAGCAGACTGATGGTGCTGGTCAAGGCGGCGAAGGCCACGAGGATGTAAAAAAGGGCGCTGATGACCACCCCCCCGGGGAGCTTGAAAAA
The DNA here is from genome assembly GCA_030618605.1 of Holophagae bacterium. Taxonomy (GTDB): domain Bacteria; phylum Acidobacteriota; class Thermoanaerobaculia; order Thermoanaerobaculales; family Sulfomarinibacteraceae; genus DAOWGJ01. Next base: position 11,393 of record JAUXDC010000012.1, on the reverse strand, counting down.
GACCACCGGTAGGGTCGTAAACAGAATCGTCGAGGATTTGGTGATTTCAAAATCAAAGCTGAAAATAATCGAGAACATGATGATGCAAGCCATCACCGCGATCAAGGTATCCAGGACACAAACCGTAATGGCTGCACGTGGAATCGAGGTCTTCTTCCTCATGTAACTGCCATACGTCAGCATTGCGCCCATGCCCAGACTGAGAGTGAAAAAACTGTGTCCCAGTGCTTCCAAGACTCCCCCGCGGGTCAACTCAGAGAAATTCGGCCGGAAAATAAAAGTCAGCGCCTGATTGAAGCCTGGGGTCCACACGACATAGAAAACCAGGGCAAGAAGAATCAGGAACAAGACCGGCATCAGGATTCTGGCAGCGCGTTCAATTCCCCTGCCGACGCCAAAAAAAACAACCCCGACGGTTGCTCCCATGAAAACGAGGTGGAAGAAGGTCTGTTGCCATGGGTTCGAGAGGAAGGTGCCGAAAAAGGTCTGGAGGGCGGCAGGATCGTGGGCCAGAGGGGCCAGTTTTCCCGAGAGCGCCAGAACGATATAGCGCAGAGTCCAACCGGCAACAACGCTGTAGTAGGAAAGAATGACAAAACCGGTCACAACCCCGAGAATGCCAACTCCAGTCCAGGCAACGCCACCGGGCCGGTCGCGCCCCAGCAGGCGAAAGGCCCCGACGGGACCCCGTTGGGTCTTTCGACCAAGGAGCACCTCGGCGATCATGATGGGCGCTCCGACCAAGACGATAGCTCCCAGATAGACCAGAACAAAGGCGCCCCCACCATTTTCGAAGGTGATGTAGGGAAACTTCCACAGGTTCCCGAGTCCGACGGCACTCCCCGCAGCAGCCAGGATAAACCCCAATCGGCTACCCCATTGAGCGCGCGTGTTTTGTTGCTGGTGATTCTCCATTGTTGCCTCGCGTTGAGAACCCTAACCGGCACTAAGCGAGAGTGTCAAGCGGGGAAGAATAGGCGCAATTGCGTTTTGACTCGCCCTGGTCTAGACTGTGCGCCCTGGCGGGGCGTAGCTCAGTCTGGTAGAGCGCACGGTTCGGGACCGTGAGGCCGGAGGTTCAAGTCCTCTCGCCCCGACCATTTGCAATGTGTGGCCTTTTGGCTTTTGGCACCCTGTTGAGGACGAGGCGCTCGAAAGCCAAAAGGCCACGAGTCTCATTGGGAAAATAGACTCGCTCATTACCTGCCAGGTGGGGCTGGTTCGGACGCTCCGGACATCTTTTGATAGGGCAGCCAAGAATCGGTCACTAACGCACTCATTTGGCTCCCAGACAAGCCCTCAAATCCGGAATTGGTGGGGGAAGTGGCACGGGGGGGCCTTTGAGTTGTCGGGAATACCTCAGCCACACCCCCAGTAATTACGCCTACGACGACGCTTGAATTCCGCTCCGCCTTCCCCCTTGATTTATACCTCATTTCCGCCTATCCTCATCATAGGGGGTTTCCGAAATGACGTTTCTCACCGCTCGGCAGCGTGATGTTCTGGAGTTCATAGAGGAGCGTATTGGCGCTCATGGAGTGGCACCGACGCTTCAAGAGATTTCCACTCACTTCGGATTTTCCAGCACTGCCTCGGCCCAGAAGCACGTTAATTTATTGGTAATAAAAGGGTTTCTGGATCGAGATAAACACCAGAAACGTGGCCTGACGGTTGTCGAAGAACGGGCGGCGCAGTCTTTGACCACGGTGCCGTTGGTCGGCACTGTCGCCGCCGGGTCTCCTATCGAAAACTTTGGAGAGACCGAGGAGACCACTGTTCCGCCGGACATGGTGGGACAGGGGGAGCACTTCGTACTTCAAGTCCGGGGCCTTTCGATGATTGATGACGGTATCCACGATGGGGACCACATCGTTGTCAAGCGCATGCCCGAGGCCAGGCCGGGAGACACGGTGGTGGCACTGGTCGATGGTGAAGCGACATTGAAGCGTTTCTTTCCGGAGGCGGATGGCAAGATCCGACTTCAGGGGGCCAATCCAAACCTCGCGCCGATCGTGATACCTGCTTCGAGTGTTGTGATCCAGGGGATTCTGGTCGGACTCTTGAGGAGGTATTAGGCGCCAGGGCGGAAACCCCATGCCTTGACGCCCGGCGGGTTCCACGATAGCGTTCCGTTATGAGTGATTTGGAAGCGCTGACGATCATCCTGACGTCTGTTGGTACTGAGCAGCAAGCGGTTGAAATCTCAGAGGAGTTGATTGACCGGCGTTTGGCCACGTGTGTCAACATCATTCCGTGTCTCCGCTCGATTTACCGGTGGAAGGGCAAGGTCTGTGAAGACACTGAATATCTCTTGCTGGTTAAAACGCCGAAGCGGAACTTTGACGGAGTCTCCGAGGCCATACGGGCCTTCCATTCCTACGAACTCCCGGAAATTCTGGCGATTCCTGTCGAGAAGGCAGAAGAGGCTTTTCACCGATGGGTGTTGCAGATGGTTGAGCCCGTCGATGGTGCGAACTCCTGAAAAACTTAGTGGGGAAGCGGGGGGTAGCTCATGTGGGCGACCCTGAGCCTCGAGAGTCGTTTCGAGAGCATCGAAATCGCCGAACGGGCCCTGGCTGATCTCTTTGTTGAGGTTGGGTTGGGGGGTGACGAAGAGTACTGGATCCTGACGGCAGTTCGAGAGGCGATCGCCAACGCCATACGTCACGGACACTATGGGCGGCCTGAAGAGTCTGTCAGGGTGGATTACCACATTGAGGCGGGTCGTGTATCCATTACGGTTGTTGATCAGGGTGAGGGGTTCGACCCGGCAGTGATTCCGGACCCCAGAGACGCGGAAAACCTCCTCAAACCATGTGGGCGAGGAATCTTTTATATGAGGCGGTTCATGGACGAGGTTCTCTTTCGCCACGGGGCGGGTGGAGGTACCATGGTATGCATGAGCCGCAAACTGACACAGAGACCAATCAAGGAGTAAAGACGATGAAACAACAGATTCGTGACGCCGGCGATGTGCGTATTATTTCTCTTTCCGGCAAGATCACTATCGGGGCAGGTGATGTGATGTTGCGTGAGTTGATCAACGAAAGCCTGGAGTCCGGTCACACCAAGCTCCTGCTGGATCTTGGCAGCATTACGACCATCGACTCTTCCGGAATCGGAGAAATGGTGGCGTCCTATACCTCGGCCAAGAACCGTGGGGCAGAGTTGAAGTTGGTCAACCTTTCCAAGAAGATCAACGACATCCTGCAGGTCACGCAGTTGATTACAGTCTTCGATGTCTTTGACAACGAGGCCGAGGCGATCGAGAGTTTCGGCTAGCACGAGGTGCCTGTAGGCCAGAGGCCCGGGATTCCCTTGAAGTTCTCAAGCCTATCTGATGGCCTAGGCCTTGCCGGCGGCCAACCCATAGTCTTGGCAAAACGTACGGATCCTCCGCTCCATGGTCGTGACGGTCGAACTGTAGGCGTCTTCATCCTCGCCGTAGGGGTCGCGGATCGACCAAGCGATTCTCTCGGCAGTTATTCGGCACGGCAGGGCGGCCAGGCCGGGTGGGCCCATCAAGCTGATCACGACATCGATCGAGTCGAGATCAATGGCATCAAGGCCTTTGGACGACAAAGCCGTCACTGGATAGCCGTGTGAGCGCAGGGTTTGTAGGGAAAGGTCGGCCACCCGCCCCGTGGGGTGGATTCCTGCAGAGACGGCGTTGACCGTTGTTCCGCCGATAGTATTGAGGATCGATTCCGCCATAGGGGAACGGCAGGTATTGGCGTAGCAGACGAAAAGGACGTTGAGTGGGGTCATCACCCCATTATATGCATGCCAATTGACCGACGTGGCGGTCAAGTGTAGCCTTGGCGCTGGATTGACTGGAGTTCTGTGGTGGTTCTGACCGGTTACAACACCGACATTAATTTCGAAGGAACGACGTACCATGTCCAGACGGAGGACAAGGGACGAGCGAACCCGAATATTGAGTCTTTGGTCTATGCCAGGGGTGAGATTCTCTACTCGAAGAGAACGGCATATGACGATCTGGTCCTCCAGGATGCCCATGATAAAGAGGTTGCCGGCCTGATGGATCGCCAACATCGAACCCTGGTAGAGGCCATCCGCAGGGGGAGGCTCAACCAACTGACCGGGGAAGCCTCGCGAGAGAGACCGGTGGCCGACAACGCCCCGCAACCCCCTGCTCAAGAACCTTCGTTGGACGAGGTCATCCTGGACTACCTCAAGGCCCAACGTGGGAAGGCGCACCTGATCTTGAGCTCGTCAGGGGAGAGGGACTTTGTCTACGGGTCTGAGACCGAGATCCGGATCGTCGCCGTGGACTCCCAGGAAAACGCACCACAAGCGGGAGTCAAGGTCACCGTTCTGTTCAAGTCGACTGCCGAACCCCGACGGCTCCAACTGGCGGAGGGGGAAACCGACGCCAATGGGGTGTTTCTGGCTCAATCGACCCTTCCGGAGTTTAACGGCGGGACCTCTGCGGTCGTCGTCACCGCCGAAAGTGATCTCGGACAGTCGGAGATCAAGCATTTGGTTCATAGGTAGGGGTGGCGTCGGGCCTGAAGGATTCTGAAGGGCTGTGGCCCGGAGGTTGACCTCGAACCCAGTGGGACAGAGGTCCCAGCCCTTCAGAATCCTTGCCAGTCACTGTGTTCTCCTGTACAGTGTCGCCGGTTGTGGGCCGTTAGCTCAATTGGCAGAGCAAGTGACTCTTAATCACTAGGTTGGAGGTTCGATTCCTCCACGGCTCACCATGATCCCCATCGTTGCGAAAGTGGCGGAACTGGTAGACGCGCGAGACTTAGGATCTCGTGGGGTACCCCCGTGGGGGTTCGAGTCCCCCCTTTCGCACCATCTCGGAGAACACATGCCGCATCAAATCACCAAACACCCCGACCACACAGTTGAAATCACGGCAGACCTGGACAAGGCCGCCGTCGATCAAGAGCGTGATGTCATCGCCCGAAAATTGAGATCCCAGGCCCATGTGCCGGGGTTCCGCCCGGGCAAGGCCCCCTTGTCGACGGTTCGAGCCAGGTATGGCGAGGAGATTCGCGAAGAACTCACTGAACACCTCGCCGGCTTGTTGTGGCGGCAGATCCTCGATGAGGAGAATGAATTCCAGCCACTGATTCAACCGAGTTTCGATGAGATGGGGTTCGGTGATGATGGTGGCTTCTCCTTCAAGGCCCGGTTGGAGGTCAGACCCAGTTTCGATCTCCCTGGCCTGGATGGCATCGAATTACCTGATCACTCGATTGAGGTCACGGAAGCTGAGATCCAATCCGAGTTGGAAGGGGTGGCCGAAGAAAACGCCTCTTGGGAGCCTGGGGCCGAGGATGCTCAGGTGGTTGATGGCGTGATGGTCGAGGCCGATTTGACGGCAGAGGTCGAGGGTTCGGATGAAGAGCCGACGACCGAAGAGAACGCCCGCATCATCGTAGGGGCTGACGGAATGCCTCCTGAAATCAGCGAGGCGCTCCAAGGCGCCCGAATCGGTGACCAACGGGTGACGACCAGAACACTGAATGAGGATCAAGGCGAAGGGGATACGGCCGAGGAGCCCGTCCGATCAGCAACCTACACGATCACGGTCAGGGCCATCAAGAATAAAAGCCTCCCTGAGATCGACGATGGTCTGGCCCAGGGGTTGGGATTTGACGACCTGGATCAGCTGAAAGAGAGAATTATTGAGGTTCTCGGGGGCCGGAAGGCATCCGAGCGGAGAGACCGGTGGCGGCGCCACATTCTGGATCATCTCGAGGAGGGCGTGGATCTCGAGAACCTGCCGCCGACCCTGGTTAAAGACGCCGTGTCCGGCGATATCCAACGGTTTGTCTATCACCTGGCCATGCAAGGACAAGCGCCGGACGATCAAATGGACTACCAGGCTCTTCGGGCGCGCTTCGAACCCGAGGCGCGCCTCCGGGTTTTGGATACGCTGGTCTTGGAGCAACTCGGGGATGAGTGGCAGATGGAAGTTCCCGAGAACGATGTCGACGCCTACATTGCGGGCGAGGCACAGCAAAAGGGAATTCCCCCAGCCGAACACAAGGCCAACCTGATCAAAGAAGATCGACTGGACAGCCTGCGTCATGCCTCCCTGATGGCGTCGATTGTCAGCGAGTTGCTGAAGCGCGCCGGCGCTGAGGAGGACTGATGAGTTTCACAATCCCCTACGTAGTCGAGCAGACCAGCCGTGGAGAGCGGTCATACGATATTTTTTCGCGGCTCCTCAAGGACAACGTCATCTTTTTGGGATCGGCAGTCGACGATCAGGTCGCATCACTGGTGATCGCCCAACTGCTCTTTTTGGAAGCAGAGAACCCTGAAAAAGACATCAACATCTACATCAATTCCCCGGGAGGTTCAATCACCGCCGGGTTGGCGATTTATGACACCATGCAGTACGTCAAACCTCAGGTGGTGACGATCGGCTTGGGTCAAGCAGCATCGATGGGGGCGATTCTCTTGGCGGGCGGGTCCAAGGGGAAACGTTTCGCACTTCCCCACTGCCGAGTCCTCCTCCATCAACCCCTGATGTCCGGCCTTCAGGGGCAGGCGACCGACATTGATATCCACGCCAAGGACCTGATGCGTTTACGCACCAGGTTGAATGTAATTTTGGCCGAACACACAGGCCAGGCGGTCGAGAAGATCCACGAAGACACGGAGAGGGACTTCTTCTTGGAAGCGGATGCGGCGGTGGAGTACGGCGTCATCGATGAGATCATCACCTCCAGGGAATGATGTGGCGATAATGTGGTATAGAATGAACCACGGAGGATCCCATGTCCCAGCGTGAAGGAGATGTCCTGCGATGCAGTTTCTGCGGCAAGAGCCAGCACGAAGTCAAAAAGCTGATTGCTGGACCGACTGTGTACATCTGCAACGAGTGTGTGGAGGTCTGCCTCGATATCATCGCTGAGGACCGGGTCCACGAGGCCAAGGTCCACCATCAAGAGCTTCCCAAGCCTCAGATCATCAAGAAACATCTGGACGATTTCGTCATCGGGCAAGAAAGTGCGAAGAAGAAACTCTCGGTCGCCGTCTACAACCACTACAAAAGGATCGAGTACACGCAGGCCAAGACCCGGAACAGCGTCGAGTTGGCGAAATCCAACATCCTTCTCATTGGTCCGACCGGCACCGGGAAGACCCTATTGGCCCAGACCCTGGCACGGCAACTTGAGGTCCCGTTCACCATCGTCGATGCGACGACCCTGACCGAAGCCGGCTATGTTGGTGAGGATGTCGAGAACATTCTTCTCCGGCTGATGCAGGCGGCGGACGGTGATAGAGAGGCCGCAGAACGGGGCATTGTCTACGTCGACGAGATCGACAAGGTGGCTCGCAAGGCGGATAACCCATCAATCACCCGGGATGTGTCGGGCGAGGGTGTGCAGCAGGCCCTGCTGAAGATTCTCGAGGGCACCGTGGCCAACGTGCCGCCCCAGGGCGGTCGAAAGCACCCACACCAGGAATTCATTCAAATCGACACCACTAATATTCTATTTATCTGTGGTGGTGCTTTTGTCGGCCTCGAAGACATCGTCGCCGGTCGGCTCAACCAGAAACGAATGGGTTTTGGGGTCGATCTCGGTGGCAACGAGCACCGTTCGTCGGAACTTCTGGAAAAGGTCCACCCTGAGGACCTGATCAAGTACGGGATGATCCCCGAGTTCGTTGGTAGAATTCCGGTGGTATCCACCTTGCATGAGTTGGATCACGAAAGCCTGGTTCGGATTCTGACTGAGCCCAAGAACAACCTTGTGCGGCAGTATGAAACGATGCTGTCCTTTGAAAATGTTGATCTGTCGTTTACTGACGACGCGCTGGCCTCAGTGGCGACGGAAGCGCTGGACCGAAAAGTCGGCGCCCGGGGTTTGAGGATCATTCTCGAGGAATTGATGCTGGACATCATGTACCAGGTGCCATCCATGCCGGAGACTGATGAGCTTGTCATTTCCCGAGATGTCGTAGAACATCGTATCCAGCCCTTGACGGGAGTTCGTAAGAAAGTGAGTTAGTCGTTATCGTCACCGCCTGACCGTGTTCGCGGTTAGGCCCAAACGACCCGAATCCCGGGATCGCCGGAAAAACCCAAGAACGAGAGAGTAATTGATGAGTTTGGACGAGTTTCTAACCCTTCCTGTCGTCCCCCTGAGGGACATGGTGGTTTTTCCCCACATGATGGCGCCTTTCGTCGTTGGACGAAAGCCGTCGGTCATTGCTCTGGAAAATGCCTTGCAGCGGGAAGACTCCATGATTTTCCTGGTGACTCAGAAGGATCCCAAGGTGGACAATCCGGGACCGGACGATGTTTTCACGCTGGGAGTTACCGCCAGGGTGGTTCAACATCTGCAGTTGGCATCGGGCAATATCAAGGTGATGGTCGAGGGTTTGGCCCGTGCTGAGATTGTTGATCTTTCTTCTGATGAGGGAATCCTGGAAGCCACGGTTCGCACGCGGATGGTTGACGTAGCTGCAACGCCGGCAATTGAGAAGTACATGGCCGACTTGACCGAGGTTTTCAAGGAGTATGCCAAGCTTTCCCACCACCTTTCGGTAGAGGGCGTGGTGGCCTCTCTTCAAGACCAAGAGGTCGATCAGTTTGCCGACATCCTGTCGGCACATTTATCCCAACCGACCGCCGAGAAACAGAAATTACTGGAAATGATGGAGCCGATGGAGCGCCTCCAGCGGATCAATGATCTGCTTGATATGGAAATCGACAAGCTTCAGATTGACCGCCAAATTTCTTCCAGGGTCAAAAAACAGATGGAGAAGGCCCAGCGCGAATACTACCTCTCGGAGAAGATCAAGGCGATCAACGAGGAATTGGGCCGGAACGACAATACCGAAGAGTTGGCCCAGCTGAAAAAGACGGTCGACGAGTCGTCGATGACCGGCGAGGCCAAGGAGAAGGCACTGATCGAGATTCGCCGACTTGAGGGTATGCCTCCGGTCTCGGCGGAGGCCGGTGTGTGCCGAAACTATGTCGACTGGCTCTTGGCTGTTCCGTGGGACAAGGCCTCCCGTGAGATCCGCAACATCGTTCGAGCCGAAAAAGTGCTCAATGAAGACCATTACGGCCTGGACAAGGTCAAGGACAGGATTCTCGAGTTCCTGGCTGTTCGACAGCTGGTTCGAAAGACCGGCGGTACGATCTTGTGTTTCGTCGGGCCGCCTGGAGTGGGAAAGACGTCACTGGCGCGATCGATTGCGCGGGCTACCGGGCGCGAGTTCGTCCGACTCTCCCTGGGCGGCGTCAGGGACGAGGCCGAGGTTCGCGGTCACCGGCGAACTTACATCGGTGCATTCCCTGGACAGATCATCCAAATGATGCGGAAGGCCGGGACCGTCAACCCGGTACTTCTGTTGGACGAGGTCGACAAGATGGCTGCCGATTTCAGAGGTGACCCAGCCGGCGCTTTGCTGGAGGTGCTCGACCCGGAGCAGAACCACACGTTCCAGGATCATTATCTCGATGTGGAATACGATCTATCGAAAGTACTTTTTGTCTGCACCGCCAACGTCATGCACACAGTTCCACCGGCACTTCAGGACCGTATGGAGGTCATCAAGCTGTCCGGCTACACCTCCCACGAAAAATTGGCGATTGCCCGTCAATTTCTGGTGCCCCGACAAGTTGAGAAGCACGGATTGGGCAGGTGGAAGGTCTCCTTCGATGACACAAGCCTGTTGTTGTTAATCGAGCGTTTTACGCGCGAGGCTGGAGTCAGGAATCTCGAGCGAGAGATCGCCTCCGTGTGTCGTAAACTGGCCCGCAGGATCCTCCGTGAAAAGCGGCCCAAATCAAACGTCGTGACAGTCAATACGGACCTGATCGTGGAACTCCTGGGCAAGCCACGGTATCGTACCCTCAAGCGTGAAGAGAAGCCTGAAATCGGAGCGGCGTCCGGTCTGGCCTGGACCCAGGTCGGCGGTGAGTTGCTGATGACCGAAGTTCTCCTGATGCGAGGCAAGGGGCAGTTAACCCTGACCGGTCAACTGGGAGAGGTCATGCAGGAAAGTGCGCGCGCCGCGCTGTCCTACGTCCGGTCTCGGGCTGAAGAGCTTCAGATCGATCCTGAGGTATTCGAGAAAACCGATATTCACCTCCACGTTCCCGAGGGAGCAATTCCGAAGGACGGACCCTCGGCCGGCATTACTCTGTGTGCCGCCCTGGTCTCGGCTCTGACTCGGACGCCCGTTCGAGTCGATGTGGCAATGTCCGGTGAGATCACTCTTCGGGGTCAGGTTCTTCCGGTTGGGGGGCTCAAGGAAAAGATCTTGGCAGCCTACAGGGCCGGCATCTTTGAGATTGTCCTCCCCGAGGAAAACGAAAAAGACCTGGAAGAAATCCCGGACGATATCCGAGAGGAAATGAACTTCCACCTGGTCAGTCACATGGATCAGGTGCTCAAACAAGTTCTCGTAGGAGGATTTGAAGAGTGCAGCGTGCCGAACGCCGGCGCCGAAAATGACGGATTGGGATCATCACCGGTGGCCCACTGAATGGAAATTCAATCGGTCACCTTCAAGGGCTCTTTCCTCAAGGCGTCGACACGCCCGAAGGAGTGGTTCCCACACATCGCCATTGCCGGTCGTTCCAATGTCGGGAAGTCCAGCCTGTTGAACTGGCTGTTCAGACAGAATATGGCCAAGGTAGCCAAGGCGCCAGGAAAGACGCGGACACTGAATTTCTTTCTGGTCAACCGTAACTTCTACATGGTTGATCTTCCGGGATACGGATACGCCAAGGTAGCGCGACACCTGAGGGACCAGTGGGGACGGGAACTGGGGGCCTACCTCAGCAAAGAGGAGCGCCTGGCCGGTGTCGTCGCCTTGATCGACGTTCGGCACGGGCCCAGTGTGTTGGATTTGGAGCTTCAGTCATTTTTGACTGCATCGGGTCTCAATCGCCTGGTCATCCTGACCAAGGGCGACAAGGTCGGACGCAGCAAACGGCGACAAATGCAGGACTCAATTCAGAAACAACTGGAACTCCCGGTTCGTCCCCTGGTGACCAGTGTCACCTCGGGCGAAGGCCGACGGGAAGTCCTGAATGCAATCGAAAGTATGGCGGGTCTTTGGAAAGACCGACAACAGGAGACGGACCATGGCACGGAAAAAGAAGAACGCACAAGATGAGACCCTCGTAATTCCTCTCGATCTCGATGACGAGATCGAGAAATACGAGCAGCAGGCTGCGGACGCAGCCCAAGAGGGTCGGGTTGACTTGAAACAGCTCAAGGATATGAGTATCAATGAGCTGTCGAGCGCCGCGAGGGCCGTTGGGGTGGAGAGTCCCGCCGGCATGCGGCGGCAAGACCTGATTTTCGGAATCCTTCAGAGGCAGACAGAACGCGAAGGGTTGATTTTTGGCGAAGGCGTTTTGGGGGTCCTTCCCGAGG
>JAUXDC010000033.1 GCA_030618605.1 Holophagae bacterium | reverse complement strand
GCATCGCAGCGACTGCGGCGACGTGGGGTGAGGCCATCGAGGTGCCCTGGAAGAAGTAGTAACCCCAGGCGCCGTCGAGAGAGGTCTCCTGGAGCACACCGTCGCCGTAGCCGTCATCGTTGAGGTCGACCGAAGTGTCGCCGCCTGGCGCCACGACGTCGAGGCCGGTGCCCTTATTGGAATAGCGCACCACCGTGTTGTCGTAGCCGGTGGCTCCGACGGCGATGCAGGTCGGGTAGATCGCGGGATAGCTGACATTCTTGCGGTTGCCGTCATTGCCCGAGGCGACGACGACGGTGACGCGATTGGCGTAGGCGTAGTCCAGGGCCGGGTCAACGATCGGGTCGTTGGTCACCGCGTAGCGGGCATTGATGCCCAGGCTCATATTGATGACGTTGGCGCCGTTGTTAACGGCCCAGTAGATGCCCTCGGCGATGTCGGCGAAAGAACCGGAACCGTCGTCACCGAGTACCTTGACCGGCATGATGCAGGCGCTATAGGCCATGCCCGCGCAGCCCACGCCGTTGTTAGTCGCCTGGGCGACCGTGCCCGAGACATGAGTGCCATGTCCGTCACCGTCGTAGGGATCGTTGTCGCCGTTGACGACGTCATAGCCGGCGACGACGCAGTTGATGCCGTCTTCGCCTCCGGGCACGAGGCCCGTGTCGACGACGGCGACCACCGCGCCGTTACCGGTTGTGATGCTCCATGCGGCATCCGACTGGATGTGTGAGAGGTGCCACTGGTAGGGCGAATAGAGGGGATCATTTACCGAGAAGGCCTGAGCGATGTAGTTGAGGCCGGCACGGTGACCATGGTCGATGAAGCGCTGCATCTGGCCGAATTCTCTGCCCTTTTCGACGGCAACGACCGTCAGATTGGCGTTGGGCAGGTATTTGATTACCGTGACGTCATCGCCGAGATCGGCGGGACTGCCCGATACGACCACCTGTCCCGCGCGGAACGGCGGCTCGGCCATTGCGGCGCCGGCAATAATCAGGGTCAGAACCATAACGACTGTTACCACGGAAAACTTCTGGCCACGTCTCATATCTCCCCCTTCGTCGAGAAAATTAATATGTGAGCCCTCATGAAAATGAGCGTCTCGCGATTTAATGAACCCACGATGACCCGACAACTTAGAAAAACCAAGTTCTTTTTCATGGAAATATACAAAGGCCGGCTGCATGTGCAGCCGGCCGGTAGTTATTGGTGAGAAGGTGTTTTAGGGATTGCCGCTGCCGTCGCAGTCACCCGAACCCGGGCCGCCCTGATTACCACCGTTGCCATTGCCACCCTGATTGCCGCCGCCCTGACCGTTGCCCCGGCCATTGCCCCGGCCATTGCCCCGGCCGCCGCGTCCGCCTCTCGTTCCTCCGCATTGGGCAAGAACATCGCCATTGGCGTCGTAGATGATTCCGCGTTCCCACTCGGAGGCGAGGATTGCGTCATAGGCATCCTGGTCGATGTACTGAGGCTGGTAGATACCCTCTTGGGCTTCCAACGCACTGATGAATGCACGCAGGTGGTTTCTGGAGCCCTTGGCGAGGTTCTGCCAGGCGAAGAGCAGGTGATCGTTGGTGCCGATGTTGATCAGTTCGTAGAGGTCGTAAATGTCAAGGTCCTCAATCGTCGCGCCGACGATCAGACCGTCGATCAGTGACTGGGATCCCAGGTCGACCAGCGTGGTGTAGAGGTCGGCGAAGTGCGGGTCGGCGAAGACGCCGACGGTGTCATCGACGATCGGGTCGGTGATGTCGTAGAGGTCCATGATGGACAGGACCCGGTTCATGTGCTGCTGTTCCGCACGGGCGATGTTGGAGAAGATCGGCAGTGACCAGTGCTCCCCAAGGGTCAGGTAGACGTCACGGGCGAGTTTCTCTTCTTCGCGCATCAGGTTGAGCCCGTCGATGTCGCTCTGGCTCAAGGGGGTGAGTTCCAGTTGGTCGGTGTAGTCCGCGACGATGCCGGAGCAGTTTTGCGTTCCGCCGGAACGGCCGCCGCCTCGGCGTTGTGCTTCGGCAGGGAGTGAAACGACGAGTGCGATCAGCAGTACGGCGCTGGTGAGGATGATGGTGGTTCGAGAATTCTTGGTCATTGGGGGCCTCCTTGTTTTTTGCGGTCTTTGCCGCGTCGACCGAGGAGATTGCAATGGGTGTGCCAACTTCTTGAAATCGATCGAAAGAGCTGCCTCGTCAAGCATTTTCGAGATTTCGACATGGTCGCTGCCCAAGGGTGGTTTGCACCGCTGACCTGCAGATCTTGCAGGGACAGTGCAGGGCGTGCAGATTGGCGGGAACTCTCAGCTCCCAGCTCTCAGCACTTTCCAACTGACAGCTGATAGCTCAGGCGCTTGCAAAAAGAGCGAAACGAGGGGGCGCTCGTTGCGGGGCAGTGCCCACGCTGGGCGCTTCGCGACCTCCACGGCTCCGCCGTGATTGCCCTCCGGGCAATGCGCGATGTCCCTACCGGATGTTGTACTCCTTCAGCCGGTTGTAGAGGGTTCGGACCGAGATGCCCAGAAGCTGTGCCGCCTCCTCGCGGTGGCCTTTGGCCTGTTCGAGGGCCTCGAGGATGGCCTGGCGTTCGCGGTCGGCCAGGGAAAGAGGCGAGGAGAGGTCCGGGGTGGTTTCGGTGACCGGACTGAATGAAGGGAGGTGTTCAGGGCCGATAAATTTCCCCTGGGCGAGGATCAGACCGCGTTCGATGACGTTCCTCAGTTCCCGTACGTTACCCGGCCATGAGTGGGTTGAGAGAGTATCGAGCGCCTCTGGGTTCAGTGTTCTTTCCGGGACCCCCAAACGGTCGGCAACACTTTTGATCAGGGATTCGGCCAAGAGTTCGATATCCGAGGGCCGTTCGCTCAAAGGGCTGATTTCCAGGCGGATGACGTCGAGGCGATAAAGAAGATCTCTGCGAAACCTTCCGGCCTCGACCTCGTCCTCCAGGGTGCGGTTGGTGGCAGCCAGGAGACGAAAGTCGACGGTGATCGGCCGGTGCCCTCCGACCCTCTCGACGGTGTGGTCCTCAAGAACCCGCAGGAGCTTTGCCTGCATACTCTCCGGAAGCTCGCCGATTTCATCGAGAAAAAGGGTTCCACCGTTGGCCTGTTCGAATCGTCCGGCACGCTGGGCGTCGGCGCCGGTGAAGGCGCCCTTTTCATGACCGAAGAACTCACTTTCTGCCAGGGTTTCCGGAATCGACGCACAGTTAACGGCGACGAACGGCCCGGAACTCCGATTCGAGCGGCTGTGAATTCGGTGGGCCAGCACCTCTTTGCCTGTTCCGGACTCTCCGGTGATCAGCACCGTGGCATCCGTCGCTGCGGCTCGGTCGGCGATGGTCAACATCTTGAGAGTCGAGGGGTCACGGGTCAGAAATTCACCAGTTTCGGTTGAACTTTCGTGTTCTCCCAATGTTCTCGAGACCAGTGTTCGGAGGGCTGCCGGGCTTTCCAATGGTTTGGTCAAATAATCGGTTGCGCCCAATCGGACGGCCTCCATGGCGTTCGGAATTGTTCCAAATGCCGTCATCAGGATGACCGATGGGGGGTCGGCAGCCGCCAATACTCTGCGTGCCAATTCCAATCCGCCCATGCCCGGCATCTGCTGGTCAGTCAGCACCAGGTCGACGTCCTGGGCGCTGAGAACTTCCAGTGCGGCCTCGCCACTGCATGCCTCCAGGAGGTTGTAGTCCCCTTCGGAGAGAATATCGATCACCAGGGATCGGAAGGCGTCGTCGTCATCGACGACGAGAATCGTCGGTGTCATGGTTCGTCGTCTCCCGCGGGAAGGATCAAGACGGCATTCGTTCCCCCGCCTTTCCGGTGGTCCAGGGTCAGGGTGCCGCCGTTGGCTTCGGCAAGTGTTCGTGCAATCGTCAGACCGAGACCCGCACCGTCCGGGCGATGGGAGACATACGGTTGAAAGAGTTCTTCCGGAGAGTCGCCGGGCCCCGGACCTCTGTCGGAAATCTGGATTTTCACGGTGTCACCGACGGTGTGCCCTGAAATCTCAACGGACGAGTCCTCGGGAGAGTGCGCAAGGGCGTTCGAGAGGAGGTTCTCTACGATGTGGTCGAGGTGGTCGGGGTCAACGCGGGCCTCTATGGATTCGGGAATGTCGAGGCGGATCTTGGTTGTGTTTTTTGCCAGTGCCGAGAGACTTCCAGCCAGGTTGACGGTTGAGGCCTCAGCTTCTTGGGGGCGCGCGAAATCCAGCAAGGTACTGAGCATTCGGTCCATTCGGTCGGCCTGTGTCACGATCGCCTGCGCCCGGAGGCGGGGCTCATTTTCTTTGATGCGTTCCCCAAGTAATTGTGCCGAACCCTTGATTGTTGCCAGAGGATTCCGTAACTGGTGTGCCAGTCCGGCCCCGGCCCTGCCAAGGGCTTCCAATCGTCTTTGGTCGGCTTCGACTTCCGCCTCGTAGCGCTGGCGGATCAGTAGACGCCCTCCGAGAACGGCCAAGGCGACAAGACCGAGCCCGACGGCGCTGGAGGACGGCAGCAGGAGCCGGATGGGGAGGGGGGGAGCAGCCGCGCCGGGACTCAAGAACACCTCGAGAGTGCGCCGTCCCCTATGACTTCGGGGTTGGCCCGGTGATCTTTGGGAATCAGTGCTCCATGGCCGGCCTCTGGGGCCTCCCATCGGCGCGACAAAGAGATCGATCGATCGAGGCGAGTGTGTCGGGTCGGTCGCTCCGACTTTGGCCAGTGATCGGCCCTCCCTATCCTTGAGATGGAGGCCCAGGATGGGGTGCTGGAGCTCGTGTGTCAGGATTTCCGACAACGCCTGTTCGGCCCCCTGATCAGTCTCCCTCAGCCGGCTCTCGATCCTGTGGGCCAGGCCGAGAACGCGGCCGTCCAAGGCGAAGGCCTCTCGTTGTTTGAAAGCGTAGCCGGCCAGGCCGGCCAATCCGATCAGCAAGGCGGCGACGACCACCGCGGCCGATGGAAGCAGGATGTCCCATCGAAAATTTCTGAGATCGGGTTGCTGTACCACGGAGCCACTGTACTCTAAACCATTCAAAACCAGCGAATCCGGTATTTTCTTTACTGTTTTTCATAAGGAGACTGGAGAGCAGAGGCCTCTGTGACACCATCATTTTCGACAACCCTGCCGGTCTATGCCCTCCAGGCTCCTATCATGATAGTCTTCGCCCATGTGTCGACTTCGAGCTGGTGTAATCCTGATGGCGGCCGCTCTATTTGCTGCAGGATGTGGCGTTGATGAGACGGTGGTTGCCCGGGTGGACGGTGTCGAGGTGGATGTCGAACGCGTTCAGGACTATCTCGAAAGCGTTACCGGGAGCCAGTGGGCCGAGGTGGATTCCAGAGCTGCTTCCAGGCTCTTGGATCAGTTCCTGGAGTATGAGGCCGTGGCCATGGTCTTGAAGAGTGAGCCTCAGGGGGCGTCAACCGACGCGGTTGAGCGGTCGGTTGTATTGCGTCGTTTCGTCGAGGAGATTTGCGGCCCCCCTCCCACCATCACGCCCGATGAGATTGCAAAAGCTGTGGCCGTTCGCATGGCGGAGGTCGTTCCGGAGCAGGTCTTGATTCGGCAGTTGTTGCTGCGGGACCTCGCCGAGGCTCAGGAAGTTCGGGCCCGCTTCGATCAGGGCGAAGAATTCACTGATCTGTCCAGGGAATTCAGCAAGGCGCCCAATGCCGAGAGTGGTGGTGCGATCGGTTGGGTTGTCCGTGGGACGCAGCCCGAGGGCATCGAGTCGGAGATATTTTCCCTGGATGTCGGCAAGGTCTCCGTGCCCGTGAAGGGTCCGGCAGGATATCATCTGTTCCAGGTCCTCGAGGTTCGAGCCTCCGGGCAGGTTTCGGAGGAAGTCGCCGAGGCAGAGGCGCTGCGGGATCTTGAAAGTGCCGGGAGTAGTGAGCATTTGAGCCGGTGTGTCGACCAGGCGGTCAAACAGGCCGGCGTTGTTATTTTCGAAAAAAACCTCTGGTTTGAGTACCGGGGACGGTTCGCGGAGGACTGATGTTGAAGAGAGTTTTGTGTTTGGGCGCCGTATTGTTGGGCTTGCTCGTTGCGGCCGTCGTGTATGGCGCGGAGAGGGAAGTACTTGAGGCCATATTGATTCGGGTCAACGACAGAATCGTAACTGTTTCCGAGTTCGAGAAACGGCTCGACCAGGAACTGGCGCAAACTACGAACCCGCCGCAGGGTGAAGCGTTGCTGGCCTTCCGGGATCAGTTGGTGGAAAATCTGGTCAATGAAATGATCCTGATGGAACGGGCAGTGGAAAAGAACATCGTTCCCGACGAGGGCGCCATCGACGAGGCGGTTGCCGGGTTGCGCGAGGAGAACGAACTTCAGGATGACGAGTTGTTCGAGGCGGCGCTCGCCGAAAGCGGAATGACCGAGGAGTCGCTCCGTGAGCGATATCGTAAGTCGTTCATGGTCCAAAGAGCGGCCCAGGGCGAATTCCGCTCGACCGAGATCACCCAGGAAGAGCTCAAGATGTTCTACGAACGTGACAAGGATACATACGCCGTGCCGGCCAAGGTTGAACTCCAACAGATGATCTTCCCCGTGGCCGCGGACGGATCCGATACCGAGGCTGTTGCGAGCCGGGTGCTGGCGATGTTGGAGCGGGTCGAGGGTGGTGCGGACCTCCAGGCGGAGGCAACATTGGCGGGAGTGGAACTCCAGGAACTTGGTGCCATCCCGATCCAGGATCTCCGGCCGGAACTGGTTGAATTACTCAACCCTCTCGGGGACGGTGATTTCTCTGATCCCGCGGTAACGCCGGGAGGCATTCAGGTTCTTCGTCTGGTGCAGCAAATCCCGGAGGGCTACCAACCTTTTGAGGAGGTCGAGGGAGAGATCAGGCGCCGCGAGACCGAAAGGGTTTTCTACGAACAAAGGAGCGGGTTCATTGACCGGCTCAAGGAGAACTACCTGGTCGAGGTCCACAGCGAACGTCTAGTCGGTGGCGATGGGGGGCTTGATGGCTGAGCGAACCTGGGTCAAAAACCTCAAACCGGGGACCGAACTGGATGAGGTGTACGTCGTTCGCACGCGAGAATTGCGCAAGCGCAGAGGTGGCGGGAATTATCTTGCCGTCACGCTGGGCGACAGTACCGGTGAGGTGAGTTCCCTGGCCTGGGAGCAGGCTGACGGATTGGCCAAGGTATGCGAGCCTGGAGCGGTCGTACGTATCGGCGGGCATGTCCAACAATACCAGGGCCGAACACAGGTGGTTTTTCGGCGGGCCGAGCCGGTTGACGGTGAGGATATTGACCCGAGCCTTTTTGTTCGGTCTTCTTCCGTTGATGCCGACCTCTTGTGGCGGAAGATGCAGGAGTTGATCGGCGCCATGGAGGATGCCGACCTGCGCCAGTTACTATTCAGAACCTTCTCCGACCCGGAAGTCGAAACACGATTTCGGGTAGCGCCGGCCGCCAAGACGATGCACCACGCCTTCCGATCAGGTCTTCTGGAACATACGATGTCTGCAGCCGGTGCCGGCATGGCCTTGGCCCGGCACTATCACCTGCACCAGGACCTGGTGTTGGCTGGAATCCTATTGCATGATTTGGGCAAGATTTGGGAACTGGAAGCCAAGAACTCAATTGAATACACCGATGACGGCCGACTGATCGGTCACCTGGCACTGGAGACCCTCTATGTCGACAGGGTGATCGGCGAGTTGGAGAACTTCCCGGAAGAGATGCGCCGCCAGCTCTTGCACATCCTGCTCTCTCATCATGGTGAGTACGCCTACGGGTCACCGAGACGGCCCAAGACCCCGGAAGCGATGCTGGTGCACATGGTGGACAATCTGGACGCGCGATTGTCCGGCATGTTCGAGGCCATCGAGCAGGACGGAGATTCCGACCAGGCATGGAGCGGGTTTTCCCGCATGCTGGAACGTAACGTCTATCGACGGAGACCATAGGAGCTGTCAGCTCTCGGCTCTCAGCTATCAGTATGAACACAGGGTAGATACGGGGTGGAGCTCTGCTGGAGATCCCGTAGGGGCGGTCCCCCGTGACCGCCCGTGTGTCGACTATTGACCCCAGTCGCCGACCGGCTCATCGACAGTTTCAAAACACAGGTTGTTTTGAGAAAAGAGACATATTGAAACTTGCTCAATCGAGAAAATTGGATTTCATATTGCATTTCGTGATAATCTTCACAAGAGACTGCAGGTCTGGTATCGCGTTGTTATTTGGACTGAGGTCTCCAGGAGGTGAAGTGATGTCGTTCGAAAGTCGTTTTGTCGTTGGTTCATGGATGGTGGTTGGGATCGTTGTGCTTTTCTCAGTAACACCGATGACGGCCGAGTCCTCGGCGCCGTTGCCTGAGGGGGCTGACATCGCCTGGAGCCATGCCCCGTATGAGATGGGAGAGTGTGGGATCTGCCACACCGGGGACGATCCGGCTGATCCCGGTCCGGTCGAAGGCAGTGTCACGGAACTTTGCTACGGGTGTCACGAGGCCATTGAGCAGGCGATGAAACAGTCACGGGCCGTCCATGCCGCCGTGGAAGACGATTGCACCTACTGCCACAACCCTCACAACGCGGCCTATCGAATGCTCCTGATTGAGAAGTCTCCCAAATTGTGTGCCGACTGCCACGAGGATGTTTGGGAAGAGGCAACCGAAGCGCCGGTCAGACATGACTCGGTGGAAAGTGGTGATGGATGCCTCAACTGCCACAGTCCTCACGCATCGAACGTCGACAGCCTGCTCAAGGGCTTGGCGTACGACCTCTGTGTCGACTGCCACTCCGAAGACGGGTTGGTCGACGAACAGGGGCGCAAACTTACCGGTTTCGGTGAGCTGCTTGCCTCTAATCCTGTGGTCCATGGTCCGATTGCCGCTCAGGATTGCAGTGCCTGTCACACTCCGCACGGTGGGAAGATATTCAGGCTTCTCGTTACCCGCTACCCGGAGAAGTTCTACGCTCCGTTTGATCCGGAAAACTATGAGCTATGTTTCTCGTGCCACAACGAAGAGGTTGTCTCCGCCGAGAGGACGACAACTCTGACGGGATTTCGTGACGGAGACCAAAATCTCCATTTCGTTCACGTCAACAAAAAGGACCGCGGCAGGACGTGTCGGGCATGCCACGAAGTCCACGCAGCGCCCCAGGAGCACCTGGTCCGGGATGGTGTGCCCTACGGGAAGTCAGGATGGATCCTCAAAATCAACTATACGCGGACACCCAACGGTGGAAGCTGCGCAAAAACATGCCATGGCGAGTTGAGTTATGACAGGTCCAAGACTCCGGTGAGTGGATCGGCGCCCTCATCGTGAACTGGGTGGTTTCAGCGGCTGCTCCCATGCTGATTATGTCCGGGATGGCATTCGCGTACGTTGATATCGGCTCGCCGGTCCCCAATCCATCCCTGACGGGGCTGGACGACGTCGAACGGTCTCTGGTCCATTCCGAGGGAGTGACGGCATTTCTTTTTTTTGACCCGCAGCAAGACCACAGCCTTGAGGTGTTGCGGTCCGTGGCCGGACTTCAAAGTGAAATGAAGGACGACGACATTCATTGGGTCGGGGTGGTCTCCGACCGATTTCCGCCTGAAACTGTTGCCTCGGTACTGGCCGGGAGCGGTGTCAGTCTGGAAACTGTCATCGACTCGGGTGATCGGCTCTATGGAGACCTTGGGGTTCGCCTTTATCCAACGATAGGGATTGCCGATTCCGGAGGTACACTGCGTGCCTATCTTCCGTATGCCAAGATCAACTACATGGGTGCCCTCGAGGCCCATTTGCGCCACGCGCTGGATCAGATCGACGACGAAGCGCTGGACCTGGCTTTGCATCCGACCTCGGCTGATGTGAGCTCAAAGGAAGCTGATGCCGGCAGGCTACTCAAGTTCGCTCGTATGCTCTGGGACAGGGAGAAAAGAGACAAGGCTCTAGCCAAAGCCCAGGAGGCCGTGGAGGCGGCCCCTGACCTGGCAGATCCTCACGCGATGGTTGGTTTCTTCCAGGTGGAAATGGGTAATTGTGAAGAGGGTCGAGCGCATCTCAAGCGAGCCTTGGATATCGATCCCGGCCATCCCGAGGCACTGGCCGCTCTGACGAGATGTAGCTCTTCCGGTCTCTAGACCTTCATCCCGGCGACGGCAGTTTCGACTTCCCCGGGCTCCGGAAACCTCCCGATTTCTTTTTTGGAGAACACCAGCACTCCGTCTACGTGGACTTCGAAGACGCCTCCGGCACCCTTGGTCAGCTCTGAATCGGCGCCGAAGCGCCTTTTGAGGTCAGCCGCCAGACCGGCGGCCCTGGGCTGGTAGTTTCAAACGACGCAGTATTCAATGGTGATGTGCATGGCAACCTCGTTTTCTTCTTTTCGGACCGGTCAGGGCCCGATAAAGGTAAACTCTTTTTGCGTGAAGGGTATTCCGGGGTGTGAGACCGCCTTTGCTAAACGTCCGAAGGGTGATTTTCGTAGACTTCCCGGAGATGAAATTGTGATGAAGGAGACGCTGTCCATCGTGACAGGAATAATTGACAATGGCGGAACGCCCCCGAGGGATGACCGGCGCCTCGCCCTGGATGCCCGGGGCGGTGACGAGCAGGCATTCGCGTCTCTGGTCAAACGCCACTCTGGCGGGTTGCACCGGGCGGTTGCCCGTATTCTCAATGACGACACCGAAGCCTGGGATGTGGTTCAGATGGCCTTTCTCAAGGCGTGGCAGCAATTGGATCGTTACGATCCGCGATGGAGTTTTGCGACCTGGGTTTACCGCATCGGAACCAATGTCGCCATTGACCTGATCCGGTCCCGAAAAAGCCGCGACAGGACTCATCAGGCCGGGATGGAGCATCGGCTTCGCCTGGTTGGAGAGAGCGAGCCGACTTCCCTTGTGGCCGAGGAGGGCGATGTCAGCTCGGTGATCGCCCAGGTATTGCCGGTTTTGAGTCCTCAGCAAAGGGCGGCTTTTGTGTTGAGGGAGATCGAAGACATGGAGACCGCTGAAGTTGCCGAGATCCTCGGGTGCACGACGACGACGGTTCGCAATCATATTTTTCAAGCCAGGAAGACTCTGCGGCAGGAAATTGAAAAAAGATTTCCCGAGTATCTTCCTGCCTCTCGGAGGAAATAGATGGACTGCCAAAGGTTTATGAGGAGTATCGACGATTATCTGGAGGATCGCCTCGAGGGTGATGACCGGCGTGCCTTTCGGGGGCACCTGCAGACCTGTAGTCGATGCAGGGCGGAGGCGGCTGATCTGGAACCAACGTTCCTGTTGGCCGCAGGTGCGCTGCCTGAGATTGATGACCGTGCGGTGTGCGAGTGCGCCGAGACTGTCAATGCGCTGATTCGTCAGGAACGTCTTCGCAGTCGGCTGTCACTACGGTCCAGGAGTTGGTTGGCGGCTGCCGCCGTGTGTGTGATCGTCCTGGGTGGGAGTCTATTGTGGCGTGTTGCGCCCTGGGGTGCCGATGCCCCGGCTGCGGTGGTCACGGCCGACTCGGAAGAGCCGCTCGAGGGATTGGCGCCGCCCCCAAGGCTTGAAGTTCAAATGCCGGAATCCGAGGTCAGGGTCTATCAATTTGCCGGGTCCGACAGTGAAATGACGGCGGTTTACTTTGTCGTCAACGAAAAGATGGAGTTGTGATGAGGGGTCGAGAAGAGATTGGGGCCTGCGGGCGTGTGTTGGTCACGATTTGGGTCCTGGCCTGTTTGGCATCGATTGTCCCTGCGGCACACGCAGACCAGAATGATGTTGTCGTCCGGGTCTTCAGGGTGGAACACGCCAAGGTGGCTGAGATTTCTGCTGCTATTCAGCCGATGTTGAGCGATGAAGGCAGCGTAACGGTGCAACCGGCCAAGGGCCGTCTGACCGTTCGTGACCGGGCGGGCGTCATGGCCGCGATAACCGAGGTCATCGATCGACTCGACCAAAAACCGTCGCCCTTTCGACTCCACGTAGAGCTTTTGGAAGGCTCGACGGTTCCGATCTCGGTGGCCGGTGGCCACCAGGCTGGGAACCGCCTCAAACAGATGTTTCCGTTTAAGTTCTATCGGGCTTTGGGAAGCGCAGATCTTGGAGGAGTGACCGGGGATGAGATTTCCGTTGAATTGAGTGAAGGCTTCAGAATTTCGGTCACGGTGTTGGACCACCGTTTGGAGCCGACGCCTTTCGGGATTCCCAATCAGACTCTCCGTTTAGATCTCCACCCGCTGGTTCTGGAGCGTACCGCTTCCGAGGGTGCAAAAGAAATCTTGAGAACGCGGGTTGTGTTGTCTCAGAACCAGGAAGTGGTCATTGGTGCGGGTGAGACCGAGGACAGTGAACAGGGTCTGGTGCTGATCGTCAAGGCGTTACCGGAAGGATAGCCGAGTGCCCGAGTTCGTCTGTCGTTTAGGGACTCCGGATGGGAGAGTGCTGGAAAGCCGGCGAATGGCCGGGTCGGAAGAGGCCCTGCGCCATGAGTTGGAAGCCGAAGGGCTTCATGTCTTCTCGGTGACCCGGGCCGGTTCGGCCATGGGTATTCCCTTCTTGAGACGCCGGGAAAAGGTGCCCAGCGTCGATTTTCTCCTGTTCAATACACAGCTGAGAACGCTGCTCCACGCGGGGCTACCGCTGGCACAATCACTGGAATTGCTCAAGGCCCAACAGACCGCATCCCATTTCAGGGCTCTGTTGGACAAGGTCCACCAGCAGGTGACGACCGGAATTGCTCTGTCTGACGCATTTGCCTCGCTCGGAGATGTCTTTCCCAGGTTGTACTCCAACACCCTTCGTGCCGGCGAGCAATCGGGCGAACTGGAGTCGGTACTCCAGCGATTTGTCGAGTATCAACGCATCGTCGAGGAGATGCGGAAGAAGATCGTCGCCGCCCTGACCTATCCTGCGGTGTTGGTCTTTTTGTCGGTCTGCCTGATTATTCTGCTGGTGGCCAAGGTCATCCCCAGCTTCGCCGGGTTCTACGTTTCATTCGAAAGTGAGTTGCCTCTGCCGACCAGATTCGTGCTGGGGCTTTCCGACTTCGTGCAGGGTAATTTTTTCCTTCTGGTTTTTGGGGGGATTGCGGCTGTATTTGGTTTCAAGGCATGGGTGCGGACTCCCGGTGGACGGTTGATCACTGACCGGTGGCGCCTCAAGATTCCGCTGGTCGGTCGTCTGGCTCATCTGTTCTCTTTGTCGCAGTTCAGCCGTTCCCTCTCGGTTCTGCTGAGTGGGGGAACCCCGATGGTGCCGGCCCTGGAAACTGCCGCCTCTTCGATCAACAACACGTGGGTTTCCAAGTTATTGATGAGTTGCGTACAGGAGGTCCGAGAGGGACGCTCTCTGTCGGATTCGGTTGAAGACACAGGGATTACTCCGGCGATGGCGCTGGCAATGATGCGGGTCGGCGAGGCGACGGGCGCCCTGCCGGAAATGCTGGTTCACACCTCGGAGTTCTTCGACGAGGAGATCGAGTTCGCTCTGGGCCGAATGGTCTCGATGTTCGAGCCGTTGATTCTCGTTGTGATGGGCGTCATTGTCGCCGGATTGTTGTTGGCGGTGTATTATCCCCTGCTTACGTTGGTGACGAAGATCGGGTAGGGCATGGCAACGAACGAACACATGGACAAAGCGCTTGAGATGCTCGACCACGGGGTCGAGGTCGAGGTAGGGAGCGATATTGCCGAGGCGAAGAAATTGGCCGAGGATTTCGACCTGCCTTTTGATCCCCTGGATGAATTTCACGTTGACGCCGAACTCTTCCGGACGATCCCAGTGGACGTGATGTTGCGCTACCACTTTCTGCCGCAGGCTCTCGAGGGCGGAGTCTTGACGGTCGTCATGGCCGATCCGACCAATATTGTCGATGTCAACGAGATCGAGATGCTGCTGGCAATGCCGCTGGATATTGTGGTCGGTCCGCTTTCCCGGATTGCCGATATTCTGGAAAAGTCGGAGTCGACCCAGCGCGTCTTGGACCAGGCAACCGAGGGCTTTCAGCTGCAACTGGTGCAAGATTCCGAAGACGGCGAAGAGGTTCTGTCGATCGACAGCATCACGGCGGACCAGAGTCCTATCATTCGTCTGGTCGACACGTTCTTGTTCAACGCCATCCAGCGCCGGGCATCGGATATCCACATCGAAACCCAGGAGCGTGAGGTCATCGTCAAATACCGGATCGACGGTGTTCTCTACCAAGCGATGAAGGCCATCGACAAACGCCATCACTCGACGATCATCAGCCGGATCAAGGTTGTCTCGGAGTTGGATATTGCCGAAAAGCGCGTTCCCCAGGACGGCCGTTTCAAGGTCCGGATGGCGGGGCGCACGATCGATTTCCGTGTTTCGATCATGCCGACCGTGCACGGTGAGGACGCGGTGATCCGGATCCTGGACAAGGAGAGTACCAACGAGGAGTTCAAGACCCTGGATCTCAGAGTCTTGGGCCTCGAAGACGACACTCGCCGGCAGTTGCGGAAATTCATCAACGAACCGTACGGCATGGTCCTGGTCACAGGGCCGACCGGTTCAGGCAAGACCACCACCCTCTATGCCTGCCTGGCGGAGATTCTCTCGTCTGAGGACAAGATCGTCACGATCGAGGATCCGGTCGAGTATCAGATGGCCGGAATTACACAGATTCCGGTCAACGAGAAGAAGGGTCTGACCTTTGCGCGGGGCCTGCGTTCGATCCTCCGTCACGATCCGGACAAGGTCATGGTCGGTGAGATCCGAGACGAGGAAACCGCAGCCATTGCCGTCCAGGCGGCCCTGACCGGTCATCTGGTCTTCACGACGGTTCATGCCAACAATGTCGTCGACGTCATCGGACGATTCCTCAACATGAACGTCGATCTCTACAATTTTGTGTCTGCCCTCAACTGCGTCTTGGCTCAGCGGCTGGTTCGGAAGATCTGCCCCCACTGCAAGAGGCAAGGTACGGTCAGCGACGAGTTGTTGGAAGATTCCGGCCTCGAACCGGACCGTTACCAGGATTTTGTCTTCTACGAAGGGGCGGGTTGCATCGAGTGCAATGGCACCGGATTCCGCGGGCGTCTGGCGATAGCCGAATTGCTCAATCTTTCGGATAACATCCGCCAGTTGATTCTCGATCGCCGACCGGCGGCGGAAATCAAGCGTGCCGCCAAGGCGGAAGGTATGCGTTTCTTGAGGGGATCCGCCCTCCAAAAGGTATTTGGGGGGGAGACCACCCTTCATGACATCAACAAGGTGACGTTCGTCGAATGAACTGGAAGACGCTGTTCTCGACCCCTCCGCCGGACACTGTCTGGAGCCTGGATGGCCAAAGGCTGGTCGTCGTGCACCGGGACCGCAAGACTGGGGACCGTTGTGCTGCGGTTGCCGTGCCTGAGGACATTTTTCACTTGGGGGTCGCCGGACTCCAGAGTGTGGACGAACAACGCCTGACGGGCCTCTTGACCTCGCTTCAGGAGACGATCAATGGGGTCCGAAGAGTGGCCGTCATCATTCCAACCCACTGGGTTCGATGTTTCTTGATGGAGGCTGCAGAGCTTCCTCGCCGTCGAGCGGATCTCCAGGACGTTCTTCGTTGGCGTCTGAAGAAACTCCTCCCGGTCGCTCCTGCCGATCTCCGCATTGCGGCTTCAATCCAGAGTTTCGGGGGAGACCAAAAGCAGGTGCTCTGTTCTGCAGTGTCGGAGACGGCGGTCGCCCATTTGGAGAGCGCTTTTGAAGGCGCAGGCATCAGTCCGGGGCTGGTGGTGCCGAGGGTCTTCGCCTTTGTTCTGGAACCGGCATCTTCGGCCGCACCTCGGGTGATTGTCCAACAGGAGGACTCGTTACTGTCGATGGCGGTTGTCGCCGAGGGAGGCGTCCGCTTTATCAGAACCAAACCATTGCCACAGTCCGGAGGTTCCTGGCAAGGAGTAGAAAGGGAGATCGCCCTGGCGATGAGCTACATCCGGACCACGATGGCGATCGACGGTGATATCGAGGCTGTCGTAAGCGCTTCTGAAGAGGCGACAGTTCGATCGATTGCCGGATGGCTGGAGCGACAACCGGGTGTTGCGGTTTGTGTCCCCGATGCGCGGCAGATCTGTCCGGATGTCCAATTGGCATCGACTCTCGGCAGTGCCCGGCTTGCACCGATGGCTGCCGTTCTGAATGGGGGGGCGCCGTGATCGTCGCCAACCTCGCTTCCAAGCCTCGTTTGAACACCCGGCCGGTGTGGATCCTGACCGGGGCAGCGGTCTTGATAGGCCTGGTGTTGACTGCCGTCAACATCCGGCTCTTCCTGTCGAGCAACCAGACGTTGGAAGAACAGATCGTTCGGCGGGATATGCTGCAAATACAAAGGGACGCCTTGGCCGGAGAGTTTTCGGCCCACGCAGCCGTGTTGGAGCAGGTACCGTGGGGAAGCCTGGGCGCTCGAGTCAACCTGGTCAACGAGGTTCTGGAGGAGCATCGCTTTTCCTGGTCTGATCTCCTGGATCATTTATCTGAGGTCCTCCCGTGGCAGGTTCGAGTTGTTTCCGTTTCGCCGTCCCTGGGCGACGATGGTGTCACTCTGGCTTTGGAAGCCGTTTCGAAAGATCGCGAGGGTTTTCTGGACCTCTTGGACCGCATGGTTGACGACCCCTATTTTGATGATCCGCTCCCGAGCCGTGAATCGTGGCCCGAGGGCGGAAAGTCGTCGGAGTATCTTTTCAAGATGCGGGTCATCTATCTTCCGGATGGGGAGGTCGAGCAGTGAATCCTCGTTTCCTCCCCTGGGTGAAGTTGGCGTGGGTCTGGATCTTGGCCGTTGTCTTCAGCGTTGCGGCGGTAGCGGCCCTGATCTGGCAAACCTCCGGTCCGATGGGACGCCGAGGTCTGATCGAAGGCCAAATTGAGCAGTTGGATCAGGAAATCGACCATTTGAGCCTCATAAACCAGCAGGCCCGAGCGGAGCGCAACCACGTCGCAGAGACTGGTGAGACCCTGGAACGTATCGATGGCGAGCTGTTCGGCAAGTTGGACGATCGTATGACCGCGGTACTCCGGGAGGTTGGTTTGGCGTCTCGGGGCGCCGGGTTGTTGCCCGATGGTTTCTCCTACCGTGAGACTGTGGATGATCGGACCGGTGGTATCCGTTTTGGCATTGGTTTCTCGGTTGAGGGGACCTATGAACAGATCCGGACCTTGCTGGCGAGTCTTCAGGTCAGTCCCCAGTTCCTTATCATTGACAGTATCTCGTTCAAGGGAGAAGAAGACGCCAGGTCTCAGATCCTCTCGATTCGGCTCCAGGTTTCAACCTACCTGGCCGAGGCGGAACTCGGGAAGTTGCGGGCTTTAGTCGAACGAACCAGGCTGGAAGTGCCTGCTGCGGCGCCGGAAGCGGAGGACGCTTCATGAAGAAGCCTGAAAATATGCGATTGCTGATCCTGGTCGGGATATTGGTTGTCGCCGGCGGATGGCTCGGATTTCGGATGATGGGAGAGAGTGGCCTGGTCGGTGGCGAAAGCCGTGCCGAAAACCTCGAGTGGCAGGGGCATTCCCTGCCGACGTTGGGTTCGGTCGAGGTTGGCGACGGGGTGGCCTCCGAGGCCCGGGTTGATCGTAACCCATTCCTCTACGGGCCGCCGCCGACCCCGACTCCAGATCCCCGTCCACGACCGACGCCCGCGGCGGTACCGACCCGGAAACCTCCGCCGCCTCGTCCGTCCCCAACCCCAACGCCGGTAGGTTGGAGGCGTCCGCCGGACTTTACGATGGAGTACCTGGGCAACTTTGGTCCCCCTGGACGCCGGGTGGCGGTGTTTCGTAAGCAAGTGGGAGAAGACACCAAGATCAAGGTTGCGATTGAGGGCGGTGTCGTCGAGAAGGATTTCATAGTTCGACAGATTGATCTCGAGTCGGTGATCATAGGCTTTGTGGGTTTTCCGGAGAAGGAGAAGACGCGTGTTCCGTTGGCACAAGAATAAAATGAAAACGATGGCGCCGGCTTTGGTGCTGGTGGCTCTCATGGGCTGCTCGACGGCCAAGGAGACCGCACACGACGGCGCCAAGGCCGTGGTAGAGCAGAACTGGGATGCGGCGGTCTACCACTATTTGGAGGCCGTTACCGCCGATCCCGGAAATATCGAATACAAAATGCAATTGACCCGGGCCCGACAGAAAGCCTCCCAGGCCCATCTACGCAAGGGCCTCATGCTACGGGACATGGGTCGCTTGCACGATGCCCGGAACGAGCTGCGGATGGCGACGGAATTGGATCCGGTCAACCAGTTCGCGGAACAAGCGCTGGATAGGGTGATTGAGGAGCTTGAAATTCTGGCCGGCCCGGGAGGGGAACAGGCCCTTGCGGAGATGAAAAAGCGGGCCGCCGAGGCCAAGGTGAAACCGCCGATCCTCGACCCGACGTCGGACGAACCGATCACGTTGAAGTTCCCCAAACCCAAGCCGGTCAAGGAGATTTACAACGCCCTGGGCAAGGCGTATGGCTTCAACGTCTTGTTTGACCCCAAACTCAAGGATGACAAGCTGTCGGTGGAACTCAATGATGTCACGGCAGAAAGGGCTCTCGAGATCGTGCTCCAGGCTTCGGGGCATTTCTACAAGGTTTTGGACGAGCACAGCATCATTGTTGCCGAGGACACGCCCCAGAACCGGCGGGAGTACGAGGATCTGGTGATCAAGACCTTCTTCCTCTCCAATTCCGAGGTCAAGGATATCGACAAGCTGCTGCGCTCTCTGATCGAAGCTCGCCGCCTGGCGACCAACGAACAGCTCAATGCGATCACCCTGCGCGACACCGCCGACAAGGTTGCGATCGCCGAGAAATTGATCAAGGTCAACGACAAGGCCAAGGCTGAGGTCCTGATCGATGTCGAATTGTTGCTGATGGCGAGCACGAATAATTCCGATATGGGCATGACCCTGAGCACCTACAGTTTCACCCTGGGAGTTGACACCGGGGCCATCCAGGAGGGATCCAACGGTAATCTCTTCCTCGATCAGCTGAGTCAGATCAGCAAAGGCAACACCTTCGTCAACATTCCGAGTTTGGTAATCAACCTGGCCAAGTCCTCGGGTCGGGCCGAGGTTCTGGCCCAACCGCAACTGCGCATCACCGACGGTGAGAAGGCCAAACTCCACATCGGTGACAAGTACCCGATTCCCGTGACCAGCTTCAACAGCAGCAATAATATTGGTGGCAGTGTCGTGCCGATCACCTCGTTCCAGTACCAGGATATCGGTATCCGGATCGAGGTTGAACCCCGGGTCCACCACAATCGAGAAATTACTCTCAACCTCAGCGTCGAGATCTCCAATATTGGTGAGACCGTGGCCGTGGGTCCCGGCCAGGAAGCGGTCGTCATCGGCACCCGGACGATCACCTCGGTCAATCGGCTCAAGGATGGTGAGACCTCATTGTTGGCCGGTCTTTTCCGGACGGATTATGCAGAAGGTGTGATCGAGACTCCCGGCATTTCACAGATCCCCTGGCTGGGGCGGTTGTTCACCAACAAGGAAAAGAAGTTAAAAAGAACCGATCTGGTAATGACGGTCACACCTCATATCGTGCGTTTCCCGGATATCACCGAAGAAGATCTGGCGCCCCTGTGGGTCGGAACCGAGAGCCGGATTTCCTTTTACGGTTCCAATAGCCCCCGCGTCGCTTCGGGATCGGGTTCAAAGAGTCCTTTTGACGCCAGAAAGAAAACCGAAAGGCCGGATCCGCGGCGACCGGGCAACAAGGATGACGAGGGAGAACCAAGGAAGAGCCCCTTCCATACGCCTTCGACCGTCAAACCCCGGGCGGTCTCGCCGCCGAGTGGGGTCGAACTGGCGCCCCGAGGGAGCAAGTCGCTGGGCTCTGACGATGATTCGAATGGATTCGTCAGTGACGCCGGAGGCCTCGACGAACCGGGCAAACCGGCCAAACCGGCCGAGATCAATTCTTATGTACCCCCGGTGCAACTCAACCTCCAGCCTTCAGTGATCTCGCTTGAAGTCGATACCACGAGCCAAATCCAGATCATCGGTTCGGGTGACCATGACAACTACCGGCTGCCCTTGACCTTGACCTTCGATCCGCGGCGCATAGTCGTTGACGGCTTGGCGGTGGCGCCGGCCATCGGTGTCGTTGACCAGGTCATCGACTCGGAGCAGGGGATGATCGTGCTCGATCTGGTGATTGCGGACGGGGATGCGATGCCTCAGGTATTGGCGACTTTCAACGTCAGGGCCTTGACGCCGGGTCCGGCGCCACTGCTGTTCAGTACTGAGAGCATTGTGAGGGCGGACGGAATGCTTGTGCCGGTCTTGGCCTCCGATGGGGCGGTCTTCGTCACCGACGGGACCGGGGACTGAGGAGCTTATGTATCGATGGCATCGACGTGAGCGCGGGTTCACCTTGGCCGAGTTGGTCATGGTCGCTGCCCTGCTGGCCATCCTTGCCGGGATGGCGATGCCGGTGGCCAAGTTCACCGTCAAGCGTCGCAAGGAGATGGAGTTACGTCTGGCCCTACGCCAAATGCGGACGGCCATCGATGAGTACAAGCGCCTGTCCGATCAGGGCATGATTCCGATCAAGTTGGGATCCGAAGGCTATCCGCCGGATCTGGAGACTTTGGCCGAGGGTGTTGAACTGGTCGGGCAGGAAATCAAACGCAAGTTCCTGCGAAAACTCCCAATGGACCCGATGACGCGGGAAGAGGAATGGGGTCTGAAGTCGTACCAGGATGATTTGGACAGCACAAGCTGGGGAGGGGAGAATGTGTGGGATGTCTACTCTCTCTCGGAAAGCATCGGTCTTGACGGGACCGAATACAAGGATTGGTGAGATGGGTCGTCAAATTCTCCCGCCCCGTGAACGAGGCTTCACCCTGATCGAGTTGATCGTCGTGATCGCGATCATTGGCATTTTGGCCGCTGTGGCCATGCCCAATATGCAGAACGCGCCCAAGAGGGCCCGAGAGGCCGTGCTCAAAGAGGACCTCTACCAAATGCGGTCCTCGATTGACCAGTATCTGGGTGACCGGGGTGAGTACCCTGGATCACTCCAGGAGTTGGTCGATGCCGGTTATCTTCGATTTATGCCGATTGATCCGGTCACCAAAAGTGCCGACACGTGGATTGAAATTGCTGCGGACGCCGAGGATGTCGAGGAGTTACAGCCCTTCGATGACGAGGTGGGGGGTGGAGGGACGGGCATCATGGACGTAATGTCCGGGGCGGAGGGGAATGCGCTCGACGGTACGCCCTTTTCGGAGTTTTAACGACTGATGAGCCCGGCAGGTCATAGATCACAGAACGTAGGCCACAGGATGCAGGTCTCAGGTCATAGGGACCAGGGGACAGGGATCAGAGTTCAGGAGACGGGCCGCAAGTCTCAGGTCTCAGGTCTCAGGCCGCACGTATCAGGAGGCCGTTTGCTGAATTGGAACGCCGGGAAGCAAAGGCGTTTTCTCCCCCTCCCGGATCTAGGTCATAGACCTCAGGTCACAGAGCGCTTTGTGTTGCCTCAAGCCCGTGAAGTCCGTCCTCGAG
>JAUXDC010000001.1 GCA_030618605.1 Holophagae bacterium | reverse complement strand
ACCCTCGGCGGCCAACCGAATCCTCAGGCGCGCGGTGTTTTCTTCCGCTTGCTCCTCACGAATGAACCGGTCGTCCTCGGGAATGCGACCGACCTCAGCCAGGACCGCCTCAACGTCGTCTCCGGCCGCCTCCCTGATGATGGCCTCAACGGTCTCGGCCATCCGGGCCGAGCTTGTCACCCGCTGGCCCGGGGGACCAACCAGACGAAGACTGATCTGTTGCGGATCAGTCGGGGGCAGGAGTTCAGTACCAAGTTGGGCCAGGCCGAAAAGCGCAAGGACCACGGCGATCAGGGCCGTAGCGACGACAGTTCCCGGCCTTTCAAGCAAGGCCCCGACCAGGCGCTCAATGCTCTCGCGTCCCGGATCCAACGCCTTGAATCGACCGCGAGGCAGAAGCCATCCGGCCAGCGCAGGAATCAGGAACACCGCAACAACCAGCGAGGCCAGCAGGGATGCGACCACAGTGAAGGCCAACCCCGAAACCAACCGGGCCGCCAGACCACGGACAAAGAGGACAGGCAGAAAGACCACGCAGGTCGTCAGGGTCGAGGCTGCGATGGCGCCGGCCACCCTCGCTGTGCCCGAAGCTGCCGCGGTGGCTGGGTCATCCCCCTGGGCACGTCGCCTGAAAATACTCTCGACAACAACAATGGCATTGTCCACCAGCATCCCGGCGCCGAGGGCCAGTCCTCCCAGGGTCATCAGATTGAGGCTACGGCCGGCAAAACTCATCAAGAGCACCGAAGCCAGCAAGGACACCGGCACCGCCGTCGCGACGACCAGCGTCGGACCGACCGAACGGAGGAAGATCACCAGTACCAGTACGGCCAACGCGATGCCGATCAGGGCGGCGCCCTTGACGTCCGTTATCGCACCTTCCACCAGAGCAGCCTCGTCCCCGA
Organism: Holophagae bacterium; assembly: GCA_030618605.1. Taxonomy (GTDB): domain Bacteria; phylum Acidobacteriota; class Thermoanaerobaculia; order Thermoanaerobaculales; family Sulfomarinibacteraceae; genus DAOWGJ01. The sequence continues at coordinate 40,517 of JAUXDC010000001.1, read as the reverse complement.
CCAGGCGAACCTCAATACCCGGCAGGTCCGCACCAATATCGGCCAAGGACTCTCGAACGGACCGCGAAACCCTGACGGTGTTGGCGCCGGCCTCCTTGTAGACCTCGAGACCCACACCCTCAATACCGTCAAGGAGGACCAGGCTTTCAATCTCGGCATCTGCCAGAACAACTTCGCCCAAGTCGGCAACTCGAAGCGGAACCATTCTGCCCGCAGCATCCCCGACAAAACGAACGACTACCCTGCCGACGTCCTCTGAACTGGTGAACCGTGCAAGACCCCGCACCAGGTAAACCCGATCTCCCTCTTCGAGCGTGCCCGCGTTGACATCGAGGTTGGCCGCCTGTAGCCGGGATTCGACTTCCCGCAGCGTCACACCGAAGGCTTCGAGACGGTGGCGGTCGAGGCGCACTTGCACCTCGCGGTCCCGCCCGCCGATCACCCTTACCTGCGCAACACCGTCCAATTGTTCCAGCGTCGGGGCCAATTGCCGCCGGGCTATTCTCTTGAGTTCAGCGAGATCCGGCCGACCCGAGGGTGCCACCAGGCCCATTGCCAGAACCGGCAATTGCCGAGGGTCGAAACGACGAACGATGACCTCACCAACCTCAGGATCAGCCTCAATCGGCCCGAGGACCTTCTGCACCTCGACGACCGCCAAATCCATGTTCGATCCCCACTCGAAGGTCACCCGGGTCACCAGCCGACCCGTCCGCGCGACCTGTTCCACCGCCCTGATACCCGCCACAGTGAACAGGCGCTGTTCGACCTGTTCGCCGAACAGGCGCTCCATCTCCAACGGCGGCCGATCGCCGGACCGAACCGACACCAGGATCGTCGGACTCTGGAGGTCCGGCAACAGGTCAATCGGCAATTGCCGCCATGCCACCTGACCGATCAGAACGACGGCAAGAGCCACGACAACAACTGCAACTGGCCTCCGGACCGCCAGCCGTGTCAGGCCCTCCATCAGGCGGTCCCTCGGCCGGAAGAATAAAAATTAACGCAGAGACGCAGGGACGCAAAAAGGCACAAAAAGGGAGATAACAAAAAACATGAGAGAGGCAGATATTCGCGCCTGATCCCTGTTCGCTGATCCCTGCTCCCCGCTTCTTGGAGGGGGAGAGGGGGAGAGAGGGAGAGAGGGAGAAAACCCCTCGGTTTCCACACGTTCCTGTGTCCTCTGCGTTTTTGCGCCTTTGCGTTGAATTCTCCCCCTCCTGGGATTTTTCGAACACTCCGCACCCCCGGCGCCGGCGGATTCGTCATGGTACATTCCAGTCGACTCTGGTGACGATCGGGACCCCATGAACTCTGCATTCCGCTCACCCTCCCGTACCGTATTGTATTGGTCGATCTTCGGCCTGGGTTTGGCCGTGTCGATCGTGATGGCCCTCAGATCCCAGGTCGAAGCGGACCAGGTCAACCAATTGCGATTCGGCTGGTGGTGGATCACCCAGGATGTCCTCCTGCCACATGGAATGCCGACCTCGGCCGGTGGATTCTCGCCAGGGAGCCTGATCACTCTTTTCTCTGCGGTGCCGCTTATGATCTGGTGGGACTTCCGGGCTTTGGCCCTGTCGATGGTCGTCATCAACATGGCGGCCTTCCTCTTCCTCGAACGCTCGATCCGACCGGCCCTGGGGTCTCGGGGCCGATGGCTGTTGCTCCTTCTCCTGTGGCTGGGTCCCTGGCGAATGGCCTTCTCGTCCTTCATCTGGCCCCCGAACTACGCCTTGCCGATGGGTTTGCTTCACCTGGCGACCGCCATCCACATGAGACGAAAACCCGTCGCATTGGCGACCTTCGCCCACGTCCTGGTGATTGGACTGGGCGCCCAACTCCATTCTTCTGCAGCCTTGCTCGCACTGATCTCGATTGCCCTTTTTGCCACACGATTGATCAAGGTCCACTGGAGCGCCTTGGCAGCAGCGACGTGCGCGACCCTGCTGTCGCTCATCCCCTGGATCCATGCCATCGCCGCCGATCCCAGCCTGGCGCCGGCCGGGGCCGGTTTCCCCTTCCGAGGTCTGGCTCTGATCTATCCGATGGCCCGAGGCCTGGGCTACACCCTGAGAATGGCATCGCTCTCCCTGCCGTCCCGTTTGACGGCTTTCGACTTCACACCAGTCTTCGGCGCAGGCGTCGATCACTGGCTGCTGCCTCCAATGACCCTCCTGGCCGGGGTCGCTCATCTGAGTGTCCTGGTGCCGATCTGGGCCGTCGCCCGTCTCTTCCGCAAGGCACGCCGGCGCCGTCCGTGGTCGCAGGAGGCCGATGGCCCCCTCCGCGGCTGGCTCAAGGGCTACCTGTCTGTGGCCTGCTGCACCGCGGCCCTGTCCTTCGCAGCCTCTCCGACAACGATAATGTACTGGCAGACCCAGATTTTGATGGCGACGATCGCTCTGACTGTCGTGGTCCCGCTCGAAGCCCTCTTGAGGACCCGACGACGTACGGCAACCAAAAGAGTTCTGGCGATGTGGGCCGTTGCAACGGTAGTTTTGGTCATCGCAATCACCACGGCTGCACCGATGTTCCGTCAAGGCGGACATTATGCGGCCATCGCAGTCTTGCTTGCGGACCAACCTCTCATCGACGAACTCGGGCTGCGGGATCACTGCACCGTCACCATTGATCCCGAGCATGACTGGGCGCACCCGGACTGAAAAACGCTGGGAGGCTGGAAGGCTAGGAAGCCCGGAAACCAGGAGGCAAGGAGTTACCTTTTTCGTCCAGATCGAAAAGAAGGGACAATAGGTTTTTCGCTCGCCCCGGACACAGGACGTGCTCGTGGGGCGTGGATCTCCAGATCCGCAGCGGTGCCCTCTTATGTCTTGCCTTCCAGCATCCCAGCGTCCCAGCATCCTAGCGTCCCAGCGTCCTAGCATCCTAGCGTCCCAGCGTCCTAGCATCCCAGCCTACGTCCCCGTCACCCGCACCCGCGACCCATCGGTCAGGGTCTCCAGGCCTCGCACGACGACTCGTTCGCCTTGCTCAATACCGGACCGAACCTCGACCATTCGGTCATCCCCGAGACCCAGCTCAACCTCTCGGCGGACGACCCGCTGCCCCTGAAGGACAAAGACCACCCGTTTGCCCGCCCTGTCGGCAACGGCATCCCGGGGTACGACGGCAACGCCCTCCCGGCGTTCGATCAAGACCTCCGCCTCGACGAACATCCCGGGTCTTAACAGACCGCTTGAATTGTCGACGCCAACCTCCGCCCGCAAGGCACGGGTCAGTTCGTTGATCGAGGGTGCCAAACGCACGACACGGCCTTCGAACTCCTGATCACCGAAGGCGTGATGCAACACCCTGACAGGAAGCCCTTCACGAATACGGGCGACATCCAAGCCTACGATGTCGATATCGGCGACCAACTCCCCGGTCGGTGCAATCTGTGCGACCGCGAATCCTGGTGCCACCAACTGACCGTCCGCCATCGGCCGCCCGTTGACATCTCTGGCCAGGGTCAAGATGACCCCATCAATCGGTGTCACCAGACGGTTGCGGACCTCGACCAGGAGACTCCGGTCATACTCGAGGCGGGCATCCTCGAGCGTCGTCTCGGCCCGCCGGAGTTCCGCCTCGTTAATCAGACCCTGATCAAAGAGTTCGCGAGTGGCCTCGAAATCGCTCTGGGCGCTCTCGAAGCGTCGCCGGGTCGCCGCAGTCCGTGCCGCCACCCGAACGTCTTCACCGGAGATCTCGGCAACGACTTGGCCGACCCTCACCCGGTCCCCCTCGGCCAACCGGCGCCCATCCTTTCTGGCGAGATTGAGGATTCCACGGCTCTCGACGGTCAATGTGACAACCTGTGAAGCACGGAGGGATCCGGTGGCTCTGATCCGGTCTTCGACAACGCCTGTTCCTACCTCGGCGACCGTGACCGGCACCTTGAACTCGACGGGCTCATCGGTTCGTCCTGGCCCACAGCCGATCAGTATCAGGCAGAGGCAGGTGGCCAGGGCAGCGGTGGTGGACCTCAATCGACGAGGGGGATCAGAAATCAATAATTTTGAATTTTGAATTTTGAATTTTGAATTATAAACCCCTGACTTCCTCACCCCTGCCCCTAACCCCTTATTTAAAGAGGGAGAGGCGTAAGAACGTTTCGTTCTGAAATTCAAAATTGAGAATTTGAAATTGAGAATTTGAAACTTCCCTCGCACATTCGATGCCACTGGCCGATCAGTGGCATCGGAGAATCCGGCCCGACTTCTCATTCGACCTCCCCGCCTGTTCGTGCAATCGGTGTCCACCGCACGGCATCGGCCACGACAATCATACCGGTCGTCTCGTCCGAAAACTCAACGGTCACGTCGCCGCCTTCCAGATCAAAACTGTCGACCAGGTTCCAGCCTCGGGGTGCCTCCCCCGCGTCAAAGCCGATTTCGTGCCGCTGATCTCCTTGCACTACTGCAAGTTTCCACACACCCCATTTCCGGGCCATCCGGAAACGCTGCTTGTGGGGCAGGTGGATCGCCAACTCCCACGGCCCCGATTGAGGGACGACTCCGGTGAACCGGGCGCTACTTTCGCCTTTCCCCTTACGCATCCAAGCCAGCGTATGACGGTAACGTCCGTAGGCCGTGGCCGATGTAGCGCGGGACCAGGCCTTGGGCATAGGACCAAATTCTTCAACTGGGAGCCCTTGGTCCAACTCGGCATCATCCTGACCCTTTGCGCCGAGACGCAACCCAGAGGGGCCATCGCCCTCAGAAACCTCAAATCCGTCGTCCAGATCGTCGATGATAACGACATCGCTGTCGGCGATCTCAAACTCAGATATCGTCACGCCCTCTGAAGGCTCGGCCTCGACGACAGCCGTCTCATCGACCTCGGCCAGGGGCACTCGGAAGCTGCTCCGGTTGAGACTGAGGTAGGGATGGACCCAAACCCCGGTCGGCGGACGGGTCAGAACCGTCGAAAATCGGACGGCGGACTGTCCATCGATCCTCAAGGGTTCGCTCTCCTCCCGCTCCTGGTCGTCATCGGCGCCGACGTAATAAACAACCCGAAACAGTCCTGGGGTCGCCTCGTCGTTCCGCACAACCAGGTTCAACTGATAGCGGGCGCCACCATCCGTTCCGTCCGGAAGACGATAGGCTTCGGTTTGCTGTCCGACCAGACCTGGGAGATTTGTCGTCGTCAGCAGGTCCTCGATCATCCGACCCAGGCCCTGATCCTGTCGCTCAGCCGCCGCGACAGCATCATCCAGCGTAAAAGTAGTCCCCGAAAAGTCTCGCCTCAGGGAGGCCAGCAGGGCAGCGCTACCCTCAAAACCGATATCGTCGTAGATCACCTGGGCCAGGGTTCCCGCTTTCAAGGACAGCCCGTCAATCGCCTTTTGGGGGTCATCCCACGGATCAATATCGACCGGCGAGGTGTCCAGAACAGCCTTCCACACGGCCGGTCGAGAGGCAAAGACCTCGATCAACGAGTCTGCGAAGTGACCTCCACCGCCGCCGATCAAGTGCCCCTGAATCACCTGGCCGATCTTGGAGTTCATTTCAGGAGTGAAGAGGTGGGCCGAGAAGTAACCCCGAGTGCCGGACATCATCAGGGTTCCCAGCTCGTCAAGCGTCCAATCCAGCGCCTCTCTCCCCGGCCCACGCGCCGAACACTGGGTCATGCCAAACGACCTCGCGGCGCCGGTGAAGAGATTTCCTCCCGAAAAATCGTTGATAAAGAATTCTTCCAATCGCTCCAGCTTGGCCTGAGGCAGACCACCCTCGTGGTCCTGCCAGTCTGACTCGTCCCGGAATGGCACGTCGAATCGGGCCAAGGGAAAGCCCAACTCCCGCACCAGCATCATTCCAGGCTGGCTCAGAACTGATCCAAGGCGCCACCCGCCACCAAAGCCCCGCAGAGCGTTGGGCGCCTCAACGACGGTGAATCCATCATAGGGATAGGTCAGTCCCGCCTCTGCGAACTCTTGCAACCGGTCCGCCACGCGTTCCTTGATGGCATCACGCGCATCGGAGAGATCCTCAACCGTTCTCAGGTGGCCCGGCGTTAACAGCAACTCAAGCGTGATGCCCTCAGCATCGAAGGCGAAGGTCTCGAAGACCGAGGTCACGACCGCAGCACCGTCAACCGGTGCGCCGGGATCAAAACGGAATATCGATCGCCCGTCGGTCAATCCCTCGTCATGCCGAGCCCCCGGGCCGGCGGCCAGCCAACCATCAGGCACCGAGACCTCGAGGTCAACCTCAAAGAAGTCCGGCCCCAGACCGGAGCCATCCTTCGGCTCCACTGCCGCCCCGCTCCGGGGTAACCAGCCGATCGCCGGCATCAGGGCCACGTAACGCCGATCGTTCAGACCACGGTCGTAACCCAGGATATAGAGCTGTGCTTCCATCGCCGGCAATCGCTCGGGAGTGCGAACTGCGTCCAGGTAGCCAAAGCGGATATCGGGTTTGCCTGAGTATCGCAAGCGTACCCGCCGTTCGGCACCGGGATCCAACCTCAGGTCGAGTTCCAGCAATCCATCCGAGTGTTCAAAGGAGATATCTGACCCGTCGACCGTGACCTCGTGGACCTCCAGGCCCGGATTGAGGGTCAGCAGGACCCGATCAAGCGCACTCTCGCCCGGTGCAGAAATGACAATCTCCGCGTCAACGGTGATCGCCTTCCCGGGCTCGATATCCGTCGTGGCATCGATCCGAATGATGTCCGGGCGCTGCTCGGAGGCTCGTGCCTCGTGGGCAGCCAGCCATTCGTCCAGCTGGCGGATATTGGAAGCCCTGAGTCCCGCTCCGGCGCCCAAAATTGCCACCGCTGCGGCCATCAACCCAGCCCCGAGAACGGCACGAAGACGGCGGGAGCCGCCATCCTGACGGGGATGGACGGCAATAGCCAATGCCAAAAGGCCAGAAGCCGCCACAAGGTATCCCAGTCGCTGAAGAAAGCCGGCCAGATCAGCCATGCCCGGCAGGATGTCCGACGGAAACAACACCGAGTACATGCCGCTGACGTCGAGGAAGACCGAAGCAACGGGGGAGACCTTGAACGAGGCCCAGATAATGCCGACCAGCGCTCCGATCGTGACCACCGCGGCGATCAGACGGTTCCGAACCAGAAGGGTCACAAGGTAGGTCAGCGCCAAACCGAAGGCCATGGCCGGCAAGCACATCAAGAGAACGAACATCACAAGGGATGTCGGTTGCAGAGGCTGTCCAATGGGTGCACCCAGTGCGGGCAGTGCGAAGCCCAGCAACTGCATCAAGGCCACCATCACCCACGCCGGCACCCAGGCCGCCAGCAATTGAGCCGTGAACCGGCCCACCATCAACTCAGGCGTCGTCATCGGGCGAGCGTCGAGCACCTCCACCATGCGCTCACGAACATCTCTGGCCCGCACGTCAAAGGCCATGAATACCAGACCGAAGAGGAAGAAACCGACATAGTAGAGCCCCATCGCGCCGATCAGAAACCGCGGACCGATATTGGCCGCCGTACCTGAATACGAAGAAAAGACGGCGTGCAGAGCGCAGTAATAGAGGTAGATCACCAGGCCGGACAGAAGAGCCAGTGTCAAAAAGATCCAATAGCGAACCAGGCGGCGCGTCAGGCGCAGTTCCGCCCGCATGACCGAAAGAACGACATCTTTACGCATTGGCCACCTCCCCCTCGTCCAGGACGCCGCCCCGCCCACGGCCGACCATAAATGCCAGGTAGGCCTCTTCCAGGGTCGGATCAGCTACCGGTGTTGATCCCGAGACTGCCCGTTCGCTCTTGAGCACACCCCGGATGTGCACCCGTCCCCCGTGGGCCGAACGTGCAACCACCTCAATCAACTCCAGGACCGCCATCTCGCCCGCCTGATCCACCTCGACCTCGATGACCTTGCCCCGAGATCGCTGCAGCAGTTCCGACGGCGAGCCCCTGAAGACTACTTTTCCACGGTCAATCAGGGCCAGGTCCTCGCAGCCCGAGCCCAGATCCGCCACAATATGGGTTGACAGAATGATCGTCCTGTTTCTGGCCAACTCAGCCATCACCGCCCTGAACCTGAGCCGCTCCTCAGGATCCAGACCAACCGTCGGTTCATCGACAATGAGAAATCGCGGCTCGTGGATCAGGGCCTGAGCCACGCCCAACCGCCTCAGCATGCCGCCGGAGAGTTTCTTGACCTTCCGATCCGAGACCTCGGCCAAACCGACTTGTTCCAGCACCTGCTCCACTCTCAGTCGCCTCTCACCCTTGTCCCGCATACCCGAGAGTGAGGCCAGAGTATCGAGGACCTCGGCAACCCGGTGGAGCCGCCAGGCTCCGAATTCCTGAGGCAGGTATCCGATCAGCGAGCGGACAGCGTCCCGCTGAGTGACGACGTCATAGCCGCCGACTGCCGCACGACCTTCGGTCGGAACCAAGAGCGTGCACAAAATGCGCATCAAGGTACTCTTGCCGGCGCCGTTGGGCCCAAGCAGACCGAAGAGCCCGGTTCCTATCCTGAGATCGACGCCGTCGAGCGCGACCGTTCCGCCCTTGTAGACATGGCGGACGCCCTCGACCGCACAAAAGGATTCCGCAGCAATCGTCTCAGACCCTTGTGCCATTTTTCTTCTCCCTTGCCCCTCTCGAACGGCCCCTATTGTACGGTGAAAAACGCTTCGAGCGAACGAAACTCCAACTGATAGAGATACGGATTATTGGAGGTATGGTTCAGGTCAACGGCGTCGAAGGGGCAGGTCCCCGAGCCCGCTCACATACAGGCACAAGGCACCTGCAACAGCCAGGGTAGAAAGAAACACAAAGGAGCCTGTTGGGGCGAAAAACCTTTCGCCCCTACGATCCACCAACCCCCGGCGTCCCCGTCGGCAACGGCTGCGGAACGACCTTATTGGTGACGCCCATTCGCTGAATATCCGACGGCCGGAGTTCCGCGGGACCCCGCCCCGGACGAGTGACGGCCTGTCGTGGTACCAGCAGAACAGGAACCCGGACCTCAGGCTGCTTCGGATCAGAGGTGCCGATGACCAGTTCGGTCGTCTTCCCCTTCTGTCCCAGGTCGGAAACCTTGATACCATCCAAAACTTCAACCCGGATATTGTGCATTCTCGCCGAGCCTTCGGCCACCAATGACGCCTTGACCAGCGCCTCGTCCTCGACGGTAATGGAGGTCACCTCGAAGTCGGCGCCCCCGTTATTGATGATGCGGAAAAGCGTACCTCGGGGACCCGCGCCGGACTCCTGGAGCCAAAGCCGAACCTGTTCCGGATGAGCGGAGATCAAGGACTTGATCCTGAAGGTCACCGGAACCTCAACCTCCGTCAATTTTGGATGATTGGTCGTCAACCACACTTTGAGGGAATAGTTCCCCGGGCCTGCGCCATCTTTGACCCTTGCGACCAGCCAGATATCGCCGGCCTCCGGCTTGAAACCGGCCGGCTTTTCAGCTTTCAGATCGACGGGCAAGGCTTCAATTTCAATATCGGAGCTCTCATAACGGACTGCCGAAATCTCGAGCTTTTCACCATCGTTGCGGTGCAACAGAATCCGACCGCTTGCCTCATCGCCAACAATGGCGTTGGTGAAAATTTGGGGTCGCGGCTTCATTGAGATCATGGTCTCGACTGAGAATTTCATTGACAACCGAAGACTCTTGGCATTTGGGGCATCCGTGGCCACAGAAATCGATTTATTCATCGTGCCACTCTGCGTGGGTCTGGTATGAACCTTGGCGACGAGCTTACCCGACCGACCGGCCGGGATCACCGAGTCAAACTCGGCAACTGTGCATCCTCAAGAAGGTTTGGCCTTGATGATCTTGACTTCCTTGTCGGTGTCATTGTGAAAAATGAAGGTTCCCACCGCGTCGGTGCCGGCCGCAATGGAGTCCAGCAGAATATTGGCCTCCTCGACCCAGAAGCCCTTTGCAGCCTTCTCGCCCTGCTCGGTCTCGGCAAACACCATCGACGACACGGATGCCGCCGTGATAAGGACGGCAAGAACGGCCGCCCGTTGAAATCTCTTCATCAAAACCTCCTGTGCCGGCCTCCAGCCGGACCGGTGCAGAATTGTAACACTCGTTTCTTGGCCACCTCGACGGTCGGGGAATGGAACCACAGTGCCGCCGCAACTCCAATAAACACAGTCCTACGGACCAGCAAAACTCCACGCACTGGTGTCGGAACTTTCGAATCCGTCTGAGAAAACCGATCCGGTCACGCATTCGTTGAACTTGAATGCCGCAATCCGGGTCTTCCAGATGAACTGGCCGGTGGTGGTGATGTACTCCTGGGTGTACCAGAAGGTACAGTCGTCCGAGGGGTCGATCGACATCGTGGAATAGTCGCCCCACCGGTTGGCGCCGTACGAGGGATTCTGATAACCGGCCCCGGTCGCGATCTCGAGCTCGGAAAAGGTCATCGTGCCCGGGGGATCGTCGGCCAGACGACCTGTCACCCGGATCGAGGGCGAGACCGCGGCGCCGGAAACACTGTAGCCCATGGCAATGTTCCCACTGCCGTCCATCGACACCGCACCCATCCAGCGCTCATCGGCATCGGGGCTGTAGGTTCCCTCCTGGTACAGGACCGGAGTTCCTCCAGGATTTCGGATTTCGTACCACCTCATGCCTGCAGGATTCCCGACCGTGTGGGACAGCAGTACGGACTCGTGATCATCAAAGTTTCGGTAGGCCGCCCGGAACATCAATCGGGGGCTGAGAGAATCCAGATCGTTGGTCGTCCCCGGTTGGTCGATGCCGCCGGAGGCCGAGAAGGACGTCAGAGCCACACTGGAGTTGGGATCATTGGTGGCGATGCCGCAGGTCGAATTGGCGGGCGTGTCCCAGTCGATCGAGGTCTCCCAGATATCCATGTAGTCGGTGCCGCCACCGTCATAGGCAGCGAAAAAGTACCCCGGGGATCCGTCTGGGGGGACCGTGTCGCCATCAATATCCGCCGGCAGCAAGCTGCCGTAGGCGGGACCGATGTTGAAGTACTGGGGCGCCCGGGGCGCAATACCCTGGATCAGATTTTCGCGATCGAAAACGGCGACTGCCGCGCCGCGCCAACTGCAGCTCCACGAGTTATTGCACAGGAACTGATTGACGGCGAGATAGTAGCCGTCAGTCCAAACGCCCAGCTTTGGATAGTCGTTGAGATAGCTGTTCGGCCATTCGTACTCGGTCCGAACCCATGTCCCGAGAGGATCTCCGGTGGTCGAAACGGCAACGCACTGGGAGTGCGGTCCACTGCCCGGGCCCAGACCAAACTGCGTCATCACCCAACGACCGGCCAGTTGATCGTAAACCACGATCGGATCTCCGTCATTGGTCAACTCACATTTGCCCCCGAATCCCGACCAGATGGTGTTGCCGTTCCGCCAATCATTGCCCGAAAGATCAACCATTGCACCGGTCTTGTCGAAGAATGCAAATGAGGTATTGACCCACTGGGTGTAGTAGTTGGGTCCGACGCCCCCGGTTGTGTCCGGTGGAACGCCACCCAGGGGATAGTCCGGGATGCCCGTTCCCAGACCCTCGACGTTGACCGTCGGGGCCGGAATCACCGCTCGAGTGCCCGGCGCCTTTTGCAGGACGTGCGGCGAGAAGCGCGAGCCCTTTTTGCCGCTCCACCCTTCCGGCAGCTTGTTCAATCCTTCCGGCGTGTCATGTTCTCGAGAGATTTTCAACGGCCGGTCGGTCTTCTTTGAGACCTTGATGTCCCGAAGAGGCGGCGAAATGTCAAACTTGACGACCTTGAGCTGAACTGAATCACGAGCGGTCTCGAGGGCGGCAACTGGGTTCTCAGTTTCGGCTGAGACGGCAAATGCAGCGACACTCAGGGCCAGACAGACTTTTGAAATTTGGGTTAGGAAATTCATCAGTGCCTCCTTAGGCGTTCCACGCAATATAACATCGGGGAGTCTGAATTTCTTTCACCAATTACCGGATCTCACGGCCCAAACTCTTGATTCGCCGCCCCCAAACACCTACGCTGTACCGTCCCGACAACGGGAACGGAGGAATCATGAGAACGATCATCGAGCCCTTTCGCATCAAGATGACCGAGCCCCTAAAAATCACGACTCGAGAGCACCGCGGTCGGGCCCTTGAGGCAGCCCACTACAACGTGTTTCTGCTGGCCGCCGAAGACTGCTGCATCGACCTCTTGACCGATAGCGGCACGGGAGCGATGTCCGCTCAGCAATGGGCCGCAATGATGTTGGGAGACGAGAGTTACGCCGGCAGCCGGTCGTGGAAGAGATTCGAGGCCGCAGTGCATGAGATCACCGGTATCGAACATGTCTTCCCCACTCATCAGGGCCGTGCCGCCGAGGGGATTCTGGCTGAGTGCATTCTCTCCCCAGGGGACATCATCCCCAACAACAGCCACTTCGACACAACCCGCGCCAACATCGAGTACGTCGGTGGCATCGCGCTCAACCTCCCCTGTGCAGAGGCCTTCGAGACCGGCGTGCCGGCGCCATTCAAGGGCAACATGGACGTCGAGGGACTTCGCCGTACCATAGCCAAGCACGGGAAAGAAAAGATCCCCTTCGCCATGATCACGGTGACCAACAACACAGGCGGCGGCCAACCGGTGTCGATGGCCAACATCCGTGAGGTCAAGGCGGTACTCGAAGAGCACGACATCCCGCTGATCATCGACGCCTGCCGCTTCGCAGAAAACGCCTACTTCATTCGGGAGCGGGAGGCCGGCTACGAAAAATCCTCACTGCTGGAGATCGCCCAGGAGATGTTCTCGTTGGCCGACGGCGCGACGATGAGCTGCAAGAAGGACGGCCTGGCCAACATCGGCGGCTTCCTGATCTGCCGCAACGAAGAGTGGGCCGGACGGTTTCGAAATCTGCTGATCCTCCGAGAGGGCTTCCCGACCTACGGCGGTCTGGCCGGCAGAGATCTCGAGGCGATCGCCGTCGGTCTGATGGAGGCATTGGACTACGACTACCAGGTCTACCGCCACGCGACGGTCGAGTACATGGTCGAGCGTCTGGTCAAGCTGGGCATTCCGATGGTCCAGCCCGCCGGCGGCCACGCTGTCTTCCTTGACGCCCGCAAGATGCTGCCCAACGTGCCGCAGCTCCAGTTCCCCGGAATCGGTATCGTCAACGCCCTCTACCTCGAAGGTGGCGTTCGCGCCGTCGAACTGGGCAGCGTGATGTTTGGACACTTTGACGAGCAGGGTCATGAGCAACCTTCACCTCTGGAACTGGTCCGTCTGGCCTTTCCGCGCCGCGTCTACACCCAAAGCCACTTTGATTACCTGATCGAGGTCATCGAAGAAGTCTGGCAAAACCGCGACGCCATCGGAGGCCACCGAATCACCGCCGGGCCTAAGCTGTTGCGGCATTTTACATGTCACTTTGAGCCGGTAGAGAAATAATGGTCTCAGGGAGCAGGGTGCAAGGAACAGGGAGCAAAGTCAGGTCTGCTCCATGTCCCCTGTTCCCCGCCGCCCCGGTATGAACCCGTGGGGCGCGGTTCCCGTAGAATCTCCCAATGGTCCACTTCCTTTCCTTCCTGGTCGGTCTGGTTGTCGGGGTTCACCCGATCGAGGTGGCGGTCACGGGACCGGTCGCACGGGTGGAGATTCGACTCGACGGCGAGGCGTTGGCCCAGATCAAGGGCAGGCCCTGGCGAACCACGGTCAACCTCGGGCCAACCCTCAAGCCTGCTCTTCTCGAAGCTCTGGCCTTCGATACCGATGGACGCCTGTTGGGCCGGGACCGCCAATGGCTCAACATGCCCAGACCACGAGCCGAGGCCGTTGTTATTCCTCGGCTCGATGAAGACGGGCTCGTCATCGGTGCTCATCTCCAGTGGAGCAGCGCCGAATTTCTGAAACCCAAGGGAGTCGATTTCCGTCTCGACGGGAAACCGGTCGGTCACGACTCGGATTTGTCGATCGACCTTCGCGGCGCCAATCCCTCAACCCTCCATATTCTTGACGTTGAAATCCGATTTCCCGATCACATCGTGGTTCGCGAACAACTGGTCTTCGGCAAGGGCTATTCGAGTGACCTCAGTCTGCACCTGACGGCCCTGCCAGTCGTCGTGGACGACCCCGGCGCCTTCCCTCCCTCAGACGGTCTGGAGGGTTGGTTCGAGGTACGAGGGAAGCCGATCGAAGTGGCTGATGTCGAAAAGGGCAAGGCCCAATTGGTGATCGTCCGCGGCTCGTCGGTGGATGACCACCTCAAGGCGCTCGAACTCAAGTTGGAGGAAAACACGGAGGAAGGACGCAATGGTCGTCTCTCGGCCGATGTTTTCTTCCGGGTCATCGGCACCATCCCGACCGGAGGCCCTCGAGGCGACGCCCGCCTCTTCCCTTTCTCTCACCCCAAGACCGTTGGTCACAAGGGCCTGGCCGACGAGTTAGAGAAGGCGCGCTTCGGCAAGCTGCAATTCGGCCTCCACCGCCGGGCCGACGCCGTCGCACTGGCCGGCCTGAAGGCCGCCGGCGGCAACCAACGACGTATCGTCCTGTTGATCCTCGGCCCTGAATCGGACGACTCCAGCGCCCACTCGCCGGCCGCCGTGCGATCCTATCTCGAAGCGCTCCGGGTACCCCTGGTCGTTTTTGACGTCGCCGGAGCCGGCCCGGCCTCCGAAGCATGGCGTCCGGTCGATGAGGTCATCGACCCCCTGAGGTGGCTGTCGTCGGTTCAGTGGCTCCAGGAAGACCTCGACAGCCAAAGAATCGTTTGGCTGATCGGCCGACATTTGCCCGGCAATATCACCCTTGGACCGAAGGCTGAGGGTATCGAGTTGGTGAGGTAGGGAGGCTGGGAGGCCGAACCAGCGTCAGGAACAGGGGCCGCAACGGCATCAGTTGGCATGTTCAGGGTCCGGTCGCTGGTAGGGTCCAAAGGCCCGGTAGGAAGAGCGATCGACCCTGGACTATCGGCCCTTTCCAGAGCCGCGGTTCCTCCCTCGAGAGGCGTTCCCTCGGGCACCGATACTGTCAGCACCCTGGGCCGGTCACCTTCCAGAGCAACGATCACGGCGTTCAAGCCGACGACAATGCCTCGGTCTCCTGTCATCAGCCTGAGTGTAGCCTGGAATCTTCTGGTCCTCGACGGCAATCAACTCCACCACCTCCACGCCCCCTGTATTTTCTCGGAGGAGTCCTTCGACATCATGTCCTCCAATCTCCTCGAGATGATCAGCCCGACCTCCAGGCAAGTCCTTCGCTGCCGCTGCGGAGGAGGCTGCAGCTGAGAGCTGAGAGCAACTTATCCCCATTTTCGCTTCGCTCTTTGAAGCGTCTTGGGGATGAGGTCTAACGCTCTGCTACCCTTCCAAGCTGTGAGCGCCTGTAACCCCGGCCCCCTGCAGGCGTACCACAACCCACTGGAGGGTCTTCGATGCGCATTTTCACTACTCTTGTTCTCTCAGCAATGGTCTTCATTTTGACCACCCCGACATTTGCAGGTGATGACCCCTTTCTCTGGCTCGAAGAGGTCGAAGGTGAGAAGGCCCTCGCCTGGGTTGCCGAGCAAAGTGCCGCAACCACAAAGGTTCTTGAGGCTCGTCCGGAATTCGAGCCCATTCGAAAACAAACCTTGGAAATCCTGGATTCGGCCGACCGCATCCCATACGTCGGTATCCGTGGCACGGACCTCTACAACTTCTGGCAGGATGAAGAGCACGTCCGCGGCATCTGGAGACGGACTTCTCTCGAACAATACCGCCAAGCCGAACCAGAGTGGGAGACCGTGCTCGACATTGACGCATTGGTGGAAATCGAGGACGAAAGCTGGGTTTGGAAGGGGCCTTCCTGCCTCGGACCCGAATACAGGCACTGCATGGTGGCCCTGTCGCGCGGTGGCGGTGACGCAGTGGTCTACCGCGAGTTTGACACCGTTGCCAAGGCCTTCGTCACCGACGGTTTCTCTCTGCCCGAAGCCAAGAGCAACGTTTACTGGCAGGATAGTGACCACCTGTGGGTTGGAACCAACTTTGGCGAGGGATCCCTGACCGACTCCGGCTATCCGCGCATCGTCAAACTATGGACTCGAGCCACACCCCTCGAAGATGCGGTCACCGTGTTTGAAGGTAAGGCAGAGGACGTTTCAGTTTCCGCCCACAGCAGGCACACGCCTGAGGGTCGGTACGACATCATCTCCCGGACACCGGCCTTCTTCCGCGGCGAGTACTTCTTGAGACTGGGCGACCGGCTTATCAAGTTGGATCTACCGGACGACGTGCAATTCCATGGGTTTTTCAAAGATCAGCTGATGATCGCTCTTCGGTCGGACTGGACCATCGGCGGTACAACCTATCCCCAAGACGCCCTTTTGGCCATCGACCTGGACGCCTTCCTCGAAGGGCGCCGGTCCTTTGATGTGCTGTTCGAGCCATCGGCCAAGGTCTCTTTGGGCGGGGTCGCCTGGACCCGGGATCGCCTGCTGATGACCACCCTGGATAACGTCCGGGGCCGGCTGTACGAATTGCATCCGACCGACGAGGGGTGGGACCGAAAGCAGGTGCCCCTGCCCGGCCTCGGCCAAGCCTCCTTCGCGGCGACATCCAAGGATCAGGACCTCTACCTCTTTTCGTATCAAGATTTTCTGACGCCTTCCAGCCTTTGGCTCATCGAAGGCGATGAGAAACCCGAAAAACTCAAGTCGACGCCGGCCTTCTTCGACACCGAGGGTATGACTGTTTCCCAGCACGAAACGAAGTCGTTGGACGGTACCCTGATCCCCTACTTCCTCGTGACCCCCAAGGGCTACACCCCCAACGGCAAGAACCCTACCCTGCTCTACGGCTACGGCGGCTTTGAGATCTCCCTGAAGCCCTTCTACTCGGCCACATGGGGCACTGCCTGGCTCGAGCGGGGCGGCGTCGTCGCCCTGGCCACCATCCGAGGCGGCGGTGAGTTCGGGCCCGCCTGGCACCAGGCAGCCCTCAAGAGCAATCGCAACAAGAGTTTCGAGGATTTCATCTCCGTGGCGGAGGACCTCAGCCGACGCAAAATCACCTCGCCTGAGCACCTGGGAATCATGGGCGGTTCGAACGGAGGACTCCTGGTCGGAGCGGTCATGACGCAACGCCCGGAACTTTTCGATGCCGTCGTATGCCAGGTCCCTCTGCTGGACATGCAGCGCTACAACAAGCTCCTGGCCGGCGCCAGCTGGATGGCCGAGTACGGTAACCCGGATATTCCGGAGGAGTGGGCCTTCATCCAGAAATGGTCGCCCTACCACAACGTTGTCAAGGGCGCCGACTACCCCGAGGCCCTGTTCATTACCTCGACCAGGGATGATCGCGTCCACCCAGGACATGCACGGAAGATGGTCGCTCTCCTGCAATCACTGGGCCACCCAGTGCTCTACTACGAGAACACCGAAGGTGGTCATGCTGCCGCCGCCGACCACGGCCAGAAGGCCCGGATGACCGCCCTGGAGATGACCTACCTCTGGATGAAGACGGGGAAGTAACGGCAAGGCGTGCCCGTCAATTGCTCAAAGCGGACGCAAATCGCGGACGAGACCACATCCAAATTTCTGCCACCACCAACGGGAGCGGTTTGGGTCCGCTTTTAGCGTTTCATGATGCTGTCGAGGATCATCATGAAGGCCGCCTGCTGTTGGGGTTCGACCTTTTCGATCACGGCAAGACAGGCAGTTCGGTCGAAGGCCTCGTGCAGGCGTTGGGCAGGGTGAGACGAGGAGATGATGATGCGCTTGGGGTTGACGCCGGCTTCGACCGCCGCCTCAAAGACCTCCATACCGTCCATCACCGGCATCTCCCAGTCCAGCAACATCAGGTGAATGTCGGGGCCGAGAACGCCGACGGCTTCAACGGGATCCGTGAATGTTTCCACCGCCACCTGATCCGGGTAACGGCTCTCCAGCATTCGCCGCCACAAAACACACTGCAGCATGGAATCATCGACAACGACAATCCTGCGGAGTTCTTTCGGCGTGTCCATCGTCAGTAGAATATCACTCGCAATCAAACCCCAATGCCCTGACCTCAGCGCACAAGGCCTCGGAGTCAAGCCCAATCCCGATCACGATCGCCTTCGCCGCCGCAAGATCGACCGTGACGTCCCGGACCCCCTCAACTTCACGCAAGGCACGCCCGATGCTCGTCACGCAGCCATTACAACGCATCCCACCGACCGACAACCTCAACCGTTCCTCAAGGCTTTCGGCACCCGAGTTCTCTTCTACAGCCCGGGAACGGCGAGGCCACATTGCCCCCACAAGAACGGCCAACAGCACTACTGCACTGATTTCCTTGAATCCCCAACCCGTTGCCACCGTGCCGTCGGCATGACGGTGCACCGCCTCGATCGCTGAGGCAGGCATACCCGTCAACACCCACCTCCCAAAAAAGAAATCGACCACCAGGCCTGTAGCCAACGACCCGACGACTACCGTGGCAAGGTACACAGCCACCGTTTTCCTCCCGAGGACTTTCAGCAACGTCGTCACCGAAGCGACATTGGTGGCCGGACCTGAGATCAAAAACACCAAGGCTGCACCGGGAGACAGGCCGGCACCGATCAGGCTGGCCGCGATCGGCGTTGAGGCAGTCGCACAGACGTACAACGGGATTCCCACGGCCATCGCCACCAGATAAGGCAGAACCCCGCCTCCAAAGACGACCTTCACATGATCAGGATTGAGAAAAGCGGCGATGATCCCGGAGAGAACCAGCCCGACAAAAAGAGCCCTGCCAATATCCCGAGGCAGGGTCACGAACCCGTAGCGCAGAGCCTTAAACAGTGCGTGTTCTTCCCTCTCTGAAGAACAACACGAATCCGCACATCCTCCATCCTTTTCCGGCAGAGTCTGCGGATCTTCGTCCGGTTCAACAGCCTGAACAACCATACCGCCGGCGATGCCGGTAATGAAGGCCGCAAGCGGTCGAATGAACGCGACAACGGGGCCAAGCAAAGCCCATGTAACGGCGATGCTGTCGACTCCGGTCTGGGGCGTTGAGAGTAGAAACGCAGTCGTCGCCCCTTTTCCGGCGCCGTGCCTCCTCAAGGAAGCCGCCACAGGCAGGACCCCGCATGAACACAAGGGCAAGGGAACCCCAAACAAACTGGCCTTGGCAACCTGGGCAAATCCCTTGCGGCCCAGATGCTGTTCCACCCACTCCGGCGAGACGAAGACCGACAACAACCCGGCGACCAAGAACCCAAACAGGAGATAGGGCGCCATCTCCCCAAGGAGAGCCCACGATGCAGCAAGGACCTGAATCACAGCTATCATGATTCCATCATATGCGCGAATGTAGAAATATGCAGCCCCCAGAGCCCGTTCTATTGCCACCTTTCCAGTTGCCGTTGGGCCGGCATTGTGTTATACCTTCTCGCCTGCTTTCGTAAGGAAGGTGGGCCCTCGGCCCACTTTTTTTTACGAAAGAAGAAAGGCTTTTGATTCAAGAAGATGTCGTTAAACGCTGCCATCACCGAACAATTGCGGAGCCTCGCCGCAAGCGAGGGGCTGGGCCTTGTCTCCACCGAAATGATGGGGTCAGGCCCTCAGTCCATTCTTCGTCTGGTAGTGGATGGCCCCGACGGCGTCACCCTTGATCAGTGTGCAACGATTTCCCGCCAGGCATCGGCCCTGCTCGACGTCGAGGACCCTTTGTCCCACGGATACACCTTGGAAGTCTCCTCCCCGGGAATGGATCGCAAATTGTACTCTGAAGAGGACTTTAAACGTTTTTCCGGACACCGGATCAACGTCCGAATGGCACCTTCCTTCCGGCAACACCGCACGGTGGCCGGAGAGTTATTGGCTTTCGAGGATGGAGTCGTCAGCATCAACACCGATGCAGGCGATCGTGTTGAGCTCCCCTTCGACGAAGTCTTCGAGGCCCGCCTCGAGATCGATTGGGATCAGATGCTGAAGAAAAGGAAGAACGATCGATGAAGCTGGATATCAAGAACCTCGTCAACCAAATGGCGGCAGAACGCGACATCGAACCACAGATCTTGACCGATGCCGTGGCCGAGGCCATTGCCTCTGCGGCACGAAAACATTACAAGCAACCTGCGGTTCACGCCGAGATTGACCCGGAGACCGGAGAGGTCTTCTGTTGGGCGGTCCGCATTGTGGCCGAACCGACCGAAGAAGCGCCCCTCGAACCCGGCGAATTAACGCTGGAAGAAGCTCAGGCGATCATCCCCGAGGCTAAATTGGGAGACGAGATCAAAATCGAGACGCTGGACACCGACCAGTTGGGGCGCATCGCTGCGCAGTCGGCCCGCCAGGTACTCTTCCAAAGGGTTCGGGAAGCCGAGCGTTCCGTCGTCTTTCGAAATTACTCAGGCCGCGTCGGAGAAATGATCAACGGCATTGTCAAACGGGTCGACCGCGGAGCGGTGATCGTCGAACTGGGCGACACGGAGGGCATCATCCCTCGTGGCCATCAGGTCCGGCAGGAGCGGTACAGCTCGGGTGATCGCATTCGTTCTGTCGTCGTCGACGTAACAATGGACGCCGCGAGGCCTCAGGTCGTCATGTCCCGCACAGACCCCCAGTTGTTGATCAAGCTCCTCGAGATGGAAGTTCCCGAGATCTATGACGGGACCGTCATCGTCAAGGAGTGTGTCCGGGAACCGGGTGAGAGAGCCAAGGTCGCGGTTTTTTCCACGGATCGAGACATCGACCCGGTCGGCGCATGCGTTGGACTGAAGGGATCGCGAGTCCAGTCGATCACACGAGAGCTCAAGGGCGAAAAGATCGACATCATTCCGTGGAATTCTGACCTCGTGACCTTCGCTCAAAACGCCCTGGCCCCCGCCAAGATCAACCGCGTTGCGGTTCGCGAAGAGCCCATTCAGGTCCCGGTCTTCGACGAAGAGGGCAACCCAGTGGTCAACGAAGAGGGAGAGCCCCTGACCGAGGAGGGCAAGGAGATCGTCCTGGACGTCATCGTCGGAACCGAACAGCTTTCGTTGACCATCGGTCGCCGAGGGCAGAACGTCCGATTGGCCTCACGACTGCTTGACAGCCGGATTGAGATTAAGAGCGAAGAGGCAGTCAAGGATGAACTTGCGTCGGCCCTTGCTTCGATGCTCCGCGAAATGGAGGGCCTCGATGACGTCGCCGAAGCCGAAGCCCCCGAAGCGGCCGAGGACCTGGACTACGATTTGATGATCCCCCTGGAAGAGATGGAGATGATCTCCGAACGGCTGCGAGAACGACTGGAGAGCCACGGTATCCACACTGCACAGGATGTGCTCAGCCGAACTCCGGATGAATTGGCCACAATCCCGGGGATCGGACCCGTTACCGCACAACGGCTCCAGGACATGGTCCAACAGGCCGTCGATGAAGCTCGTGCCGAGGCCGCCGAGGCGGAGGGAGAATAATGGAGCAGCTGCGAGTCGTCGACCTTGCCAAAACGATGGGTGTCACACCGAGAGAGCTGATTTTTAAACTCAGGTCAATCGGCGTGACCGTCAGTTCCGAAGAGGACGTTCTTGACCTCGCGACCGTCCGAGCCATCATCACCGGCGAAACGCTGGCCCGGCGCCCGCGTGAAGTGATCCAGCGCCGGGAAAAAATAACCGAAGAAACAGCCACTGCCTCTGCCCACGAGCGGCTGGCTCGTCGACGCAAACGTCAGGTCGTTGAGACGGATCATGAGATCCGTGAGGTCATCACCGAGAAGGAGCCTGAGAAGGAAAAGGGTGATGCCAAGGCCGCAGTCAAACCGGCTGCAGAGGTTGAGACAACAGAAGAAGCCGTTGCTGCCGTGGAAGTGGCCCCAGAGGCTGACGTCAAAACGACCGAAGTTGAAACCGAACCTGCAGACGAGGCCCCAGCCGCTGATGAATCTGAGACTCCGGCCGAGGTCGAGGCAGCGCCGGCGACGGATGAGCCTGAAACGTCCGCGACTGTGCCGCAGGCAGGCGAGGTTGCGGCTGTAAAACCCGAGCCCTCCCTATCCGAAGAAGAATTCACCGCAGAACGGCCTCAAACCGACGAGACCAAGGCCAAGCGGATCCAACCGGCCAGGGCCAGGACACCACTCGAAAAGACCCTCCGAGAATTGTCTCCTGACGAGATCAGGCAGCGTCTCCAGGCCCAAAAGGAAGCCGAAAAACGCCGAAAAGCAGAACGTGCCGCAGGCAAGACCCGCCCGGGAAGCAGCCGGAAGGCCAAGGCGGCCGCGGATGCCAAGGAGATTCGCGACCTGCTCAACAAGTTCGAGGAGCAGAAGGTCAAGGCTCCGGCCGACGGAGCGACCACAGCCCCCTCAAGGCCCGGACAACGCCCCGGACAACGCCCCCCAGGTGCCGGCCAGCGATTGAGCAAGAAGGCCCGGAAGCGCCAGCAGAAGCAGGAAGCGACTCGCAGAACGGCGCCGGTGCCCCGTCCGACCCGCACGGTCGAGTTCCGGGACGGCGTGAAGCCCGAAGGACCGGTCATTCTTTCGGAAATGGTTACCGTCAGGGAATTGGCCGAGAAACTCAACGTCACGGCCAAGGACCTCCTCGCCATGCTGATCCAGCGGGGCATGATGGTTACGACCAATCAGGCCCTCCCCCACGAACTGGCCGAAGAAATTTGCACAGAACTCGAAGTGGATGCGATGGTCGCAACTGCCGAAGAACTGGTGGATTTCCAGCGTGAAGAAGCCGTCGAGACCACGGGCCCCCTGGAGGCCAGGCCGCCGGTTGTCACCGTCATGGGTCACGTAGACCACGGAAAGACCTCTTTGCTGGATGCCCTGCGCTCCAGTCGTGTCGCCGAATCCGAAGCCGGCGGTATCACCCAGCACGTCGGCGCGTCGAAGATTCAGGCAGAGGACGGCCGGGTCGTTGTCTTCATCGACACACCCGGCCACGAGGCCTTCACACAGATGCGTGCCCGTGGCGCCCAGGTCACCGATATCGTCATTTTGGTTGTGGCTGCAGACGACGGCGTAATGCCTCAGACCAAAGAAGCAATCAATCACGCCCGGGCGGCCAACGTGCCTCTCATCGTGGCGATGAACAAGATCGACAAGAACAATGCCTCACCGGACAAAGTGAAGACACAGCTGTCCGAAGTCGAGGTCCTGGTCGAGGACTGGGGTGGAGATGTTCCCTGCGTTCCCGTGTCGGCCAAGACCCAAGAGGGAATCCCCGAGCTTCTGGATATGATCCTGCTGGTTGCTGAACTGAAAGAGCTCAAGGCGACCGCAGAGGGTGACGCTCGAGGCATCATCCTTGAGGCCCGCAAAGAAAAGGGCCGAGGCATCGTGGCCACGGTGGTGATCCAGCACGGAACCCTCGAGATCGGTGACTCCTTCTTCTGCGGCTCGACCTGGGGCCGGGTCCGGGCACTCGCCGACGAAAACGGACAACGTGTAGATATGGCCGGACCGTCGGATCCCGTCGAAGTCATGGGTTTCGACGGTGTGCCCAATGCCGGCGATGTCCTCCAAGGGGTCGAAAGCGAAGAGAAGGCACTCGAAGTTGCCTCCTTCCGAAAGCTGAAGGAACGGGAAGAGAGCTTTGCCTCACATCGGAAGGTCTCACTGGAGAACCTCTTCGACCACATTTCGGCCGGAGACCAGAAAGAACTCAACGTCGTCATCAAGGCCGACGTGCAGGGCTCGGTCGAAGTACTCCGAGAGGCGATGGCTGGTCTGGGTACCGACGAGGTCACCATCAACGTGCTTCACGGATCAGTGGGTGCTGTCACGACCAACGACGTCATGCTGGCAACGGCATCCAACGCGATCATCATCGGTTTCAACGTGCGTCCGGAGAGAACCGCCAAGAACCTGGCCGAGACAGAAAAGGTTGATATCAGGCTCTATACCGTCATCTACAACCTGATCGACGACATCAAGAAGGCGATGGTCGGCCTGCTCGATCCGGAATTCAAGGAAGAGGAACTGGGTCGAGCCGAGGTGCGGGAGGTCTTCAAGGTCCCGAAGGTCGGCTCCATCGCAGGCTCTCACGTCCTCGAAGGTCTGATTCGCCGAGACGCAAAAATTCGCCTCTTGCGCGACAACATCGTCATCCATGAGGGCTCGATCGGTTCCCTGAGGCGTTTCAAGGACGATGCATCCGAGGTTCGGCAGGGCTTTGAGTGCGGTATCGGTCTCGAGAGGTACAACGACATCAAGGAAGGCGACATCATCGAGGCCTACAAGATGGTCGAAATCGACCGGGAACTCTAGGAAGTCCGCGCCCCAAAACAGAGGTTGGATATGGAAATCACACTATATGTCGGAATCGGCCGACTCGAACTTCATATCCCAGAAGCGAGAAACCTCAAGGCAAAGAGAAGCCACACACGGTCATTGATCGAACGAATCCGAAGCCGGCATCAGGTACTCGTCACCGAGGTCGATCATCAGAATCTTCACCAAAGGGCGGCCTTCGCCGTCTGTGCGTTCTCGGCTGATCCGGTAGACGTCGAGTCCCGCCTTCGTCGGGTGGAACAGACAATTGACCAGAACTGGTCGGGAAATATCCTCATGTGGGACGTGGAGATCGTTCAGGTATGATTTGAGCCCGGCAAGGCCGGGAGCAATTAGCAGTTAGCTTTTAGCGATTAGCTCGGAAGACTCCTCCGAGAGTCGAGACGCTGTCTTGCTAACTGCTAATAGCTAATAGCTTTCTAACCATCTTGCGATGTCTCGACGGTTCGAAAATAAGGAGCACCTCATGTCCCACCAGGCATTTGATCGAAAACAGCGGCTGGCGTCCGAGATTCGGACCGTACTGGCGGAGACCTTGATCCACAAGGTCAATGATCCAAGACTCGAGGGCGTCGTTATTTCAACCGTACGCCTCAACCGCGACAAGACTCTGGCGAAGATCTACTTCTCGGTCGTCGGAGACGAAGAACGCGAGAGGCAGGCCGCCGACGGCTTCGACGCCGCATCACCATTCTTGCGCCGGGAACTGGGCCGAAGGATGCGTATGAGAGCCCTTCCGGTCCTCGAGTTTTCCAGAGACGGCTCCTACGCGTATGGCGACAAGCTCGAACGACTGTTCGACAAACTCCACACCGACGGCGTCATACCTCCAGCCACAGGTCCGGAGGATGAACGATGAATCGAGACCACACCACGGCAGAAGTCCTTGACCGGCTCCGCCGTTGCTCCCGCATTCTAATCACCGGCCACCGGAGCCCCGACGGTGATTGCCTCGGCTCGGCCATCGGATTCGCGGAGCTGGCCGAAAAACTGGGGATAGAAACGTCGATTTTCTTCCGTGACCCTCTGCCTTTTGGTCTTCGGGAACTCCCAGGGGCTGAGGCAGTGATTGTCGCCGAAGCCCTCCCCGAGGATTTCCCGGGTGCGTACGATCTGGTTGCAACCATGGAGTGCCCCGGACTGGATCGAACAGGATTCGACGGTCTACACAGGGTGCCAATCCTCAACATCGACCACCACAAAGCCAATGATCGCTTTGGCGAGCTGAACTTTCTCGACGAGGACTCTCCCGCAGCCGGTGAAATGATCTGGCGGCTGTTCGAGGAAGCTCCGGTTGAGCCCTCACCTCAGGCGGCGACCGCTCTTTTTGCCGCTCTTTCTACCGACACCGGGGATTTCCGGTATTCCAACGCGACCGGGCGAGCCTTCCGCACCGCTGCGGAGATGGTCGAGTGGGGCGCAGATCCAACCCTGGTCTCCGAACTGGTGCATGAGCGTCGAACGTTGGGCTCGGTGCGCCTGTTGGCCGAGGCCCTCTCTACCCTGGAGATGCACAGCGCCAATCAACTGGCCCTGATCGAGGTCGGGCCGGAGGCCTTCGCCCACGCCGGTGCTCAAGGCTCCGACACCGACCAGATCGTCAATCTGCCCCGGTCAATCGCCGGGGTTGAAATCGTAGCCTTCCTCAAACAGACCGATGGCAATGCAGTACGCGTCAGCCTGCGATCAAGGGGTACAACCGACGTTCGCCGTGTTGCGGTATCCTTCGGCGGCGGCGGCCACACCAACGCCGCAGGTTGTTCGATCGACGGCGACCTCGGCACCGCCCGTGACGCCCTGCTCCCAAGACTCAAAGCACTGCTGGAGAATATCCAATGAGCCGAAGGCGACCCTCGCGCTGGAACGGGTTGTTGCCCGTGTACAAAAAGACCGGCCCAACCTCTCACGACATCGTCGACATCGCGCGCCGCAGCCTTAAAGAACGCCGCATCGGCCACACCGGGACCCTGGACCCAATGGCCGAGGGCCTGCTCCTGTTGTGTGTCGGCCGGGCTACCCGTTTGCAGCAATACCTCCTCAAGTGGGACAAGGCCTACCGCGGCCGAGTTCGACTGGGGTGGGCAACCGACACCTACGACGCCGAGGGTGAACGGGTCGGCGACACTCTGCAACCCGAATCCCTTTCACCCGATCAAATCTCTGAACTCGAAGAGAAGTTTTCCGGCAGCTTTGACCAGATGCCCCCAGCGTATTCCGCAAAGAAGGTCGGCGGCAAAAAACTCTACGAACTGGCCCGAAAAGGACAGGACGTCGAGATTACTCCGAAAACCGTCCAGGTCCATTCCCTCCATCTCCACCAGGAAGACACCGAAAACCTCGTGGTCGAGGTGGAAACCGAGAGTGGTTTCTACGTCCGATCCCTGGCCCACGATCTCGGCGTCGAACTTGGCTGGGGGGCTCATCTCAGGCGCCTGGAGCGGACCCGAATCGGACCCTTTCGGGTGGAAGAGGCCATCAGTCAAGATGACCTCGAGACGGCCCCGGATCCCGAGAGCATTATCGAAGGGCCTCACTGGATCCCATTGTCGAAGATCCCTTTGCCCTTCCCGTCGGTCGATATCAACCCAACCGCGGCCGCTCGTTTCATCCATGGGCAAGAGGTCGTCATCTTGCGCTCTGAAACCGAAATCTTCGAAGACAAGGGCCCGGTGGCCGTCCGCAGGGGGGATGAGCTTCTCGGTATTGGCGAAGTCACCTCCATCATTGCCCGGGGCCGGACGATCACCGTTCGTCCGTCGTTGGTTTTGGCGGAGCAGAGCGCCTGATTCCCGACCTTCGTTCTTGAAGGCGAAGGCCGTCGCAAGATTCACCTTCACACCCCCAATAACACCAAGAACCAAAGCACCCAATCACTCCAACTCGAAACGGCTCGGCAAGCGCCAGCCACCCACAGCCGAGCCATCCACCAGCCCACAGGCGCCCGACGGAAGCTTGATCAGATAAACCGGGTTCGAGAGATCGAAGAGCTCTCGATCCCTCCCGGGAATCGGCTGGAGCGCCTCCGCGGGAGTCGAAAAACGCAACTCAGTATCCGTGTCAATCAACAGTACCGGATCTGTTTCAGATGGGAGAATGGACATGCCTACGAAGTCGAAATCACCGACTACCACTAGCCGGAGCGTCTCAAGGCGGCTCCCCCGGCTTCGACTCCCAACTCCACCGGGCGAGGCAAATTCTCCAGATGCGCCAATGCCTGTTCCATAAACGGCGATCGTCCGAGTATTGCCGATTGACAAGAGGTTGGAAAGGTCCCCTGGAAAGGTGCCCGGTACATTGGAAAGGGGAAAGTGGGGGAATTTCAAGAAACAGCGCCCGCGGCAGGGACAGCCTCAGTGTCCACACCGTCGTAGACGAGCCCTCGCGACTTCTTAGGCGATCGATGAAAAGCCCATAACCATTGCACTGAAAACCACTTCCTGGTATGGTGGCCAAGCCTCCTCGCCACCGGAGGAACAACGGAGGAATGATGAGTCATTTTGACGCTCAGAAAGAAACGATTATCGGAGAATTCAAAACCCACACCAACGATACCGGATCCCCGGAGGTGCAGATTGCACTGCTGACCAAGAGGATCCAGTACCTGACCGAGCACTTCAAGTCTTTCAAGAAAGACTTCCACTCTCGCCGTGGTCTCTTGCGCCTGGTTGGACGCCGTCGCCGGTTGCTCGACTACCTCAAGGGCAAAGACATCACGCGCTATCGCTCCTTGGTGGAACGCCTCGGCCTCCGCGGCTGACGGCTGGCTGGTGAGGCACTGATTCGCGGCGCCTCCCCCTCCACCTGACGACCCCGTCGGCGGACCCCCGGCGGAAGAAGAACGGAAAAAACATGACAATCACTAACAAAACAATCACATTCGGTGATACGACCATCTCGTTTGAGTTGGGCAAAATCGCCAAACAGGCCGCCGGCTCCGTCGTGGTTCGCCTCGACGATTCGATGGTTCTGGTCACCGCATGCGGCGCCGACGAGCCCAGGGGCGGAGCAGACTTTCTGCCCCTGACCGTTGATTACCGCGAGAATACCTACGCCGGTGGCCGGATCCCCGGCGGCTTCTTCAAGCGTGAAGGCCGCCCGTCGGAGAAAGAAACCCTGACCTGCCGCGTCATCGACCGCGGCCTGCGCCCGCAGTTCCCCGACAGCTACTTCGTCGAGACCCAGGTCATCGGTTGGGTACTGTCCGCCGACAATGACAATGACCCCGACGTCCTGGCCATGAACGGCGCTTCGATCGCCCTGATGGTCGCCGGTTCGATTCCCTTCAACAACCCGCTCGGTGCGGTCCGGGTAGGCCGAGTCGACGGAGAGTTCGTACTCTTCCCGACCTACGCGCAGCGCGAAGCCTCCGATCTCGATCTGGTGGTCTCCGGCACCGAAAACGCCATCGCCATGGTGGAGTGCGGCGCCAACGAACTCCCGGAAAGCGTCATCATCGACGCCCTGGAGTTGGCCCACACCGAAATCAAACGCCTCATCGCCCTCCAACTCGAAATCGTTGCCGAGCGCGGCGTCGTCAAGGCGAGCTTCGAAGCACCTGCCGCCCCATGGCCCGCAGGATTTGACGATGAGGTCCGCCAGCAATGGAAGGCCGAATTGACCGAGGCGATGCACGTCAAGGGCAAGTTCGAGCAGAAGGACGCTATCAACGCCGTTCGCGACAAGGCCCTTGATGCCTTGGGCGACGAAGCCGACGAGAAGACCCCCTGGGTCAAGGGCGTGTTCCGCCTGATGACCAAGGAGATCACACGCGAGACCATCCTCGGTGAGAAGAAACGCCTCGACGGCCGTGCATTTGACGAGATCCGTTCGATCGCCTGCGAAGTCGGCTTTCTGCCGCGCTCGCATGGATCGGCCCTCTTTACCCGGGGCGAGACCCAGGCAATCGTCACCTGCACCCTGGGCGTCTCTCAGGACCGCCAGTTGATCGAGAGCTACAAGGGCGAGTGGAAAGAGCCCTTCATGCTCCACTACAACTTTCCGCCCTTCTCGGTTGGAGAGGCCCGTTTCCTGAGAGGTTCGAGCCGCCGCGAGATCGGCCACGGCAATCTGGCCCGTCGGGCCCTCCTGCCGGTCCTGCCCACCGAGGAAGCGTTCCCCTACACCATGCGGATCGTGTCCGACATCACGGAATCGAACGGCTCCTCGTCGATGGCTTCGGTCTGCGGCGGGTCCTTGTCGATGATGGACGCCGGGGCGCCACTTTCGTCTGCAGTTGCCGGCGTCGCCATGGGCCTGGTCTCAGACGGCGAACGCCACGCCGTGTTGTCCGATATCGCCGGTCAGGAAGACCACTACGGCGACATGGACTTCAAAGTCACGGGAACCGGCGAAGGAATCACCGCCCTTCAGATGGATATCAAGGTCTCCGGTCTGCCCCGGCAGATCCTCGAACAGGCGCTGGAGCAGGCCCGCCAGGGTCGCCTCCACATCCTGGGCATCATGAAGGATGCGATTTCCGAGGGCCGCGAAGAAATTTCGCCCTACGCACCTCGCATCTATACGATGAAGGTTGACGTTGAGCAGATCCGCAACATCATCGGCGCGGGCGGCAAGACCATCCGGGCCATCGTCGAGCAGACCGGCGCCAAGATCAATGTCGAGGACGACGGTACCGTTCAGATCGCTACCAGCGATGGGGCGGCGGCCGAAAAGGCCATTGCCATCATCGAGGGCCTGACCAAGGTGCCCGAGATCGGCGAAGAATTCGACGGCACGGTCAAACGCCTTGAACCCTACGGGGCCTTCGTCGAAATCCTGCCCAACCAGGACGGCCTGGTCCACATCTCCGAAGTCGCCATGGAGCGCATCCCGGATATCCGCGACGTGCTGGCCATTGGTGATGAGATGCGGGTCCGCATCATCGACATAGACGGTCAGGACCGCATCAAGCTCTCCCGCCGGGTCATCCTCGAAGACGAGGCCCGTGAGCGAGGCGAGGACATTCCCGAACGTGACCCCGTCGGCGACCGACGAGGCGGACGCCCGGGCGGTGGCGGACGCGACCGCGATAACCGCGGTGGACGCGACCGGGATCGCGGACCACGACGATAAACACCAAACCCGGCGGGCAACCGCCGGGTTTTTTGTTGTCGTTTGTCAACTGACGCTGATCCTGCCAGCCGACGCGGCCGTTGCTCCTGACGGTGCTGAAGCCACCAACCAATCCAAAATCCAAGAACACTTCTCCGACAGGGCACCCGTCCCCACTCTTGAACTCTTTCACTCTTGTACTCTTACACCCTTCGACCTCTTCGACCTTTGTGACCCCTTTGACTCTTTGACCTCTTCAACCCTTCCTTTTCCATCGAACTCTTGGGCTCAACACGGGCGGACACAGGGGTCCGCCCCTACAGACCTCTTTGACTCTTCGACTCTTCGACCCCCTGACGGCGAATCGCCGTCGGGCCCCCCATGCCGCACCTTGACAAACCCGCAGCACTTCGGAGAGAATGAATGAGTGTTCATTCATATTGATTATCCGATAAAATTCAAGGAGGCATCCAGTGGGTTACAAAGTCGATATTCGTGACATTAAGTTTCAGCTTTTCGAGTGGCTTGACACCGGAAAACTGCTCGAATCCGAGCGCTTTGGCGACTGGGATCTCGAGCAGATGGACATGATCGTCGACGAGGCGCTCAAGATCGCCCAGGAGCAGATGGCATCCTGCAACGAGGACGGCGACCGCATCGGGGCCCAGTGGAACGACGGCGTGGTCACCATGCCCGACAGCTTCAAGCCGGTCTACGACACCGTCTGCGAGGGCGGCTGGATCGGCCTGCTGGGTTCTCCCGAGTACGGCGGCATGGGCCTGCCGGACGTTGTCGGCACCGTTGTCAACGAGTTCTTCTCCGGCAGCAACGTCTCCCTCTCCCTGACCCTGATGCTGACCCGGGGCGTCGGCGTCATGATCGAGAACTTCGGCAACGACGAACTCAAGAATACCTATGTCGAAAAGACCTATACCGGACAGTGGGGCGGCACGATGTGTCTGACCGAGCCCCAGGCCGGATCCGACGTCGGCGCCTCGACGACCAAGGCCGCCAAGCAGGACGACGGCAGTTATCTGATCTCGGGCGAGAAGATTTTCATTACGTCCGGCGATCACAATCTGGCCGAAAATATCATTCACCTGGTCTTGGCACGCACACCAGGCGCCCCTCCCGGCACCAAAGGTCTTTCCCTCTTCGTCGTGCCCAAGATCCGCGTCAACGGCGACGGCTCCCTCGGTGATGCCAATGACGTTGCATGTTCCAACATCGAAGAGAAAATGGGCATCCACGGCTCCCCGACCTGCTCGCTGGTCTTCGGCGCCAACGACGGTTGCCGGGGCTTCCTCCTGGGCGAAGAACTCCAAGGCATGAAGCTGATGTTCTACATGATGAACGCCGCCAGGATCGAGGTTGGAATGCAGGGCTGCGCTGCAGCCAGCGGCGCCCACCAGCAGGCCCTGGCCTTTGCCAAGGAGCGCCTGCAAAGCCGCCACTGGAAAATGATGAAAGATCCAGAGGCGCCCCAGGTGGCCATCGTCGAGCATCCCGATGTCCGCCGCATGCTCCTGACCTCCAAGGCCTATGTCGAAGCGATGCGCGCCATCCTGCTGCAAGCATCCTACTACCTCGATCTCAGCCACTCCACCGAGGGTGACGAGGCCAAGAAGTACAGGAACTACGTCGAGGTCATGACCCCGATCTGCAAAGCCTGGTGCTCCGAGTGGGGCCTGCAGGTGACCCATACCTGCGTTCAGGTTCACGGCGGCTATGGCTATACCAAGGAATACCCGGCGGAGCAGTACATGCGCGATGCCGAGATCGCCTGTCTGTACGAGGGTACCAACGGCATCCAGGCGCTGGACTTCGTTGCCCGCAAGCTGTCCCTGGCCGGCGGTCAACCGATCAAGGATTTGCTGGGCATGGCCGAGAAGACCTTCAACAAGGCCAAGAACGACCCCGAGTTGATGGAACCCGCATGGCTCTTGGCCGCGGCCCTCAAACAGGTCGAAACCATCGCCAAGGAACTCCCCAAAAGGCCCGACGGCATCCAAGTGATGCTGATCAACGCCGTGCCGCTGCTGGACATGGTCGGCACCTGCCTCGGCGCCCACTTCCTCTTGGATCAGGCAATGCTGGCCAAGACCAAGTTGGCCGCCATCCTTTCTGACGCCGGAGTCGACACCGACGACAAAAAGGCATACAAGGCATTCCTCTCAGACAACGAAGAGGCGGCGTTCTACCACAACAAGGTGCAGACGGCGATCCACTTTGGCTACCGCGCCCTTCCGACCGTCCCGGCCAAGGCCGCGGCGATTCGTTCCGGGGAGAAAGCAGCCCTGTACGCGATTATGTAGGGAGCTATCAGCTGTCAGCTATTAGTCGAACAACAGACCGGCCGCCCGAATGGGCGGCCGGTTATTGCTTTCGGCTGCAAGGTTGAAGCATCTGTGATAAACAATCCGTGCGGTTTTCCGCGGGAGTCACCAATGGATCCTCAGACACAGACCCTGCTCTCAAATATTCGAAACGGCATCATCGGCCGCAATCGTGCGATAGATGGTCCCTTCGGCCTTCGCCGGGTAATCTACGCGGATTACACCGCGTCGGGTCGCTCCCTCGATTTCATCGAGAATTTCATCCGTGACGAGGTGATGCCGCTGTATGCCAACACCCACACGGAGACCTCGACGACGGGATTGCAGACGACTCATTTCAGAGAAGAGGCCCGGCAGATCATCCATCAGTCATTGGGCGGAAACGACGACGACATCGTCATCTTCTGCGGCTCCGGGGCGACCGGCGCCATTCAGAAGATGATCGACATCCTCAACCTGAGAATTCCTGCCGACCTCGACCGGCGCTACTCCTTGAGCGACCACATTCCAAAAAGTGAACGCCCCGTCGTCTTCATCGGCCCGTACGAACACCACTCCAACGAGATCTCGTGGCGGGAGACGATCGCGGACGTCATCGAGATCCCCGAGGACGCCGATGGACGCATCGACGAGTCGGTGCTCGAAGAGCGCCTGGTGGAATTCGCCGATCGACCTTTGAAGATCGGCTCTTTCTCCGCGGCATCCAACGTCACGGGCATCGTCTCCCACACCTTCAGCATCAACGCGTTGTTGCACCGCCGCGGCGCGCTGTCATTCTGGGATATCGCGGCGGCGGCGCCCTATGTCGGCTTCAATATGAACCCTCACCGCGAAGAGTGGCCGGACAAACACACCGCCAAGGATGCGGTCTTCCTCTCGCCGCACAAGTTCGTCGGGGGACCCGGCACGCCCGGGGTCTTGGTCGTCAAGAGACACCTGTTGACCAACCGGGTCCCCACGGTCCCCGGGGGCGGTACGGTCTCCTACGTCTCACCGACCGAACACACCTACATCACCGACCCCAGCCACCGGGAGGAGGGCGGTACCCCGGCGATCATCGGCAGCATTCGGGCCGGTCTGGTCTTCAGGCTCAAAAATGCCGTTGGCCAAGAGACCATTGAAAACCTGGAAATGGCCGTCGTCACCAAGGCGATTCGCTCATGGTCGGACAACGACAACATCCATATCCTCGGTAGCCTGACCTCGACCCGCCTTTCAATCGTCAGCTTCATGATCAAGCACGGCCCCATGTACCTGCACCACAACTTCGTTGTCGCCTTGCTCAACGACCTCTTCGGCATTCAGGCCCGCGGAGGATGTTCCTGTGCCGGACCCTACGGCCACCGGCTTTTAGGCATCGATATTGAGCGCTCACATCTCTTCCAGGAGGCGATCAACTCCGGCTGTGAGGGCATCAAACCGGGCTGGGTCCGGGTCAATTTCAACTACTTCTGCTCCGAAGCGGAAATCAACTACATCCTCGAAGCGGTCAACTTCATCGCGACCCACGGTTGGAAGTTGCTGCCTCAGTACGATTTTCACGCCGACAGCGGCCTGTGGCACCACGGTGACCGTGAACCGGAGGCCATTCACGATCTCAAGGATCTGCATTTTGAAGGCGCGAGGTGCCGGCACTCTTCGTCCTTCCAGAGTGAGCCTGAAACCGCCCTCCCCGGCTATCTCGAAGCCGCCCAATCGCTGGTGGCACATATTGAACAACAGCTGGTTCCGGTCGACACAACCAATGCCTTACCTCAAGACCTTGAGCCCCTGAGGTGGTTCACGCTGCCCGGAGAGGTCCGGCCTGGGACAGGCGGAGGAGAAAAACGATGAAATCCCACACCGAATATCTGACGTTCGAGATTCCCGAACGCATGGACTTCGTCAACATCACCGCCGATGTTGAACGGGCGGTTCGGGAGTCCGGCATACAAGAGGGCCTGTGCCTGGTCAACGCCATGCACATCACAGCCTCGGTGTTCATCAACGACGACGAGCATGGACTCCACCAGGACTACAAGCGTTGGTTGGAGAAGCTAGCGCCCTTCGACGCTTCGCCCGAGACCTACCACCACAACCGAACCGGCGAGGACAACGGCGACGCCCACCACAAGCGCCAGATTATGGGCCGAGAAGTCGTCGTCGCCATCACCAGGGGCCGCCTCGATTTCGGAACCTGGGAGCAGATCTTCTACGGCGAGTTCGACGGCCGAAGACCGAAGAGGGTTCTCGTCAAGATCATTGGGGAGTAAATGCCGACGATGCCGGAACCACGATGGACCCGATTTTGCCGAGAGAAATTAGCGATTAGCAATTAGCCTTTAGCTCAAACCCCAAAGAAAAGCTCGCCACCCGATAAAGGAAATCAACGAGTGGCGAGCAGACATTCCGAAGAAAACGGTGCTTCGCTGCTAAAAGCTAACGGCTAACAGCTTAAATCATTCACGCAATCGTCACGTCATCGCACAGATACACATCCTGGATTGCGTTGAGCAGTTCGACACCTACGTTCATCGGCTTCTGGAAGGCCTTGCGCCCGGAGATCAGCCCCATCCCGCCGGCACGCTTGTTGACCACGGCCGTCATCACTGCCTGCTCAAGGTCACCGGCGCCGCCGGAAGCTCCACCCGAATTGATCAAGCCGGAGCGTCCCATGTAGCAGTTGACGACTTGCCAGCGGGTCAACTCGATCGGGTTGTCCGGCACCAGGTCTGAGTAGACCAGCGGAGAGGTCTTGCCAAAACCGATGGCGTTGTAGCCACCATTATTTTCCGGCTGCTTCTGCTTGATGATGTCGGCCTCGATCGTCACACCTATGTGGTTGGCCTGCCCGGTCAAATCGGCCGAGGCGTGGTAATCGACCCCGTCCTTTTTGAACCCGGGATTGCGTAGGTAGCACCACAGAACGGTGAACATCCCCATGGAGTGCGCCTCCTCGAAGGCCTCGGAAATCTCCATGATCTGACGACGGCAGTTGTCCGACCCAAAGTAGATCGTTGCCCCGATACCGGCGGCGCCCAGATCCCATGCTTGCTCCACCGAAGCAAAGAGGGTCTGGTCAAACTCCGGCGGATAGGTCAGCAATTCGTTATGGTTGATCTTGACGATGAAGGGAATCTTGTGGGCATATTTCCGCGAAATAGAGCCCAACACACCCAGGGTCGAGGCAACGCCGTTGCAACCGCCCTCGATCGCCAGCTTGACGATGTTTTCAGGATCAAAATAGATCGGATTGGGAGCAAAGGACGCGGCGCCGGAGTGCTCGATGCCCTGATCGACCGGAAGGATCGAAACGAACCCTGTTCCACCCATTCGGCCGGTGTCATAAAGCCACTGCAGTGACTGCATCACCTTGGGATTGCGATCGGTCTGCGAAACGATCCGGTCGACGAAATCCGGGCCGGGAAGATGCAGGACGTCTTTGGAAATCCCAGTGCATCGATAGTCCAAGAGGGACGCCGAATCCCCCAGCTGTTTACGAATCTTTTCAATCATGATGTATGCCTCCTGTCAGACCGTCATTGTAGCTGATCGCTCAGTGCTTAAATATTTTTCTTCAGGCAGACGCCTTCGAGAACACAGTCGTCGCACTGTGGCTTACGCGCGGTACAGACCCTTCGTCCGTGAAGAACGACACGCAGGGAGAAACCGACCCACCAAAACTTGGGGAGCAAGGCCTCAAGGTCCCCGGCAATTCGGTCAGGATCAGTTTCGTCACTGAGACCAAAACGGCCTGCAAGGCGTTTGACATGGGTATCCACAGCAATGCCCGCAGGAATGTTGAACGCTTCACCCAACACCACTTTGGCGGTCTTCCGGCCGACCCCTGGGAGGTCGACCATGCCCTCAATGGATCGAGGAAGCTCTCCTCCATGGTCGGCAACCAGCACTCGAGCACCATCACGAAGGGCCCTGGCCTTGTTCCTGAAGAAACCTGTCGAGTGAATGACTCCCTCGACCTCCGCCAGATCAGCTCGGGACATCGCCTCCGGAGTCGGCCAGCGCCGAAAGAGCTCAGGGGTTACCAGATTGACACGAACGTCGGTGCACTGGGCGGAGAGAACCGTTGCCGCAAGCAGTTGCCAAGGGGTTTTGAAATCCAGCTCACACCGAGCATCCGGGTAGAACAGATCCAGACACCGGGCAATCCCGGCCGCGCGTTCCTCCAAGCCTTTCACTCCCTGAAGGTACTGCCGCCGATGAATTCCCGCAGCAACGAGGTATGGGGAACCTCATCGGGAAACACCGGGACCAACATTGAGAGTCCCTTGAGCAGACGGTAGGCCTCGGTGTAAGTCGGACTGGAACGAGGCACCTGCAACAGGAAACGTTCGGCAAAGACCTTGAGCACTGCCGGCTCGTACACCAGCGCCGAATCGAACATGACGTCCGCCTGTTCCTGGAAGGGAAAAATCCACTTACCTTCGCCTCGGCGGACCCTTTCCCACATGTCCAGCGTTCGCTCAGCGGTGAAACCACGGAAAAGGTGGTCACGAACGATGCGCCGGACCAGTCGCGTATCCGAGGTGAAGATCCGGTTGTGATTGTCGATCGCCAACTGTGAAAGAGCAGAGACATAGATCCGAAAGATGCGGTTCTCAGGGATCGACGTTGTCAACCGCGGATTGAGGCCGTGAATACCCTCGATCACCAGGACCTGGCCCTCTTCCAGGCGCATCGGCACCCACTGCCGCTCCGGCACTCTCAAGCCTGTGACAAAGTCGAAGCGGGGCGTCCGAACCTCGCCTCCCTCCATCAACACCCCAAGCTGGTCGTGAAACATCGGCAGATCGATGGCCTCGATGCTCTCGAAATCAGGCTTCCCATCCTCATCCATCGGGGTCTCGGTACGATTGACGTAGTAGTTGTCAAGTGACAGGGCCACCGGCTCGACGCCGTTGACTCTCAGCTGAATGCCCAATCTTTTTGAGAAGGTCGTCTTGCCGGAGGACGACGGACCGGCGATCGTCACCAGTTTCACTCCGGGGAGTCGGGCGAATATCTCATCGGCAATTCGCGAGATCTTCTTTT
Organism: Holophagae bacterium; assembly: GCA_030618605.1. Classification (GTDB taxonomy): domain Bacteria; phylum Acidobacteriota; class Thermoanaerobaculia; order Thermoanaerobaculales; family Sulfomarinibacteraceae; genus DAOWGJ01. Next base: position 2,945 of record JAUXDC010000001.1, on the reverse strand, counting down.
CGTGAAGACCTTCCGCGACACGGACGAGGTGCCTCAACTCGCCGTCGAGACAAATCTGGTTGAGCTGCCCGACACGCTGCACACCGAGCAGTTCCTGCCAGTGTCTGGTCTCGACGTAGGTCTGGAACAGCAATTCACGCGGCGTGAAGGGCGGGAGGTTATGCCGATCCGAGCGCCGAGGAAAACGCAGGACCAGACCGTCACCGAAGGACCGTACACCGAAGGTCGGCAAACAGGATGTGTCCGGGACAAAGGGGCCGTGGGCAATGTCGATGCAGGTCCCGCAACTGATGGTGGGGACCATTGAACTCCTACGGGTTGCCAGCAGGTCCAACTTGTCTTCATCGCCCTCCCGGCGGAAGTAATTCTCCAAGTCTTCCACGGTGACCGTTCGGCGTAGGAAGGGTCTGGCCTCATCCCTGATCACCGTCATGCGCTCTTCGAGGTCACGGGCCATTTCTTTGAGCTGAGGAAACTCGCCGCGAACCTGGTAGTGATAACAGTTGCCGAGGCTCTGGCCAACGATCAAACCTGCCTCGGGATAGAGCTCGGCGCAAGCCTCATGAAAGAGAAGACAAACGGACCGTTTGTAGACCGACTCCCCCTCCCGGTCCCCAAACCGTACCAGTTCCAAATCCACCCGACCCCGAAGAGGGAAGTCCAGCATGACCTTGCGCCTGTTGACCAAGGCCGCCAATACCGTCTCCTCGATCTCACCCTCTACATCCTTGAGGAACTGATCGACCCGTGTGCCGTCCGACACCGAATGATCCTCCCCGCGATATCTCACTCTCACAATCGATTCGTTCATCAAAACTCCCTTGGGGCCCCATTTATCCAAATGGGGCGATACATCTTAACCGATGTAGAATGTCGCTATGAGCATCCCAGAGTGGTACACAGGCTCCGACCGTAGCGGCGACGTAGCGGCAGGTATCGAGGCGACTATCGCCAAGATGGACGAACATGAGGCCGACCAGGAGGACATCAGCCGACTCAGGGATCTCCAGTCGGTCGAGACCGAGGTCAACTGGCGGGCCTTCCTCCTGAGCCTGGTGGGCACGATCCACTACGACCTCCAGGAACTGGATCAGGCAGCGGAAGCCCTGGAAAGTGCCCTGGTCTCGTACAAGCCCTACCTCTCGACCTTTGACGAGGTCCTCAGCGTCTACTGCCAGACCTGTTACACGGCAGGAGTGCTTTTTTATGAGCGTGAGCAGTACGCCGTAGCCGCTCCGTACCTTCTCCGCTGCCTCCCCTACCTGCACGAGGTCTACGAAAATGCCTACGTGGGCGATATCTACTCCCTCCTCACCATCTGCCTGAACATGGGTGACGATGTTGAAGGTGCACTGGTCTTCGCGGAGGCCGCAGCCTTTGCCCGCCAGTACGACTGTGAGAGCCTCGAAAACCTGATGATCGCCTATGTCGCCACGGGAGACACCCAAAAGGCTTCAGAGGTATTTCAGACTCTCTCGGAACGATGCCGGCAATCGGATACCTTTCAACGGATCCTGGATTTCGCTCGGCAAAATCTCGGTGAGACTGGATCGGTGAATTAAAAAACCGGATACTGGAAACTCAAAACTGGAAACTTGACTCCCAACCCGAGGCTCTCCACAGGTCCAGAGAACACTGATCAGTCCAACGAATAATTTGAACCACAAAGACACGAAGAACACTCAGGGGTCGTATTATAAGTTCTTTCTTTGTGGTCTTTGTGTCTTCGTGGTTCAATTGTCTTCGTTCCCCGCCCGGGATGATTACCGGAAGGCCACAACCATCACACTCTGGTTCCGGTCAAGATCACCAAGACTGTCTTCGAGGCGGTAGGCCTGGGCTATTTCCCCGGTTATCTGGGGGGGTTCGTAACCCAACCAGAAGCCCGAGATCCCATCGGAAGCGACTCCAAAACGTTTCAACTCCGATTTGACGGACTCAACACGCCGAGCCGACAGCGTCCGGTTGAATTCCCGATTACCGGTGCGAGATCCTCGACCGATCAAAAGAAACTGAGCCCCTCGACGAGCTACCAAATCGACGAATGATTCCATGGCTTGAAGGCCATCGGCGCCCAGGTCCGACGAGCTCGCTCCAAATGTTAGAAGAACGTGGGGATGGGTCGCTACCTGCCGAACATGCTCGTACAACAGACCCTGAACTACCGGATTACAGATCTTGGTACAGGCTGCCACGTGGTCATACCAGTCGGATCGATTGACCTTCCCCGTCTTGATGTCTTTCTCCTGGCGTTTCAGGTGCTTTTCAACCGCGTCAAACCCCACCCCAGCGATTGCCGTTGACAGCCACCGTTTTCGGTGGCTTGTATTCAACAAGGGGTTGGCGTCTCCGGTCAAGGGGTTGGCGCCGAAAATGGAGTCGACCTTTTCCGCCCCTTTCGGATCACCCTGAAAATCGATGGACTCGAGATCTTCATGGATAGACTCCATCAATGCCTGGTCGATATCCGAGTCATCATCGACCCCGAACAACGAGCCTTCGAGATCGGCGAAGAGTCGCTCCGTTCTTGGATCGATATCCCCGGAGGTGGCACCCTCGTCGGCAGCCCACAGGGATACTCCTCCGAGGACCAGGAAACAAAGAACCAGACAGAATCTTGCACGCATTAAACACCTCCAAGGTGGAATCGGGCTTCCTGCAGCCGTTCGGATTCCGGGAACAGGCGCAGCCCCTCGTTGAGGGTTCTCATGGCCTGTTCGTTATTGCCGGCTGAAGCCTGGGCCAGCGACAGTTTGTAGTAAAGGCCTTCTGCGGCTCTATAGGTCAACGCGCGCTCAAACAGAGTCGAGGCCTCATCGCTCAAGCCCTGCTGAAGACGAATGGTGCCAAGAGCATCGAGTGCGGGGGTTGGATCGCTCATTTGATCATCGGCAAGCAGCCGTTCCAGCCTCAGAACAGCCTCATCCACACGTCCCTCGGACAAG
>JAUXDC010000374.1 GCA_030618605.1 Holophagae bacterium | reverse complement strand
GCCGTAAACGTGCCGTCTGCTGACGGCCCCAAGGGCACGCCAGAGTCCTCGACGGTGTTTGTATCCTCGACGGAATTGGATGAATCGACCGCACGAACGACGTAGTAGTAGGTCGTATGGCTGACCAGACCATCAGAGTCCGAATAGCTGGTTCCTGTAACTCCAGTCACCAGCGGCGGCACCACATCTGGGTCGAATCCCGGCGTGGTGTCTCTGTAGACGTTGTAACTGATCGCCCCCCCGCACAAGGCGGTCGCCGCATTCCAGCTGAGATCGAGGGTGCAGGTCACCGTTTGGGGCGTTGTGACACTGACTATGCCGTCAAAATTCGGAGGCAGCAAGCAGGTTCCGGTGGTCGAAGTCGAATCTTCGTTCGAAAGCCCACTCTCACAATCCGTATAGTTTGTCACAACGTAGAAGTAGGTAATTGAACCGTGGACCGTCGTGTCGGTATAGTTAGTCTGAGGGTCCGAAACAGAATCAACAAAGCTGTAAGGTCCACCCGAGGTCTGCGACCGATAGATCCGATATTCGGTGGCATCAGTGGCGGAATTCCAGCTCAAATAGATTTGATTGTCACCGTCCGCGGAGGCGCTCACACCAGTGACCACATCAGCATCACAAGTCGAACCGGTGCAGCCCGGGACCTTAAACGCACCAACATAGGTGGTCCAGTTCCACTCGGTTCCCTCTTTGATCCATTCACCGGTATACCAAAAGGTGCAATCATCAGCCGGGTCGACTTCCATCGAAGAATAATCACCCCAGCGATGATAATTGTCATCCGTGTAATACGAGAGGCCTGTCACCATTTCGGCTTCTGCGTCGAAGGCCACGCTGTCGGCGGCCCGGGTCGCGTACCTGAGCGACGGATAGACGCTGACCCCATCAACCGCGCTGTATGCGATTCCCATGTTGCCACTACCGTCAAGGGCAACACTGGGCATCCAGCGGTGAACATCGTCGGGAGAGAACGTCCCCTGAAAAGCCATCGACCAACTGCCTGACGGCGTCGGAGTCATTCGCCGCAATTCGAACCACCGAGGCGCTGCATGATCGCCCGAACTCAGTGTGTCGACGGTCCAGGAGCTGACAAGGGCCTCGTAATTGCCGAAATTCCGATACTGCAATCGTTGCATCGGCCACCATGAGGCACTGTCAATCAAAAAAGAGGTTCCTGGCTGGGGAAGGCAGTCACTGGTAAAAAAACCGCACACTGTCCAGTTAAAATCTGCCAGACCTTCTGCTGGAGTGATCTGCTGAACCAAGCCAAAAGTCGTGTTTGCCGGCGCGTTCCAGTCAACGTCAAATTCCCAAATGTCTAAGGTATCGACCGGCGAGGAGGGGATGAAGTAACTCTCACCTCCATCGCGGAAGGTATAGAAAATTCCGGGCTGTCCGGCAGGCGGCATATTGTCGCCGTCCAGATCCGCCGGCATCAAAAGGTTCGGATGATTCTGGAAATACTGCGAGGACCGTGTGGCACTTCCAGTCAACATATTTTCGCGATCGAGCGCGTAGACGTCGTAATCACCCTGGTAACCCGTGTTCGTTCCCATGAAATAGGCGTTGTTGTCTGCATCAGGCCACACGCCCAACTTGTAGTAGTCCGGGAATTTCTGGGTATTGACCTGATACAAATGAAAGGTCCCGGTCGGATCGTCCGTCGTTGAAACCGCGAAACACACCGCGTCTCCTGACGTGAACTGAGTCAGCACCCATCGATCGGCAGGCTCGTCATACAAAAAAATCGCGTCGCCGTAATTGTCCTTCTCACACAGTGAATCAACTGGTAATCCACTAAAAAGTGAATTGGTATCCACAGCCGTTGTCACCGGCGTCCCGGTCTTGTCGTAGATTCTGAACTGACTATTGACCACCTGGACGTAGTGATTCAGCCCCACAGCCCCCTCGGGATCCGGGGGTGTCACATTGGTGAACGGGATCCCTTCGAACCCGACGGTCAGGCTCGGAGTGGCTCGACCACTCACGCCTTGAGATTCCTTCACCAAGGGATCGTCAATCTTGACTGTCCGCGTCCCATAGCGAAACCCCTCTTCGTCAAAGACATTCTCATGTCGTGGAGGATTGACCTCTTTCCTCTCAGATTCTGAAGGGGACACACCGACTCTGCTGGACGGCTCCATGTCTCGGACAGGGATGCTGGTCCCAAGATGAATCGTGTCAATCAAAAATGGGCTCGTCTTGAAGGTGGCCGAATCGTCTACGGTCCCTGCACCCTTTCCGTCAGATGGACGAAGTGTGACCGCCTGCACCGACGTGGTTTCACTTTTCGCCTTGTATCCCTTTGTGTGCAATTCGTCTTTGGAGACCGGTCCCGACAACATGGCACGAGTCTCGGGGGAGTGACCCGCCGGCAGGATGCCGACTCTCGGCGCCTGAGTTACGCCATCGACCTCGACCTCGATTTCCAAATCAGGATGGGACGCGAACACGCTCTGAAGTGACGCGTAGACGGTCTTCGTCTGCGCCTCTCCGGTTCCCAGGAAAACATCAAACCGACCACCCGTGAAATCAACCTTGGGGATTCGCTCCGCCCAGATTGGTTCGACGCCTCCGCTTTCGTAATAGCTGAGCAGCAAATCGTGAGCGCCGATGACCGGTTGACCTTGAACATCAAACACTGTTTCGGAGAATGGCGTCCTCTGATCCAGTTGCTGTTCACCTTCAAAGCCGGGCGCCGTTATTCTCCCGGTGGGCCCAGGAGAATCTGATACCAGCTTGTCGCTGACCGGTACCACTTTCAGACAGATGGGACCATTGGACCCTTCTTCTGCTGTCACGATGCCCGAAAGAGACACCACACAACCAACAACGACGGCCAAAACAAGGCGCTTCATGAAATCCCCCTCACACAACCACGCGGGCTGAACCCGCGCACCTTTCCTCCCGAATGCCAGGGCTCAAGCCCACGACCGGAGAAGAAAAAAACATTCATTTCTCAGAGTTCCAAAGGCTCCCGGACTTGCCACCGGGAATAGTGGACCCACCTTAGGTTCACGAGATGATGATTGTCAAGAACAATAACGTCGAACG